>DJPH01000005.1 GCA_002439755.1 Prevotellaceae bacterium UBA6417 | reverse complement strand
CTGCGAGCGACGAAACCTCTATCAGATAGAGGTTTCGTCGCTCGCAGCCTGCTTCAAGGAATACGGGCACAGTCCCATCAACTATATCCTGAACCGCCTGCAAACACACCGGAACACAAGCTACACGCTTTTGGGACAAGTATCGGGATTGTTTCTGGACAATCTGATAAACCATCAGCCCGGCAAAGAGCCTGCCTATGCAGATTCTATTCGCAAGGCTTTCGGAGAAATGCCATTGCCGTTTGCTCTTGTCAATCTTAACGAGCATTTTCGTTTTCATGAAGAAGCACGAAGGCAATTTGACAACCTGCAAAAATTGGTTCACGACCGTCTGGAACAAGACTACGGCTTTCAACTGACAAAGACTTTGATTGAGCCATCATTCATTTGTGAGGCATTGGGACTGTCGGGGCGTATGGATCTTTTGCAAAGCGATTACAGCAAACTGGTTGAGCAGAAAAGTGGCAAAATGGACGAATTCAGGCATACCCACCGCGAAGCACATTTTGTGCAGATGATGCTCTATCAGGCTATATTGGAATATGGGATAGGCGTTTCGCCTTCACGAACCGACACCTATTTGCTGTATTCGAAATATACAGACGGCCTGATGCACGAACAGACCTACAAAAAGCTGCTGCGCGAAGCCATCGCCCTGCGCAACAGGATTGTGTCACAGGAAATGGTATGCGCGCAGGGAAACATCGGCAAGCTCCTAACGGGATTGACCCCCGAACAGCTATGCACTGAGTCTGTCGGGAAGCTGTGGGCACAATATCAACGGCCGGAATTGGAAAAACTGCTACGCCCGTTCCAAAGGCCGCAAACCGAGCGGGAGAAAATTCTGCAAAGTTACTTTTTCCGCTTTTACACGTTCCTTTGCCGTGAAAACATGATGAGCAAAACTACCGTTCCGGGCAATGCCGGTCGGGCCTTTTCGGATTTGTGGAACCTGCCGGAACAATTACGTCACGAACTTGGCGGAATGTACTGCAATCTGCGAGTGGAGAGCATATCGGGAACAGACGCTAATCCGACAGATGTCACTTATATTTCACTCACTAACGAACAGAAAGACGACATGTGCCTTTCTGATTTCCGCACAGGAGATGCCGTATTGCTCTATCGCCATGACAAAGAAAAGCCGGACGTCAGGCATCAGTTCCTGATGCGGGGAAATATCTCCGAACTGAAAGAAAACGGAATCGTCGTCAAACTGCGCCATCCGCAATGCAACAAAAGTATATTTGGCAGCAAAGATGCTCGCTACGCCGTTGAACACGATTTGGTGGAATCGTCGGCCAATCGCCTGTTTTCCTTTTTGTATATGTTTTTGACCGGTTCGGAAGACCGGCAAGACCTTTTGCTGAACCGGCGCAGACCATATCACACAGAAGAAAAGGCTCTGAAAGGAAATTATGGCGCACTCAATGACCTGATAAAAAAAGAACGAAGCAGCAGAGACCTGTTTTTTGTGATAGGCCCACCGGGCTCGGGCAAAACGAGCCGGGCCTTGCGACATATGGTTGAAGAAGAGTTGCGAAACGATACGCAGCATCTGCTTATTATGGCATATACCAATCAGGCGGTAGACGAAATATGCAGTATGCTTGACGTAATCTGCAAAGACGAGCCCGATTTGCTGACCGATTATCTCCGCATAGGTTCCATGCTGACAGCTGACAAACGCTATCATCAGCGTTTCTTGGACGAGAGATGCACACACATAAGGAATGCCGGTGAACTCCGATTACTACTGACGGGAACGAAAGTTTACGTTGGCACTACTTCTTCCATCTCGGCTCAGGCAGAATTGCTCGGCAAGATACATTTTTCGGTGGCATTCATAGACGAAGCCTCTCAAATATTGGAACCGCAAATGCTGGGACTGCTCTTTGCACGCCAATGGAGGGACGGAGCTTGGCAAGACAGCATCGGGCGTTTTGTCATGATCGGAGACCAGAAACAATTGCCGGCAGTGGTTCAGCAGAGCACGGACGAATCAGCGGTCAAAGAAGCATGCCTGCAGGAAATCGGCTTGCATGATTGCCGCAATTCACTGTTTGAACGCTTGCTTGCGGCCTGTCAGGCTTTGCACGAGACCCACTCGTTTGCTTTGCTTGAGACACAAGGACGTATGCATCCTCAATTGTTCAAGTTTGTCAACGAACATTTCTACTCAAACCACCTGCATTGCGTTCCTCTTGCCCACCAAAAACGCGGAATCGACGAGCTTTATCCGCTTGTGGGCAATCGACAGCCGGCTCTTGCACTGTCGACCAACAGGATGGCATTCTTTCATTGCCTGCCTGACGAAAAGGGATTCAACGGCAAGCAGAACATTGCCGAGGCACGCCTTGCTGTGCGTTGCATCAAGGAACTGCAATCACTCTATAAAGCACATCGGCAGACACTGAATGCAGCCGATGTCGGAATAATAGTGCCCTACAGAAACCAAATAGCGGCCATTAGGAAAGAAATGGAACGCCAGGATGTATGCGGCCTTGAAAACATCACGATTGACACGGTAGAACGCTTTCAAGGAAGCCAACGGGACATCATCTTTTATTTGTTTACCGTGCGCCATGCCTGCCAACTGCAATTCTTAGCCGCATCCACCTATTTGGAACAATACGACAATGATGAACCTTATTGGGTAGACCGGAAGCTCAACGTGGCATTGACACGGGCACGCGAACAGATGTTTATCATTGGGAATGCCGGGTTGTTAAGCCGCAATAAAATCTATCATCAACTTATCAATTCGTTGAAAGAGCAAGGCTGCTACTACGAATGTCAGGCAATCTCCGATGACAAGGAACATTAATAATGAAACGAGCTTCCGCCCAGGAATTCCCTCAGAAGGGATGTAGGAGGCAGGTCATCAATCTGCATTGGCTGAATATACTGCAAGAACTTTTTCAATCGGTAGGCTTCGCTGTGTTCGGGCACGTTTTCGGGAACCATTTCCAGCAGAGGCAATGCTTGGTTGCGCAGCCCGGCCAACTCAAAAAGGAGTGCGGAATTAAACATGATGTCGGCATTTTCCTGATAAGGGAATATCCATTTCTGTTCTCCTGCTGTGACACTCGGCCAACGTTTGATGGTATCCAAGGCCGAATAGCCGCGATATTTATAGTCGCGCACTATGCGGCGCAACAGCCTGTTATCGGTAGTCGGTATATAGTTATGATCATCAAGCAAAATGGTTGTCAAGGCCGATACGTAAATCTTGTATTTCAACAAATCGCTGATATTTTCGGTAAGTTTAGGATTGAGTCCGTGTATGCCTTCCATAATAATGATGGTGCGCTGATCCAATCTTAACTTTTTGCCGCTCATCTCGCTTTTACCTGTTTGAAAGTTGTATTTGGGCAATTCGATTTCATGACCGGCAAAGAGTTCCTGCAAATCGTGTTCGAGCCTTGACAGATTTAATGCATCAATGGATTCAAAGTCGTATTCACCTTTCGCATCACGCGGTGTTTTGACACGGTCAACGAAATAGTCATCCATAGAGAAAGCAACAGGATGATATCCGCACACCATCAGTTGTATGGCAAGACGTTTGGAAAATGTGGTTTTACCACTTGATGAAGGTCCGGATATAAGCACGAGACGCACCTCGGGACGATGTTGTATTTCTTCTGCAATTTGACAGATTTTCTTTTCCTGCAATGCTTCAGCAATATTAATCAGGTCGGAAGTATAGCCATTGGAACTTGCGGCATTAAGGTCACCTATGGTGCGAAGTCCTATGATTTTCTGCCATCGCTGATGCTCACGAAAGATGTCAAGCATCTTGTTTTGTTTGATGAGTGGCTTCAGTACAAGAGGGTTGTTGCCATCCGGCACACGCACAAGCACTCCGTCATGATAGCGCATAATGTCATATAGATGGATTTTACCGGTACGTGGCAGCAATGCCCCATAATAATAGTCTGAATAGTCTTCCAACGTATGATAGCTGGAATAAAGCGTTTGAAGCGAACCGAGCAATCTCACCTTGCTCTCCATTCCTTTGCTTTTAAAGAGCTTGATGGCATCTTCCGTATGGCATACCGTACGTTGAAATGGCAGGTCTTTGCTGATAACCTCGTCCATGCAACGACGAATATTGGCAATATCTTCGTCTTCAAGAGGACGTCCGAGATCAAGCCGGCAATAATAGCCGTTCGATACAGGAGCTTCCATACAGAAGTCTTTGTCGGGAAAAAGCTTCTTGATGGCATATCCCAGAATGAAAAACAGAGAGCGCGTATAGGTGCGCAGCCCCGATGGGGAATGCAGGTCGAGAAACTCCACATCCTTATTGGTATAAACAATGAAGTCCAGGCCTTTGACAACGTTGTTGACCCTCGCTGCAGCTATATCGCCAAGACCCTCTATGGATGTCTGTCTATAGATTTCTTCGAGTGTACTTCCCGCTTCTACTTTGATTGGGCGGTTATTATTGACGCAATGTATAGTTATTTGTTCCTGCATGGCATCTGATTTTTCCTTTTTATTTCAATGGCAAGCATGACGTTTCCCCCGTATAGAAACGCCTTTCGGAGCCGGAAGTCACGGTTGAACTATTTTTTCAACGCACTCTTTATTTCCTTGCTTGGCTTATAACGTTTGTTTAAGCCCTTGATAACATCTTCTGTGATATTAAACTTTTCATCTGCCAGCAGTATATTATCACCGGCCTTGCTGATGACAAAGTTATATCCGTAGGTGGCGTTATAGGCTTTCAAGAAGTTGTGCAGGGAGTCGCGCAAGGCATCGTTGTATTTTGTCTGCTCCTTTTCAAATTCTCCTGCCAGACTTTGTTGCAGATTTTGCAACTGTATCTGTTTCTTTTGCAAGGACACTTGTACGCTTTCCGCCTGCTCACGCGTATAAGCACCCGATTGCATCTTGCTTTGAAAATCGGCTAATTGCTTTTGGAGAGCCAGACCTTTGTTGTTGAGTGTATTTTGAATCGTCTCTGTCTTCTTTTTCAAGATTTCCGTATAGTCTATGCAGAACTGATATTTTTTCATGAGCGAGTCCACGTCTACATAGGCTATCTTGGCCGATGCCTCCTCTTTGGGTGATGCTGCTTGCGAGGCTTTGGGTGCGGCAGGTTTGTTACAGCCGGCAAACACGGCTGATGCAAATAGTATTGACAAGCTCAATAGGGTGTTGTGATGTTTCATGTTTGTGAGAAATTTCTATTTAATGTGTTCCTTGATGCGGAATCCGCTGTTTTTTCGTTGGTTCCTGTCCTGTTGCTTGGCACAGAATATGCCTTGACTGTTTAAAGCTTTGTTGCCATCAATATGCGAATTGACAAAGTCTTTCTTCCCGCAAAGCAGGCGTATCGACAATAACAATACCGACAAAAGTATTATGGGTAAAATCACCAATGCTGTTTGTAACATGTCATGAACTGGTTGAATGGCAAAGTTAGTGTATATTGCTCAAAATACAAAAGAAAAAGAGTGTTTTCTTTTATCGGGCAGTCTCTTGGAATTCATAGCAGCCGGCATCACTATGGCCATCGGCAAGGCGGGGACGGCCTAAACGGTCGTTGGGATAATAGATAGACGTGACGGTTTCATCTCCCAATCCTACGGCCGGAGATTCCTTTACCAATTTGAAGCTATAGATGAGTGCCGCATTGTTAAACTTCGGAAAGTTTCCTTCGCGACACACCTTGTTCTTTGAATTGTCCCATTTGCAGCCGACAATCTGCCCATCGTCCACTTCGGGCGTATCGAGCAAGCTGTTGTAAAAACCATAGTTGAAGGCTGCTTTAGGATATGCTTCCGACTTGACGCCATATATTTCATCGTCCGAATAGCCGGTGATGATGCTGTTTCGAACAGAGAGTTTTTCAATGGGATAAGGCTGCCCGTTGAACTCATTGCTATAGTACAATGCACCATCGCGCCGGGCCTCAAACGGATAGCAATTGGCAATGGTGCAGTGGACGAAGTCTGCATTTCCGCCATAAACAGCTATGCAATAATTGGCTGCATTGGTTATTTGCGTGTTACCGACAAAAGCATTGGTTGAAAAGAGGGTGATGCAATTGCCTCCCATATTGTGTACAACGCTGTTTTCCATTCTCAGCTTCTCACGGCTTGCATCCGACGAGTCGCATACGATGCCGTAGTTACCGCTGTGAATATCACAATAGTTCAGCTCGTTTCCATAGCTCGAAGACGTGAAACGTATTCCCTGCCACTGATTGGGAACACGGTCGTAGGGCTGATTCTCAAACATCATGTCGGTGCGGTCGCCCCTGAACACTATTTGTTGCTTCAACGTACCTTCAGCCTTCAGGCTTCCATCCACACGCAGTCCGGCGTTGCTGTGGAAATACAGCATTGCACCGGCCTGCAATGTGAGGGTCGCTCCTTCGGCAACAGTCAGGCTGTCATAAATAAGGTATGGACGACCCGAAGCAAGAATGCTGTCACGCATAACATGTATGTTGCGCATCACGTTCACATTTTGACTGAAAGCCGTGAGCACCACCGACTGCCGCATTCCGTTAGCCAATGTGAATATGAGGCGGGCCGATACCTCTACAGGCTCATCCCTGTCGTAAGCCTCGGGAGTAAGCTCCACAAATATCCTCAGGCTGTCGCCTTTCCTGCGTTCGATGGGCTGCTGAAGACCATTATTAATATACAATCCGTCTGCGTTGACCCGAAAGCCCCGGCTTTCACCATTCTCAAAACTTATGTCTGTTATTCTGATTCCTTTCTTGTTGTGGTTATAGGCCATGAAATACCTTGTGGGCGTTCCTACATTGGCCAGCACCGTATCAAACTTCAATGTATCTATGGAAAAGTCGAGTGTGGCACCTGCCGGAGTGTCAAATTTCTCTTCGTCCATGCAGGAAAGCATGCATCCACATAGCAACAGGAGCATCAGGAACAAGAACTTGCGCATTGCGATTGAGATGATGGATGAAGATGAGGCGGTACAAACCAACTGTCCGCACCGCCTCATCAATTTTCAACTTACCCGGCAGGTATATTCCTAAGTATTTCTTTCAGATGATCCCAGACTTTTTCCACGGTAGGAATAAGCAGACGTTCGTCGGGGCTATGTACCCCGCGAAGGGTCGGTCCGAACGATATCATATCCATTTCGGGATATTTTTCGCTGAACAGACCGCATTCCAGACCTGCGTGGATGGCACGTACCTCAGGCTTATGCTTGAACAGGCGCTCGTAAGCATCAACGGCAATCTTCAGCAAAGGACTTGAGGGGTCAAGATGCCAGCCGGGATAGCCGGTATTAACATCAACCTTAGCACCGGCCAAATCGAACACAGAACTTACCGCGTCACAGGCCGCAAGCCGTTTGCTGGTCAGGTTGCTGCGCTGCATGGTCTCAATTTTTATCTTGTCGCCTTTCAAACGGATGCTGGCCAGATTTGAAGATGTCTCAACAAAGTCCTTGATGTCCTGACTCATGGCAAAAACACCGTTGGGAACGGCAATAATAGCCTTGATAAGACGGTCGCCAATGTCTTTCCTGATCACCTTTTCGGCCGGTGGAACGCTTTCCAGACTGAACTTCATGTTTTTTTCAGTTGCAAAGTATTCTTCCTCAAATTCCGAAGTCATCACATTGAAATCCACACGCACATCTTCCTTATACTTTGATGGCACGCTGCAAACGGCATAACCGTCACGAGGTATGGCGTTGTGCAATCCTCCGCTTTGTACATCGGCCAAACGCACATCATACTTTTTCATGAAACGATAAAGCAGGCGGAACAACAGCTTGTTGGCATTGGCTCTCTTCTTTTCTATATCATCACCCGAATGTCCGCCGGTAAGGCCTTCCACCTGAATCTTGAAGAAAAAGCCGTCGGCCGGTGCCGGTTCATATTCCACATCAAATGCAGCATTTGTATTGGCTCCGCCGGCACAGCTGATAAAAATCAATCCTTCATCTTCCGAGTCCAGATTGAGCAGATATTTACCCGTCATAAATCCGGGCTTGATGCCCGAAGCTCCTCCGAGACTGGTTTCCTCGGCACGGGTAAAGAGACATTCTATGGGGCCGTGCTCTATGCTGTCGTCGGCCAGCAAAGCCATTTCCATCGCCACACCTATCCCGTCGTCAGCACCAAGGGTAGTTCCTTTGGCATGCATCCAATCACCTTCTACTACGGTTTCAATAGGGTCTTTTTCAAAGTCGAAATCCAGTCCTGCGATTTTTTCGCATACCATATCCATATGACTCTGTATGACAGTAGTCGACAAGTGTTCATAGCCCTTTGTGGCCGGTTTTCGGATAAGGACGTTCCCCGTTTGGTCCATAAGGGTCTCCAGCCCCAGTTTCTTGCCGTAATCCATCAGGAACGCCATCATCTTCTCCTCCTTGTTCGAAGGACGGGGAATGCGATTCACTGCCGCAAAGCAGTCGAAGACGATAGCAGGCTTCAGCTTTGATTCTTCCATATTCATCAACTTTTGAGTGTTATTTCATCGGTTATTTTTCGCAAAGGTAGCGATTCTCCTAAAAATAGGATAACATTTGCAGCAAGAACTTTGTACCTACATCACGTTTGTGACTTTTTTATGCAAATATGGCTTTGCGAAAGTTTATCGGATGCTGAATCGCAGGTACGAACGGTCATCATAACTGTTGGCCTGTGGCAAAATGCCTTTCGTTTGCTTGTTTTCCCGGATGCAAAGCGGGTCTCTTTGGTTGAGCTCATGCAGTTTTTCCTCGGTTTCGTGCAAGGAGTCGCAGAGCACCGGATAGCCATCGGATGCCAAAATAACTTCACCCGAATCGACATGAAACGTCCTAATGGCTGAAAGAGGAAAAGGCGTTCCGTCGATGACGGCATAGCTGTAGGGATTGTCCGGAGTGCCGTTTTGAAAAGCCTGCTGGTCATGCAGCGCGTCGGCAATGAACTTGCGTCCCAAATCGCTGCGTTGCAGTTGGGATTTGATGCGCTCCCGTTCCGATTTGCTGCGTCCCTGCTCCAACAGGTGGCATAGGATGTCGGAACGTACCTGTGCCAGGATGCTGTCGATGAGCTTGTTGTTGGTGTAGGTGTGCCCGCCGAAACGGCACTGACAGTCGCCGAAAAGCCATACGGCTTTCCGGTGCAGGCTGAAGAGAGCCACGCTGGCTGTAGGGCGGATGGAGGGATGCCGTAGGGCGGCCGTCTCACCGAAACGGGCGCGGCAATAGCCGGCTATGGCTTGTGTCAGGTGGCATACGGCCTCTTCGGCCGAACTGTCGGGCGACAGCGACCTGACGGATGCTGAAAGCAGACGTGCCGCTACTTGTCCCGGAGTTTCCGGACCATAGGCGGATGTATGATCCTTGCTGGTGGCACCATCAATGACCGCGCAAAAGCACGGGGTGACCACGATGGCATCTTCCGTGGGGATGCCGGGTGCTTTGGGCACAAGGCTGCGCTCGATGATGTCAATCAATGTCGCTGCCGTTTTCGGGAGCCTGTGTCGCTTCCCATTGCCTGTAGGCTTCGATGAGCCGGTTAAGGCCGTAGGCCTTCATCTTGTCGTGATAGATCACGTCGATGCACAGGTCCAAAAGGTCTTTGCAATCGCTTTTGGCAGCTATGATGGAACGGATGTTGTACTTGAGTTTTTCGAGTACGGACTCATCGACATAACCGTTGCTGTCGACCAATTGGTGGAACAAGGAATAGCGGCGGATGGTACGGAACGTTTCTTCCGAAATGTCCATGCAGTGTGTGCCTGTCTGGTTAAGTTGGATGTTGTAAGTCATAAACAGATGTCTTTATGGGTTATTGGGATAACATGCTGAGAAATGCGCCCATCAGTCTGTTGCGTGCCTCTTCTTCGTTGATGCTTTCGAATGGAAAACCGAGGGCCATAACCGTGGATTGCTTGTCGGCATAGGCAATGCCGGCGCAAGTTCCGTCGGAATAGGTGAAACAGGGAAAGGCTTCGCCCACAGGAGCCAGCCGTTCGGGATGGGTCACGGCATAGTGCCCGCGGCCTAAGGCACGAAGTATAGAAAAATTCCAGTCGTTGCCTTTTACGAGTGAGTCGGCGGGTAGGCCGTCGTCTTCGGATGGCGCATAGTGCAGGATATGGGCGGCAAAATCGTGTTCGTGCCTGTTTTTCAGGTCGGAAGTAAGATAGGAACCCGAAACCAGAAGGCTTCCGCCTTGTTTCAGATAATTCTCTATCAAGGTGCGCAGTTGCGGAGTGAAAGTCTTATAGGAGACAATGCTGCTTTCGCCGCAGTCTTTTTGCAGTCCGAAAATCAGGTCTACGGCCTTGTAGCTGTTGAGGTCGATGCCACCGCCGACAAGGGCATCCATGCTGCATGAAGAAAACGAGCAATGCCTGTTGCGGGCTATGGCGCGGCCGTGCAGGTAGGGATAGTCGAAAGTGTTGCCGGCAATCATTGTGCCTTGCAGTTCGGTATCGCTGTAGCCGAATCCGTCGGGGCCTTCTCCGCGGGTTGCCGAAGGGTCGAAATTGAGTTGGCGGCCGCAATATTCGGGACTTTGCCTGTATGCAACTCCAAGGTCGGCATCCAGGTCAAACCCCATGCCCCGCGAATCGTTGACAACGGCAGGTGCGCTCAGACGGGTAAAGCCGTTGACAATCATAACTTCTTTTGTGGCGCCCGAGGCGTGCATCACGGAGAGTTCTTCTGAGGGAAAACTCTTGCCGCCTTCGTTGAAAGCGCAGACCTTGAAGCTGTAGATGACATCGGAGGGAATGGATATGGATGCGGCTGTCGTTCCCCGGATGACCGTTCCGTTGTCGAAATCCTCGCCATCGCGACGCATATAGACGATGTAGCCGTCGGGGCGGGCCGAAGGTTCCAGACTGTCATCTGTGGGAAGCCACGAAAGCAGCACCTTGCCGTCGGGCTGCAGACAGGCGGCAAAATTGCGGATGGGAAGGGGCTGGACCGTGCAGGATGTGCCATGCTGATTGCATACGAATCTCAGAATGGCCTTGTAGATGGCTCTCGAAATGAGAAACTTGAAGTTGGGGTCGTGCCCGTATCGCATGTCGGTGAAGTTTTGATGGGAAAGCATTTCGATGATGGCCGATGGCACTTCGGGCAGACGTGTTTCGCTGTAATTGCGGTCGAATATTTCGCGCCTGGTCCATGTGCGCCCCAACGATTGCGACAGGTCGTTGCAGACGGTATATTGCAGCAAAGAAGCCAAATCGGAAGAAGCATAGCGCGAGATGCCTGAGCGGAATGTTACGGCGGCGGTGTCGTTTTCCGTGGTGTGAACGGCCAAGGTGCCAATGACTTCATTGCCGGAAGCTATGCCGGCATCGCTGTGTACGGCCACCGAAAGCTCGAAAGGCACATGCGTGCCTTGGCTGTCGGGTATGTAAGTGCTGCCACCGCCCAAATAGTTCAACGAATTGGAACGGGCATTGATATCGTCGGCATAGTCGTTGAAACCGTCTTTGGTGTCGAATACGGCGTCGGGCATGCCGCTCCATTGGGCAAAATAGCGCGCCCCTTCCAAATAGCGGGGCAGGCCGCTGGTCTGTTCGCTTTCCAAATCGTTGCCGCGTGCGATGTTTCCCATTCCGCCGCCCAAACGGACAGCATCGGCCGAGATGCTTCCTTTTTGGGAACTGAGATTGGTGAGACTTATACTGTTTTTCAGGCTGTGTCCCTTGTTGAAATGGAAAGTGCCGAGGTAGACCCATGTGCCGCCACCCATTTGCTGGTTGACGCGGATGCGGGTGTCAATGCCTCCGTGCGTCACTACGTAGACGGCATCGCTGACATTGTCGGGCAGGTTCTGGTAAGTCACATAGACGGCATAGCTGCCGCTTTTGGCTATGCGCGGAATCCAGTGGCAAGAGGATACAGACGAGGCATCATCGGTTGTTGCGACGCGGCGTGCCGTACCATCGAAAAAAGGGTTCTCGTTGGTGAGGTAGGTATCCTTTAGACGGGCAAAACCGTTTTGTGGAGATTTTTTCCATGGCTCTTTCCCGTTGTGTTCCATATAGGTCTCTTTGTCACCGGCATCGTTGTCGGTGATTATTTCGTGCGTCTGCCAGTCGCGTTCGCGGGGCGTATACACAACGGCACCGCTGTTTTCGAGCATGGGAATGATGTAGGGCACCACGAGCGACTGTGTAAACAGGTCTTCTGTGGTGCAGAACAGTGCCGGCCGCTGCCATACCCAGTTTCCGAGCTTGCTGCTGAAGTAGCGTCCGTGGCTGGCCCATACGGCTATATGACGGTTTTGAAGTCCCTGGCCGGGGCGGTGGGGCGAAGACAGGTTTTCATACCAGGGATTGCCGGTATAATTGTGGGATCCCCAAAGACGTTCGGGATGCTTGTTGTTTTGCAGCAGGTTGGGAATGAGCGAATCGATTTCCAAACCGAAAGCAAACAGGCGAAGCCTGTAGTCGTTGTAGGGAGACGGAAGCGATTGGCGCAACCTGTTGTAGATGGCTTTGTTGATGTCGGGTGTAAACAATTGGGAAGAGAATCCTTCGTTGCCATATACATCCAATGTATGTGCGTCCTCGTCTAATTCGTAATCATCGAGGCCGATGACAAGCTTCGGCTTGAATCCCGGCAAGGTATAATCGGAAAAGAAGCGTTGCAAGGCTTTTTCCAATATGCCCTCGTTGTCGCTTACGGTCTTTTGTGAAGGCGATGCCGGCAATGGAATGCAGAAAAGCAGGAGTAACAGCGCAAAAAGACTAAACCGCTTCATTGTCAATGGCGAACTTTTGGGGGAATCTGGCGCATTTCCCATATGGTGCATAGTAATTGCATATATCCTTGAAATCTTTTTCAAGGTTGCCACTCGGTATAATCTCGCGCGTACAGACGATGGTCTTGTTGCGATAGTCCAAGGCATACAGCTGAATGGGAATTCCGGCTTTCAAGGCAATAAAATAAAAGCCTTTTTTCCAATGACGCGACAATGAGCGCGTGCCTTCGGGCGTTATGGCGATGTGGATGCTGTCGCATTGACGCACATAGTCTGAAAGACTGTCGGTGAGATGGTGCTTGGATTTTCGGTTGATGGGTATGCCGTCCATGTGGCGGAGCAAGATTCCGAGAGGCCAGAAGAACCAATCTTTTTTCATCAGGAAATGTGATGAAAACCCCATGCTTTTACGGTAAAGAATGCCTAAGATAAAATCCCAGTTGCTGGTGTGTGGGGCAACGCAAATGATGCTTTTCTTGTGCAAAGGAATGGTTACGTGTAGCTTCCATCCCAGAATTTTATAAAGGATGATGCTGCAGATTTTTCTCATGAAAGATGTGTGTGATTAAAAGCGGAGCAGAATGTCGGCAGGGCTTTCCAAAAGATGTCTGATGCGTGATTCTTTTTCGCTTCGTTTCCCTTTTTGATAGTAGTTTTTTACGGCACTGACAAATTCGGGATGGGTTTTCCCGAATGCCATAGGAAGGTCGCGCAGCCACAGTTGTCCGTCTTGTATAAAGGGATAAACTGTTGAGGAGCCCTCGGGGCGTATGCCATACCAGGCGGCGGTGGCATCCTGTGGCGAACGGCGGGATGGCAGGAACCAGCGATAGACAGTGCCGCGCCCGGCCGATGTGGCTACAACACCGATTAAGCGCAATTCGGTGTGCTCTTTGCCGAATATCAGCGATGGTGTTGCAATGTGGCAGGCTTCCCAGCGCGAACAGCCGTTGATGGGAGACTCGCCGGCATCAAGGCTGATAGAGGATATGACGGTGTCGGGATATTGAGCGAGCTCTTGCGTCGCTGGGTCGGCCAGAGAGCATGGCAATGATGGTTTCCAATTGCGGGAGGGGAGGCAGAGCCGTATGGACTGACCGTTTTTGAACATGAGTGTGACGCGTGGCAACGACTGGGTTTGAGCCGTGGCGGTTGCCATGGATAGCAGCAAAAAAACTGCTGCCAGATGATTCCTGAACTTGAACATGTCGCTTTTGTTTCTATTTTGGATGTGATTGATGCAAAGTTACGCTTTTATTTGCTGTATCTTTGCATGCGAATTTATAATTATGCTTTTTTCAATGACGTATCTGAAGAATTTTCCATTGACACTTGCATGCGTGGCGTTGATATGGTTCTTGTGTTTTTGCACTCCGCCATCTACGTCGCTCGATGATGTGCCATTTATTGACAAATGGGTTCATATGGCAATGTATGGTGGGACAACGAGCATCTTTTGGCTTGAGTATTGGCGCTTTGAAGCTGCAAACAAGAAATGGTCTAAGCAAAAGCTGCTGGCATTGGCGGTGGCTTTTCCTATATTGATGAGCGGCTTGATAGAATTGTTGCAAGCCTATTGTACAGGAGGAAGACGTAGTGGTGATTGGATGGATTTTCTGGCCAATTCGTGCGGCGTTGTGTTGGGATTGGCTGTAGGACTTACGTGCATGCGGCATCTGGCACATATGTTGCCCCACCGGAAGAATTAATGCGGCCGGAAATCATCGTCGCTGTCGTCATCAAAGTCAAATGCTTCGGTGTCGAAGAAAACGGGTGTCGTAAACTGGTCTAAATCGCGCCTCTCTTTTTTTGTTGGTCTTCCCGTGCCTTTGGCTCTGTCTATGAATCCGCTGATGCGGCTCATCTCGAGCAGTTCATATTGTTCGGGTGGTGTGATGTTTTCGAGAATTTCAGGCAGGAGCTTGGCGCCTACGCGATGTTCGATGGGTTGCTTGATGCGAAAGCGATAGGTGATGGGCGGTTTTCGCACTTCAATGATATTGCCCTCTTTGACTGCGTGTGACGGCTTCAGGCGTTGCCCTTGCATGGTGACCCTTCCGTTTTTGCAGGCTTCTGCTGCCATGCTCCGGGTTTTGTAGATGCGTGCAGCCCAAAGCCATTTGTCTATGCGTGCTTCATTGCTCATTTTCCATTGTATTGGTTCATGGCGGTTTGTATGCCCGACAGGCAATAAGTGGCAATCATGTTGCAGGCTGTTTCTACACGTTCGTCCATGCGGGCAAGCTCGTCGTCGTTAAACCTGCCAAGCACCCAATCTACCTGGGCACCACGGGGAAAGTTGCTGCCTACTCCGAAGCGCAAGCGGGCATATTGGTTGGTGCCGAGACATTGTGTGATGCTTCGAAGACCGTTGTGGCCGCCTTCGCTGCCTCCGGGCTTCATGCGCAAAGAACCGAAGGGCAACGAGATGTCGTCGCTAACGATGAGAATGCGTTCAAGAGGGATTTTTTTCTTTTCGGCCCAGTAGCGCACAGCGTTTCCGCTGGCATTCATATAGGTGGAAGGTTTAAGAAGAATAAGGTTTTGGTTTTTGATTCTTGTTTCGGCAATAAAGCCGTAGCGTTTGTCCTGGAAAACAATATTGGACGCTTTTGCAAGAGCGTCCAATATTCTGAATCCCATGTTGTGGCGGGTGCCTTCGTATTCATCTCCGATGTTTCCCAAACCTACAATCAGGTAGTTCATCTTGATTGTCTAAGATGTTTTCTGTCAGATTTAATTAGCTGTTGGCGGCAGCAGCTGCGGCAGCAGCTGCAGATGCAGCGGCACGTGTAGAACGAACGGTGCATACAAGAGCCTGCTTAGGCGTTACAAGCTCAAGATTGTCATACTGCAAGTCGCCCACTTTGATGCTCTTGCCAATGGTGAGAGCTGTTACATCTATGTGCAGACGTTCGGGGATGTTCTCGTAGAGGCCAAGCACTTTCAAACGACGAAGATGGCCGAACAATGCACCGCCGGCGCGCACACCTTCGGCGTGGCCGGTGAATACAACGGGCACTTCCATGGTGATGGGCTGTCCTTCTGTGATTTGATAAAAGTCTACGTGGAGAACATTGTCTTTTACGGGATGGAATTGAATCTCGCGCATTACGGCTTTGCATTTTTCACCGTCAATGTCTACGTTTACAACAAAGATGTCGGGAGTGTAGATGAGTTTGCGGATGCCTTCGAAAGGCACTACAAAATGGGTTACTGCAACATTTCCGTCAGCGTCTTTTTTGCTTCCGTAAATAACGCATGGAATGTTACCGCTCTTGCGTAAGTCACGAGATGCTTTCTTGCCAAAATCTGTTCTTTTGGTTCCTGTTAAATTGAATTCTTTCATTGTCTTTAAAGTGTTACTCTAAATTAGTTGTAAAGTGCTAATTCGCCATCACACAATGTGAAACCGATATTTGCCCTGTGGGCTAAGCGGCTGCAAAGTTATGCAATCGTTTCGGTTTGAGCAAGAAGAATCGCTATTTTCCTCCTTGTTTCGTAAAAAAACATGGTGTAACCACAATTGGAATGAAAATAAATACCTACTTTTGCAACAAATACAAATCATCGATTCGGTTGCGGAATGATTAATAGAGAAATAGCAAGACTGAAAGTCGTTCAATTGGCATATGCTGATTATAAAAACGGTGGCAAGCAGATGGACGCGGCAATGAAAGAGCTGATGTTCAGCCTTTCCAAGACATATGACTTATACCATTACCTGTTGTTGCTGATAACGAATGTTACAGATTATGCCGAGAAGAAATACGAATCATTGGCCGAACGGTTGAAGGGCATTGATTGTAAAGAACTTCCAAATCCTAAATTCATAAAAAACCGCTTTGCTGCCCAATTGGCTACCAATGAGCAATTGACAAAATTCGAGGAGAACGGCAAGAACCATAAATGGACAGAAGCAGAGGATGTCATACGAGGTCTATATAAGCAAATAGTCGAGAGCGATATTTATGCTTGCTATATGGATTCGTCCGATGATTCTTATGCCGCCGACCGTGAGTTCTGGCGTAAGGCCTATAAACGTTTTATATGCTATAATGAGGCTATTGACAATGTGCTGGAAGAATGGAGCTTGTATTGGAACGATGACAAGGAAATCATAGACACCTTTGTCTTGAAGACCATCAAGCGGTTTGATGAATCCAATGGTGCCGCCCAACCACTGCTCGCAGCGTACAGCGAAGATGAGGATAAGGAATTTGCCGGTAAACTGTTTCAATGTGTATTTGATTTCAAGAAGGAATATGAGGAACTGATACGCCAGAATACGCGGAACTGGGATTTCAGCCGTATAGCAGTGATGGATTTGATTATCATGGAATGTGCGTTGGCTGAAATGCTCAATTTCCCGACGATAGAAAAATCAGTGACCATGAACGAGTATATCAATATTGCCAAGGTATACAGCTCACCCAAAAGTGCAGGCTATATAAACGGAATGCTTGACAGCATAGCCCGCAAGTTGAAGCAAGAAAATAAACTAACAAAATAATTAAACATGACAACGATGACAGTAATCTTACAGGCTGCAGGGAACGCGGCAGCAGGCTCGGGAATCGGTTTTTGGGTAATGATCATTGCCCTTTTCGCTATCATGTACTTCTTCATGATACGTCCGCAGCAAAAAAAGCAAAAGGCAATTGAAAAGTTTCGCAAGGCACTTCAGGTTGGTCAGGAAGTAATCACGGCCGGAGGCATACATGGTACAATCCGTCAAATAGACGAAGCGCAAAACATCATCGTGCTTGAAGTGGCAAAAGATGTGAAGATCCGTATAGACCGTGCGTGCATTTATGCCGATTCGACAGCTGTGCAGCAGCAAGCTGATAAGAAGTGATCGAGGTTCTCATCTTGAGGATTAGCCACATCCAACGGTTCTTCTTTTAGATGAAGCATTTGAGAGGCAGATATTTGCGACTGAAAAAGTTCCTATTGCGATTGAGCAACAGGAACTTTCTTGTGTTCATGTTCTTTCTGGCTCTTTCGGCTTCTTTTTGGGTTTTTCTGGCTCTTAACGATGAGTATGAAAAAGATTTTGCCGTGACACTCAGGCTGAATTCTGTTCCTGATCATGTGGTTATCACAACAGAGTTGCCTGCGACTTTCCATGTGGTATTGAAAGATCGCGGCAGTCAATTGCTCAATTACCAATATGCCGGGTTGCCGGCCATCAATTTGGATTTCAGGAACTATGACCGGCAATCCGGGCATGTGGTGCTTTCACCTGCCGACATTGTCAAGTTGTTGCAGCAAAGGCTTTCGCCTACAACAAAGATAGTGTCATACAAGGCCGAGCGTCTGGAATACTATTTCAATAATGGTCTGAACGTGCGCCTGCCGGTGGAGCTGAAAGCTAATTTGAAAACAGAACAGCTCTATGGCATATCATCCATACGTGTAATTCCCGATTCGGTGACGGCATATGCCATGCCGGAGGTTCTCGACACATTGCGTTCGGCAATTACGCAATCACTCAATCTGGCCAACATCTCTGAAAGTATGGTTTGCAAGGTGAACCTTGCCAAAATGCGCGGTGTCAAGTTTGATCCCTCTTCCGTGCGAGTGAAAATCAATGTGGATCAAATGACAGAGAAATCGGTTGATGTGCCCGTTAAACGTGTCAACTTTCCGGCAGGGAAGACGCTGCGCACCTTCCCTTCCAAGGTGAAGATAATATTTCAGGTCGGCATGAGCATGTATCGTAAAATCACTGCTGACGACTTTACCCTTGTGGTCAACTATGAAACTCTGCTTAAGGCCACGGACGGGAAGATTCAACTCTATCTGAAATCAGTTCCTGCCGGTGTGTCGCATGTGCGCATTGTGCCTTCAACCGTAGACTTCCTTATAGAAGATGTCGTTGAAGAAGACAGTTAGTCTTGGTCTGACTGGCGGAATTGGCAGTGGCAAAAGCTATGTATGCCGCCTTTTGGACCGGCGTGGCATTCCCATATTTGATACAGATGGTGAAGCCCGTAAGGAAATGGTCGGTAACAGTTCCATACATCTTTCTTTGCAGGCTCTCTTGTCGGCTTCCCCCTTATTGCCCGACGGAAGTCTCAACAAACCGTTGATTTCTTCCTATATCCAAGGCGGAGACGAACAAGCCCGGCAGGTGAATGAGATAGTACATCCATTTGTTCGCCAACGCTTTCGCCGCTGGTTGGAAGCACAGCATGCACCCATTGTTGTCATGGAGAGCGCATTGCTTTTCGAGTCGCATTTTGATGCTGAAGTAACAAACACGGTCTGTGTCACAGCTCCGCTCGAACTGCGGTTGCATCGTGTCATGGCACGCGATGGAAAAAGTCGCGAAGAGGCACTCCGGTGGATGAGTATGCAGATGCCCGAAGACGAGAAGCTGCGAAAGGCAGACTATGTCATCATAAACAATCAGATAGAGCCTCTTGAACCGCAAGTCGACAATCTTCTCGAAGTTTTGTTGCATGGCGCGGCCATTTCTAATTAAGGTTTTTTTTGCTGCTTGACACCATGAAGCCGCAAGAAACAATTATCTTTGCGTTAATAAACACTGAAACAAAACAACGTAAACACGAAACACATGGAAAAGACCATACTCTCCATATCCGGCAAGCCCGGTCTATATCTGTTACTCTCGCGAGGCAGGCAGGCAGTCATTGTAGAAAGCATAGATGTAGCCAAGAAACGGCACACCGTCGGTCTGCGCGACCGTATCACATCACTCAATGATATATCAGTATATACAGATGAAGGAGATGTGTCGCTTACTTCGGTATTTCAATCCATATATAACCAATTCGACCAAAAGCCGCTTGAATTGAGCACAAAAGCAATGTCGAAGGAGCAGCTGGCAGACTTTATGGCAAAAGTGCTGCCCCACTATGATCGTGACAGAGTATATCCCGGTGATATCAAGAAAATCATCAGCTGGTACAACATACTTGTTAACAACGGCTATACCGACTTCGAGACTTCCAAAGACCAGCAGCAAGACAGCTCACAGCCCGAAGCCGACACTCAGGAACAACAGGGTTAGGCATTTCATATATAGATGTGTACAGTTTGTTCGTGCGATGTGTACAGACCGCAGCATGCGATATGTACATATCGTAGCATGCGATGTATATAGATCGTTCGTGCGATATGTACAGACCGTAACCAGTGATCTGTACATATCGTAACCAGTGATGTGTATAGATCGCGCGTGCGATGTGTACAGATTGCAGCACCCCATGCCTTGCCTTTTTATAAAAACCATAGAGCACATGAGGGATGACCCGTTTGAATGTTGTAACTTTGCCGTAAACATATAATGCAATGATTGGCAGAATAAAAACAAATCGGACCTGGCTTGTAGTGCTTATGGTCGTAGCTTTCAATTGTATATTCACAACAGGTTGTGACAATCGTGACGATTGGGACGAGCGTGTTCTGGCGGGAAAGTGGTGGAGTGTAGACGATCCTTCCGACATAGTCTGTCTGGAATTCTATCGCAATCATAAAGGGCTTTGCTCCGAAGATGACTTTTATAACGGTTACACCGAAGACTATTTCACCTGGTTTGTCGATGACGGCTTGATACATATTGTCTTCATGGACGGCAGCAGCTGGATATGGGATTATGACCTTTACGACGGTCATACGGTAAACATCAACGGACGTCTGTTTTCACGCAACCGCAACTACTATTCCAAGCATTATATAAAAGGAAAGATTCCATCTGATACCGCAAGGCTGCAACCAAAGGCTCCGTTCTGACGAAAAAACGCATTTTGTATTGCTCAGAAAAAGATTTTTCGTAATTTTGCCTTTGATAATATCACTTTCTGACCTATATGGACGATTATTACGCGGAAAACAAACGATAGCGAGCCGGAAGTCTGCATCTCATCTTGAGACGCTTTCCTCCCGTCTCGATGATTATTTGGAGGACATAGAGATGCGAACATTTTGGAATATCAACCGTACATTGCGCACGTTAAGCGAATGGCAACCCAATTGCTGGATACAGATTACTTGCCCCACAGACGAGGACGAAGACTATCTTGTAAACGAATTGAAAGTCCCCGACTACTTTCTTGACGACATCAGGGACAAGGACGAGCGTTCTCGTTATGAATTTGACGAGGGGTGGGTACTTATAATCCTGCGTATTCCATATGTTAAGGAAGTGCGCAGCCGTACGCCTCACACAACTGTGCCGTTAGGCATAATCCTTTATAAAGATCTGTGCATCACCATCTGCAACTATGAAACAAACATGATGATAGACTTTGTTTCGTATCAGCAGAAACGCAATCAGGGTTTTACCGATGCCGTAGACTTGGTTTTCCGCCTGTTCTTGTCGTCTTCTGTGTGGTATCTGAAAAGATTGAAACAAATCAGTGCATTGATAGAAGAGTACAAGCACAAACTCGACCATAAAATCAGCAATGAAGACCTTATAGGCCTTTCGCGCTTGCAAGACAGTTTGACATATTTCATTACAAGTATCCGTGGAAACGAAACCTTGCTCTCCAAACTGAAATTCAAGCTCCCCGTAGACGAGCTCGATGCCGATTTGATAGAAGACGTTACCATTGAAATGAATCAGGCACGCGAAACCACCAACATCTATACCAACATTCTTGATTCGACAATGGAAACCTATGCCAACGTCATCAACAACAATATGAGCGGTGTGATGAAAACAATGACATCCATCAGTATTGTGCTGATGTTTCCAACCCTCATAGCCAGTTTGTATGGCATGAATCTGATAAATGGAATGGAAAATACCTGGTGGGGATTTCCATTGGTATGCCTGTTCTCTATTATAGTGGCAGGTACCGCTTTCTTTCTGTTCAGACGAAAGAGTTGGATTTAGTACAATTCAAGTGATGCCGACTTCGTGTTTTTTTGTAATTTTGCAGTACGAGTCGGAAAGAATAATGAACGAATGAAAAAGAAACGCTATGCCAGACCGGACGATGCACATTTAAGAATGCAACTGACGGAAGACCAATATGCCATCACACAACTTGGGCATCGTGAACCACCATATTTCAATGCCTATTGGGACGAAGAGCGCGATGGTATATACGTCGATGTCGCAACCGGAGAGCCATTGTTTCTTTCTACCGACAAATTTCATTCAGGCGGCTGGCCGGCATTCTACAAACCCATAGACCGAAATTCCATTATCACGGAAGAACGTGATATACAGGGTGAAAAAATGACCGAGGTGCTGAGCCGCATAGGAAATACGCATCTCGGGTATGTATTTCCCGACGGCCCCATCGAATTTGGCGGCTTGCGCTACAGCATCAATAGTGCTTCTTTGCGTTTTGTGCCCAAAGAGCGGCTGCGTGCAGAGGGCTACGAAGATTTTCTGCAGTATTTCTGACAGGTAAAGGCAAGTGCCGTTGCCTAAAGTCTTTATGTGGTTTTCGTTCAATAAGGCACTATTCTTTCAAACTCTTACTCTTTGTTCGTTTTTTTACTGTAATTTTGCCACAATAACAGCAAAAGGAGTATCATGAAAAAGAAAATCATTACATTAGGTGAGATAATGCTTCGTCTTTCACCCCGTGGAAACATGCGCTTTGTCCAAGCCGATGGCTTCGACGTGCAGTATGGGGGAGGAGAGGCCAATGTGGCAGTCAGCTTAGCCAACTATGGCAATGAAAGTTGCTTTGTCACCAAGTTGCCATCCAATGACATAGGACAATCTGCCCTCAATGCCTTGCGCCGCTATGGCGTCTGTACAGAGCACATCCTGCGTGGTGGCGACCGTTTGGGCATTTACTTCCTGGAAACAGGCTCGTCCATGCGCCCGAGCAAGGTGATTTACGACCGTGCGCATTCGGCCATGGCGGAAGCCTGTGCCTCCGAGTTCGATTTCAACAAGTGCATGGAAGGAGCCGACTGGTTTCATTGGACTGGCATCACTCCTGCCTTTTCCGATTCGGCAGCCCGTATAGTCGAGGCCGCATGCAAGGCAGCCAAGCAAAACCATCTGACCGTGTCGTGCGACTTGAACTTCAGAAAAAAGCTATGGACACCCGAAAAAGCACAGTCTGTCATGCGCCCGTTGATGGACTATGTGGACGTGTGCATAGGCAACGAAGAAGATGCCGAGCTATGTCTCGGTTTCAAGCCTTCGGCCAAAGTCGAAGAAGGCGTGACATGTGCCGAGGGCTACAAAGACATCTTTCAGGAAATGGCCGCAAGGTTCGGATTCAAGTACGTGGCATCTACACTTCGAGAGTCTTTGTCGGCTTCGCACAACGGATGGAAAGCCATGATCTATGACGGTACAACATTTTATGAGTCGCGCCGCTACGACATTCTTCCCATCGTAGACCGTGTAGGGGGAGGCGATTCTTTTTCGGCCGGACTGATTCACGGCTTGCTTCACGGCATGACTCAAGGCGAAGCTTTAGAGTTTGCCGTGGCAGCTTCAGCCTTAAAGCATACAATCAACGGAGATTTCAATCTCGTCTCGGAAGACGAAGTAAAAAGTCTGGCAGGTGGAAACACATCCGGCAGAGTTCAAAGATAACAAGATAAAAACAAAGAATAATGAGTAATCTTTTTGATATAGACGGCTATGTAGTAGTCGTCACAGGCGGAACCGGTGTCTTGGGCCGTTCCATCTGCAAATATCTGGCGTTGCAAGGAGCAAAGGTCGTCGTGCTTGGCCGAAATGCCGGTAAGGGACATGCCATAGCCGATGATATAAAGGAATCAGGCGGTGAAGCTCTCTTTTTGGCAACCGATGTGCTCGACAGGGACGTCCTGGAGCTGAACTTGAATGCTATAATGCAGAAATACGGTAGGGTCGATGCCCTGCTCAATGCTGCCGGCGGCAACATGCCCGGTGCAACAATCAAACCCGATGGCAATATCTTTGAACTTGACATCGAAGATTTCCAGAAAGTGCAGTCGCTCAACCTGACAGGAACCATATTGCCCACACAGGTATTCTTGCGCCCCATGGTAGAATCGGGCAAAGGGTCGATAGTCAACTTCTCGTCAATGGCCGCATTCCGCCCGTTGACGCGTGTTGCCGGCTATGGCATTGCCAAAGCCGGAGTCAGCAATTTCACGGCATTCATGGCAACAGAAGTGGCCAAGAAGTTCAGCACTTCCATCCGTGTAAATGCCATAGCCCCCGGTTTCTTCTTGACCGAACAGAACCGCACGCTACTGACCAACCCGGACGGCAGCTGGACCGAGCGCGGCAATGACATCATACGTCAGACACCGATGAACCGCATGGGCAAGCCTGAAGAATTGTGTGGCACTATACATTACCTCATCAGCGATGCTTCCCGTTTTGTCACAGGAACCGTGGCCGTCGTAGACGGAGGCTTTAATGTCTTTTCCATATAATAAGAAATCCGAAGATGGTACTTTGCGAACAAACATTCCGTTGGTATGGTCCCAACGACCCTGTCAGTCTTTCTGACATACGCCAAACAGGTGCCACAGGCGTAGTAACAGCCTTGCACCATGTTCCCAACGGTGAAATATGGACTGTGGAAGAAATCATGAAGCGCAAACGCGAAGTGGAGCAGGCCGGCCTTACATGGACGGTGGTCGAGAGTGTTCCCGTTCATGAACATATAAAGACACAGACGGGCAATTATCAATTATACATCGAGAACTACAAGAAAAGTCTTGCCAATCTGGGCCAATGCGGCATAAAAGTCGTAACATACAACTTCATGCCTGTCTTGGATTGGACGCGTACCGATTTGGCCTATCCCATGCCCGATGGCAGCCTGGCCTTGCGTTTCGAGCGTGCCGCCTATATGGCTTTCGACTTGTTTATACTGAAACGTCCCGAAGCCTTTGACGAATATTCTCCGCAAGAGCAGGAGACAGCCCGCCGACGCTTTGCCTCCATGAGCGAAGCCGAACGTGAGTTGCTCACCCGCAACATGATAGCAGGATTGCCCGGAGCCGAGGAAAGCTTTACACTTGAGCAGTTTCGCAGTGAGCTGCAACGCTATAAAGGCATCACACCTGAAAAGCTTCGTCGGCACCTCATCAGTTTTTTGAAAGCCATTATTCCAGCAGCCGAAGCAGCAGGAATAAAGATGGTGATTCATCCCGACGACCCGCCCATGCCGATTCTTGGTTTGCCCCGCATCATGACGTGTGCCGATGATTTCAAGGCACTGGTCGATGCCATACCTTCCGAAGCCAACGGCCTGTGCCTTTGCACGGGCTCCCTGGGTGTCAGCAAGGACAACGATCTGGTGGGCATGATAAGCCAATTCGGCGACCGCATACATTTTGTGCATTTGCGGAGCACCAAGCGCGATGAAGAAGGCAACTTTGTGGAAGCAAATCATTTGGAGGGCGATGTGGATATGTATGCTGTGATGAAGGCTCTTCTTGAATTGGAGCAACGTCGCGGCTCATCCATTGTGTTGCGCCCTGACCATGGTCACCAGATGATTGATGACCTGACGAAAAAGACCAATCCCGGTTATTCCTGCCTTGGGCGTTTGCGCGGTTTGGCCGAGCTGCGCGGTTTGGAAATGGGAATAGCCAAAACATTATATGACTGTTAAAACCAACCGACATGGCCAGATTTGATAAAATCCAGGTGTTACAGAAAATTGGAAGCACAGGCATTGTGCCTGTCTTCTATCATTCAGATGCCGAAACGGCACGGCAGGTGTTGCGTGCCTGCTATGAAGGCGGCATCCGCGTCTTCGAGTTTGCAAACAGAGGCGATTTTGCTCATGAAGTGTTTAGAACCCTTGCCGGATATGTGGCAAGCGATTGCCCCGACATGTCGCTCGGTGCAGGTTCTGTGGTAGACGAAGCCACGGCATCGCTTTACATGCAGAATGGAGCCGACTTTATTGTGGGTCCCTTGTTTAATCCTGCCATAGCTCGCGTGTGCAACCGTCGCGGCGTGCCTTATGTTCCGGGTTGCGGCACTGTGTCCGAAGTCGGCTTTGCCCAAGAGGCGGGTTGCGACCTCATCAAGGCCTTTCCGGGCGATGTGCTTTCGCCCAAGTTTGTCAAGGCCTTGCTGGCTCCCATGCCTTGGTCGCGCATAATGGTTACCGGTGGTGTTGAGCCTTCGGCCGACAACCTGCAGGCCTGGTTCCGTTCGGGAGCCTATTGTGTGGGGATGGGCTCAAAGCTCTTTCCGAAAGAGGTGGTCAGAAATGGCAATTGGGAATATATATCTGAAAAGTGCCGCGAGGCATTGTCGATAGTTCAATCTTGCAGAGCCCTATGAAACCATTCATCAACGAGGATTTCCTCTTGCATACAGAAACGGCTAAGCATCTGTATCATAAGCATGCCGAAGGACTGTCCATTATAGACTACCACTGTCATCTCGATCCGCGCATGGTGGCCGAGGACCATCGCTTTGCAGATATCACCGAACTATGGCTTGGCGGCGACCATTACAAGTGGAGGGCGCTGCGTGCCAACGGTATTCCCGAACATTACATCACCGGTGATGCTTCGCCATGGGAGAAGTTTCAGAAATGGGCCGCAACGATGCCTTATGCCTTGCGTAATCCGCTTTATCACTGGTCGCATCTTGAGCTGAAGACGGCTTTCGGCATTACCAGGCTGCTCAATGTCGATACGGCTCGCGAAATATATGACGAATGCAACGAAAAGCTGCGTCAGCCCGGTTTTACTGCACGCGGTCTGATGCGGCGGTATCATGTGGAGGTGGTCTGCACAACCGATGACCCTGTAGATTCGCTCGAATGGCACAGGAAAACACGCGAGAGCGGCTTCGAGATACGCATGCTTCCGGCCTGGCGCCCCGACAAGGCAATGGCCATAGAGTCGCCTGCGGCCTATCGCCGCTATATTGAAAAGCTGTCGGAAGTGAGCGGCATAGAGATACGATGCTATCAAGACCTGTTGGATGCTTTGCAGAGGCGGCACGATTTTTTTGCCTCACAGGGTTGCTGCCTTTCCGACCACGGCATGGATCGCTTCTTTGCCGAAGAATATACTCAAGCTGAGGTCAATGCGATATTCCAAAAGGTGTTGTCGCTTCATGATCCTACGGTTGAGGAAATCGAAAAATTCCGTTCGGCATTGCTTTACGAAGGAGCCGTCATGGATGCCGCTTCAGGCTGGACGCAGCAGTTCCATTATGGCCCTACTCGCAATAACAATTCACGAATGTTCAACCAATTAGGGCCTGATACGGGCTTTGATTCGATAGGAGAGTTTTCCACTGAGCGTTCCATGGCCCGCTTCTTCGACCGTCTGGAGCAAGAGGGGAAATTGGCCAAGACCATTATATACAATCTCAATCCTTGTGCCAACGAGATGGTGGCATCAATGATCGGGAATTTTCAAGACGGCTCCATTCCTGGTAAGATGCAGTGGGGCGCGGCCTGGTGGTTTTCCGACCAAAAGGATGGCATGGAGCGTCAGCTCAACACCTTGTCGCTGTATGGCTTGTTGAGCCGTTTTGTGGGCATGCTCACCGATTCGCGCTCGTTCCTTTCGTATCCGCGCCATGAATATTTTCGCCGCATTCTCTGCAATTTGTTGGGCAACGATGTTGAGCACGGAGAGTTGCCGTCACAGGAAATGGCGCGAATAGAACAGATGGTGGAAGATATCTGTTATTATAACGCCAAGAACTATTTCAAGTTTTAAACATCTAACCGCGAAACCGTCACGTAGACTGTTTCGCGGTTTTTCTAAGGCTTCCAATCGAAAACATCGGGCTTCGAATGGAAACCGAAAGGGTTTCTATGAGCTTTTCAGGGCTATTCGTTTTTCAGAATGTCGCATATCTCAACGACATACATTCTGTGCAATCCGCCTCCCGGCCGGTCATTGTACCAGCGGGTGAGACATTCGCGTTCGATGAAGCGTTCGGGCCGCAGGTCGTCGGAATATAGCTTGCGGCATACCAGTGTGAGGCGTGCCTGCTCGTAGGTGACGGTGTTTTTTTCCGTTGCGATGGGAATGAGTCCCGTGGTCTTTACTTTGTCGATGTCGCGTCCCGATTTGGTTCCACAGATGTTATAGATGTCGCGATGCTGCTCACCGAGGAACGAAAGTGTCAGGTAGTCGTTTTTCTCGATGAATTCGAAGGTATAGCGTTCGGGTCGAATGAAAATAAAGGCTACATTCCTGTTCCAAAGATAGCCCAGCCCACCCCATGAGGCAGTGAGCATATTGAAATGGTCAGGTGTGCCGCTTGTGACAAGCATCCATTCATGACCGATGGCCTGAAACACATTTTCGTTGAAGTCTTTAGGATCTGTTTTTTTCATTGTCGTATTGTTTTGAGGATTGTCAGAGAGACAAGATGTGCTACCATTCGAGAAACTTGCCACGTGCCTTTCTTTCGGCCAGTTGCTGTTGCAGTTTCAACTGGCGTTTTTGGCCGAGGAAGCGGCGTATGAAAATTTTGGGAACGGCCACACCTATAGAGATGCACAGGATGATGAGTGCGGCGTTCATGCCGTTGTAGGTGGCATTGGTCACTTCGCCGACCACTCCTTTCATGGTGATAAGTGCTAGCAGGCAACGGTAGATCAAGACACCCGGAATCATGGGTATGACCATCGGGATGGTAAACGTGTGGTTGGGCACATTGAACCAATGTACGGCTTTGATGCCGATGAGACTTACAAGGAATGCACCGACAAACGAACCGAATATGGGACCGTAGCCTAATTCAAAGTTGACGAAATTGCGCGTGCATACGGCCAAGGCACCTCCAAGGGCTATAAACCAAAGCAGCTTTTTGGGAATGTTGAAGATGAACGAAAAGCCGACGGCCGATATGGCTGCCGCAACGGCGTAGATAAAGTAGGTGTCGTGAGGTATCATGCTGAGTTCGCCGAAGCTTTCGGCTATGGTTACGTTTTCGCCCGACAGCACGTGAAGGGCAAACATGATGCCGAACGCCATGGCTGTTAGGGTGACTGTGCAGTTGAGGAACCGGGTGAATCCAACGACAAGGTAGTCGCTGATCATGTCGTCGACGAAATTGATGATGGGCACGCCGGGAACGATGAACAGGGCACAGGCCAGAAGCGGGTGGTAGGGCGTTGACGACAGTCCCGACTTGCTGGTGGCATAGGCAAGGATGGTACTTGCAAAGGCGGCTATGGTAACACTCATGTAATGGTTGATGCCGAGGCGGATGCAGTGGAAGCGCAGGCGGAATCCTATCATGGCACAAAGGGAAGCAAAGAAAAACGCCATCCAGTCGCAGCCGAAAAGCTTGCAAAAGCCGCCGCAGGCGAAACCGGCCATGACGGCCGTGGCCATGGGGGAGTAGTTGCGTTTTTGGTGTTCAATCTTTTTCAGTTCTTCTTCGTACTTGTCTAACGAATAGTCTTCGCGAATGGCGCGCCACGACAGGTGGCTGATGTCGGTTATGGCCTGCATGTTGACCGAGTGCTTCTCGCACTTCTGGAATTTCGACACTGAGTGTTTTTCGTCGCTGATATTGACAAGGAGCATGGTGTAGCTGACATGAATGTGCAACTTTTCTTCGGGGATGCCGAGGAAAGCTGCGGCACGCTTCATGTTGCGTGTGACGCGGCTGGTATCGGCCAGGCTTTCGATGAGCATCTGTCCGGTTTTGAGCAGCAGGTGGAGCTTGCGTCTCAGCAGCAGTTGTTCTTGTTCTTCTTGTGTAGTCAGGTGAGACATGGTTGTAGGCTTGTGCGGTGGCCGGGGGTTAGCATCCCATGGTTTCGCGATAGAAATCGAGCATGTCAAAAATCTCATCCTTCGTGGCCGATTGGTCGATGTGGATTTGTCCGATGTCCGACAACAGGGTGAAATTGACGGCGTTGCCCGTGTTTTTCTTGTCGTGGGTCATCAGTTCGTACAGCTTGTCATATTGTTTGCAGTCGAATGCGAAGACACCGTAGTTTTCTTTGATGAAGCGTATGGTCTGGAGCATGGCATCGTGGGGAAATCCGAGCCGCTTGCAGCTCAGATACAGTTCGCAGACAAGTCCCCAGGCCACGGCGTATCCGTGGAGCACAGGATGTTGGCTTTGCAGCGACAAGCTTTCTATGGCATGTCCGGCCGTGTGGCCGAAGTTGAGAGCCTTTCGAATGCCTCGCTCTTCAGGGTCTTCGCGGACGATGTGCTTTTTGACATTGACGCTCTTTTCGACCAGATGATGAAGGATGTCGAGGTCGGGGGTCTGCAGGTTGTAGTGCATGAGCTGTGCCCAATCGTCTTCGCTGGAGATGAGCGCATGCTTGAGCATCTCGGCAAATCCCGAACAGATGTTGTTGCCATCCAAAGAGCGCAGGAAACCGGTGGAGATGATGACTTCGAAAGCGTTGCGAAACACTCCTATCTCGTTTTTCAGTCCGTTGAAATTGATTCCCGTCTTTCCTCCTACCGAGGCATCGACCATGGCAAGCAGGGTGGTGGGGATGTTGATGAACTTGATGCCTCTCTTGAACGTAGAGGCGGCAAACCCGCCCAAGTCGGTGACCATGCCGCCGCCGATATTGACGAGGAGCGAACGGCGCGTGGCGTGTTGCTCGCTAAGCTGTTGCCATACATGCGACAAAGACGACAATGTCTTGTTTTCATCACCTGGACCTATCGCGATGAACTTCGCTTTTCTGACCGCTTCGCACTTTTTGCATAGCGGAAGGCAGAGTCGGGCTGTCGTTTCGTCTGTCAGTATGAACAAACAGTCGTAGTGTGTTGCCGACAAGGTGCTTTCCAGGTCGCCGGCAATGTCTTTTGAAAATAGAATGCTTTGTTCTTCCATGACATTGCAAAGGTAAGCGTTTAAATTCTGCCGTGGTTAGCTTTTCCGTTACTTTTACAGATGAGCGGCAAGGCTTTTCCTGCGTTTGGCAGCGGGCTTTTGCAAGAGACGAATACTTTGGAAAGCCGACTTATCCTTTTTGCGGTGTGTCTGAGAAAAGGCTTTTTGTCGGGGAAAGCGTCAATTTCCTTGGCTTTTGTTTTGCCAAGTGAATAGAATTTAGTTTATTTGCACTTGAAAAGATATTGAGATTCATAGGAATCTTTCAGAAGTCGAAAAAACTATAAGAAGACAACAACATGGTAAATGTTCCAGAAGAGAGAACGGATGAGCTGAAAAGTCTGAATTCCGTTGAACAGCCTGCCGAGACAGTAGCACCTGTGACATCGGAGACTGAAGAAAAGCCTGCGCTTCAAGCGGAGGAAGAAAATAATGCCTTGAACGAGGAGACCGCTGTGGAAAATAACGACATCCCGGTATCGCCCGAAGAGGAAGACCCCGATGCAAGTCTGGCGGAAAGCAATATAGAAATTCCGGATACGAAAGAAAAAATCATAGAAAGACTGGAAACGCTGGCCGAACATGTGGAGCAGAGTGGCAAAGCAGAGCTGGATCTTTTGAAGCAGGGCTTCTATAAAATATTGAAAGAAGAAAGAGCACAACTTAGAGCGCAATATCTGAAAGATGGCGGCAATCCTGATGAATATACCGAACCCGAAGAGCCGCTCGAACCGAAGTTCAAGAAATTGATGGCAACGGTGAGAGAACATCTGGCGAAGGTACAGGAAGAAGTGGAAAGACTGAAAGAAGTGAACCTTCAAAAGAAAAAGGCCTTGTTGGAGCAAATCAAGGCTCTGGCTGCCACTCCCGAAGATGCCAACAAGAATTATGAGCAATTCCGCAAGTTGCAAGAAGAATGGAAGGCCATAAAGCCGATACCGGCCCAATCGGCCAATGAGGCGTGGAAGAATTTCCAATTTGCCGTAGAGCAGTATTACGACTTGCTGAAAGAAAACAATGCCTTGCGCGACTATGATCTCAAGAAAAACCTTGAGGCAAAAACCTTGTTGTGTGAGACAGCCGAAAAACTGGCCGAAGATCCCGATGTAATACATGCCTCTCATCAATTGCAGCAGTTGCATCAGGAGTTCCGTGAAATAGGTCCGGTGGCAAAAGATTTGCGCGAGGATTTGTGGAATCGTTTCAAAGCGGCTTCGACAGTCATTAACAAGAGGCATGCCCAGTATTTTGAGCAGTTGAAAGCCAAGGAAGAAGAAAATCTGGAGAAGAAAACGGCTCTTTGCGAAGAAATTGAAAATATAGAGACTGCCAATCTTCAAACCTATGCAGAATGGGAGGAGATTACAAAGAAAATCATAGGAATGCAGCAGCAGTGGAAAGAAATAGGGCGTGCACCGAAGAAGACGAATACGAAGATTTTCGAGCGTTTCCGTGCTGCTTGCGATAATTTCTTTAACAAGAAGTCGGAGCATTTTAAAGAGCAGAGAAAATTGCTGGCCGAAAACGGCGGCAAGAAGCTGGCACTTTGTGAGCAAGCCGAAGCGTTGAAAGACAGCACCGAGTGGGCTTCGACAACAAACAAGCTGGTGCAGCTGCAGAACGAATGGAAGCAGATAGGCCCCGTTTCACGCAAAAACTCGAACGCCTTGTGGGAGCGTTTCAACGGAGCTTGCAATTATTTCTTCGAGCAGAAAAAGAAGGTGCTGGGTGATCAGCGTAAGGAAGAAAACGCCAATCTGGCCCAGAAAAAAGCCATTGTCGAAAAGCTCGAAGCTGTGGCCGTTGAAGCCGGTCAGGATGCTGCCGAGAAAGTGCGTGCCCTGATGGATGAATGGGGAGCGACAGGACATGTGCCCTTTAAAGAAAAGGACAAGATATATGCCAAATATCGCGAAGTGGTTGACAGACTGTTTAAAGAGCTTGATTTGTCGTCGATACGGAGAGCGCGTCCTCAAAGAAGCAAGGGCGAGCGTAACAATGAAGCCAACCAAGGACGTTCGAACAGTCTGTACAGACAGTATGAAAGCAAGAAAGCCGAATTGGCAACCTACGAGAATAATTTCTCATTCCTTACGGCACATTCCAAGAACGGCAATGCTTTGATTGACAATCTGAGTAAAAAGATTGAAACGCTGAAAGCCGATTTGATTAAATTGGTAGAACGCATCAAAGCACAAGAAAAGGAGGCAGAGGAGGCTGCCAATGGTGCTAAGGCCGAACCCGAAAACGAGATTTCTCAAGAGAACGTGAAGAGCGAAGATTAAAATGTAGACAAAACTCATAGATGACGCGGCTTTGCTCAAAGGAGTGAAGCCGCGTCTCTTTATCAATCTGTAATTCTGAATTTAACTCATAAAGTATGACAAAGCATCTGATTTTATTGTTCTTTTTAATGACATCGGCCGGCTTGCTGACGGCACGCACAACCAAGGTTCATGCCGACCGGCTGTGGACCGATGTAGAGGGAAAGCCCATGAATGCGCATGGAGGCAACATCCTGTTTCATGACGGCGTGTATTATTTGTATGGCGAGCACCGTATAGAAAATACTCCGGGTGTGAGCCAGGACGGTATCTACTGCTATTCTTCTACAGATTTGGTGAATTGGACATCTCGCGGCTATGTGCTGCGCCCTACCGGTGAGGCTGATTTCGAAATGGGTTGCTTGATGGAACGTCCGAAAGTGGTCTATAACAAGCGTACAAAAAAGTTTGTAATGCTGTTCCATCTTGAACTGAAAGGAAAGGGCTATGCGGCAGCTCGTGTGGGTTTTGCTGTAAGCGATGCTCCCGATGGCCGATTCCGCTTTGTGCGTTCTTTGCGTCCTAATGCGAAACGTTGGCCGAAAGACTTTAAGGCAAAGGAAAAAGAGCTTGCCTTGTCGTGGCGAGGAAAAGACTTGAGCAAACTTGGGCACGAACAGTGGAAGCAGGCGGTAGAAACAGGCGTTTATTTGGCGCGTGATTATGATGGCGGGCAGATGAGTCGCGACATGACGGTCTATGTTGATGACAATGGCAAGGCCTACCATATTTTTTCTTCAGAAGAAAATGCCACCTTGCATATAGCCAGGCTTACAAAAGACTATCTGGATTATACGGGTGAGTATGTACGTGTGGCTCCCGGAGGAAGTAATGAAGCTCCCTGCATATTCAAGAAAAATGGCGTGTATTGGCTGATAACCAGCGGTTGTACGGGATGGGCACCTAATAAGGCGCGTATGTTTTCGGCCCGTAACATTTTCGGCCCGTGGAAGCAACATGAAACTCCTTTTACAGGACCTGGCTGTGAAACTACCTTTAGTGGGCAGGGCGCGTATATTCTTGATAACAGAAAACGGGGAGGAGGCTTATATTTTGTCGGTGATATTTGGCAGCCGAAGCAATTGAGCAGATCTCGCCAACTTTGGTTGCCTATAGATTTCGAAGATGGTAAGCCGAGTATCCCTTGGCGTGAAACTTGGGAATTGGAATTGCCTGACTGATTTGGTGAGAACCGTTATGGGTGCGAGTCTATAAAACATAAAAACACCGCCAATCCTTTATTGGGTTGGCGGTGTTTTTATGGGTGGATTTATTTTATCAGGTTACGGAAGCAAACCGTAGCTGAATGCATCGAAGAATTGGTAAATCTGGCTGAGCAGACCTGCAAAGACTACACCGATGGCGCAGATGGCGAGGCCGACTTGCGTGTAGCCGTCGCTGGTGAATGGCGCGATGGGTGTGTCGTTCTTCTTAATGTACATGGCTTTTACTATCAGCAGGTAGTAGTAGAGCGATATGACGGTATTGACCAAGGCAATGAATACCAAGATTTCAAATCCGGCCTTGAATCCTGCCATGAAGATGAAGAACTTGGAAAAGAATCCTGCAAAGGGCGGAATGCCGGCCAATGAAAAGAGGGAGAGCGTCATGATGAACGAAAGCTTCGGATTGGTTGCATAGAATCCGTCGTAGTCGCTGATGTTTGTTTTCCCGCTTCGTTGCTCAACAATGTTGATAATGATGAATACGCCGAGGTTGGCAACCATGTATACAAACAGGTAGTAGACCATTGCCGTCATGCCTTGTGCCGTTCCTCCCATGACTCCCAAGACAAGGTAGCCGGCTTGAGATATGGCCGAGAACGCCATGAAACGCTTGATGTTGTTTTGGCGAACGGCAAAGATGTTGGCAATAGTGATGCTGACAATAATGATCCAAAAGAGAATCAGATTCCAGTCGGCAATCATTGGAGCGAAAACCTTTGTGAGGACGACGAACATGACGAATGCTGCTGCTCCTTTGGAAATGACGCTCAGGTAGCCGGTGACGGTAGTCGGGGCTCCCTGGTAGGTGTCGGCTGTCCAGAGGTGGAACGGCACCAAGGAGATCTTGAAGCCGATGCCGCTGATGAACAGGACGAGCGCGGCAAGCTGTACAAGGTTGGAAGTGTCTATGGCACGAACCATGTCATCGAAGTAGAGCGTGCCGCATGTGCCATAAAGCAATGAGATGCCATAAAGCAACAGACCGCTTGAGAACAGCGCTGTGAGAATGTACTTGGCTGCGGCTTCTGCCGATTCTTCGTTCTTTTTTGTGAAGGCCACCAAGGCTGTCATAGGGATGGAGGCTAATTCCAAACCGATGAAGAACATCAGGAAGTGCCCGGCCGAAATCATGAAGTACATACCCAAGAGCGTGAATAGGGTCAAGAGGTAGAACTCACCTTGCTTTATGTGGTTTTCTTCGCGTTGCATCCATACGTGAGCCATCAGGAATACGATGAGGGTGCCGACGTTGAGCACGGCTTTTACCACTGTCATCATCGGGGTAAGTTCGTACATGCCGCCGAATGCCGATGTTTCGGGACGGGAGAATGCGAGCATTGTTGCCGTCTGAATCAGAAGCAGTATAACGGGTAGCGTTGTAAGCAGCTTTGAAGGCTTTTTGTCTTTATCAGTGCCGCATAGGAACATGTCGGCCAAAAACAAGATGACGATGACTGCAAGCAGCGTGAGCTCGTCAAACATATTTAGAAACTGAGAATAATCCATTGTGTTTCCTGTTTTAAAGATTAAAGAAAGGGATTGCATTGCGATATGGTATGGGTTGCATGCTTTACTTGCTCCATTACCGGTGCCACGCTACCGTCTATCAGATTGCTGAGCCAAGAGGGAGCCAAACCAATGCCGGCGATGCATGCTATCAGCACAATAATGGCCAACCGTTCTTCCCAATGAGCATCGTGCAACTTGGCATGTTCGGGATTCTTGTTTGTTCCATAAAGGATTTTGCCTACCATGCGCAGTATGTAGACTGCTGCTACTACGATACTGGTTGTTGCGGCAATGGTCAGAACACGGTGGAATGTGTCTGCATTCTGGAACGCTCCGACGAAAATGGTCATTTCGGCAACGAAACCACTCAAGCCCGGCAGTCCCAGATTGGCCAATCCGGCAATGGCGAATCCCACCGACAGGAACGGGATGATGCGCATCAGACCGTTCAGTTCGCGTATGTCGCGGGTGTGGGCGCGGTGGTAAATCATACCGATTACGGCAAAGAAGAGGGCTGTCATCAGACCGTGGCTCAACATTTGGAGTATGGCACCTGTCGATGCTGTTGATGTCAGCATTAGGATGGCAAAGAGCACCATGCCGCAGTGCGATACCGAAGAGTAGGCGTTGAGGTATTTCAAGTCGGTCTGTACGCAGGCACTAAGAGCGCCGTAGACCACACCGGTTCCTGTCAGTATCAAGAAAATCCAGCTAAGCTCATTGGCTGCGTCGGGCAACAGGTAGATGGCGATCCGGAAGCAGCCGTATCCGCCTAATTTCATCAGTACGCCTGCGTGCAGCATGGATACTGCTGTCGGTGCCGAGGCATGACCGTCGGGGCTCCATGTGTGGAACGGGAACATGGCTCCCAATACTCCGAATCCGACAAATACAAACGGGAACCAGATGCATTGTTTGCTGAACTCTATCAGTGAAGCACCGCCCGTGTGGTTGGCAATGTCAAGGATGTTGAAGGTCTGGCCGCCGGAGCCATAGAAGATGCCGAAGATGCCCAGCATCAAAAAGGCGGAAGCACCCATCAGCATCAGAGTGAGCTTCATGGCCGAGTATTCCTTGTGGCCCGACCCCCATACGCCGATGAGCAGGTACATAGGTATCAGGGCTATTTCGTAGAACATGAACATCATGAACAGGTCTATCGAAATAAAGAATCCGAATACACCCATGCTCAACAGGGTGAACCAAAGGAAGTATTCCTTGCACATGTCCCATGACACGAATGTGCCCGTGAAGACGATGACACCGGAAAGCAAAAGCATGGCCACAGAGATGCCGTCTACTCCTACCGAATAGGATATATGGAGCGGCTCAAACCATGTGAAGCTGGCGGTGTAGAGCATTTCGGCCGATTCACCTGCGGCGCGGTCGGTTAGGAATTTCAGGGTTAAGAAGATGGACAGGGCCAATAGGGCAGAACTGCCGACGACCATGACGGCGCGAATGCCTCGCGTTCCTTTTGCCAGCCACAGGCCGAGGAGCATCAGGAGCGGAATCAATACAAATAATGATAGGAAATTCATATCGTAAGCAGTTTTATAAGATCAACATTAATATAAGAATCAGTACGCCAATCAGGAATACGAAGGCATATTGCTGAACGCGTCCGCTTTGCAGTGTGCGGATGCCGTTGCTTGCTGCGTTCGTGCCCCAGGCCAGGAAGTTGAAGAACCCGTCGACCACGTGGCGGTCAAACCATGCTATGGGGCGGCTGATATAGGCGAAGATGATGCGGTGAGTAACAAATTGATAGATTTCATCGATATAGAAACGGTGATAGGCCCACTTGTGAAGGCTGGGGAAAGTTTCTTTGAGGCGAACGGCCACGGGCTGGCTACTGCGTGCATAGATCCATGTTGCCAAGGCTATGGAGGCCGATGCAATCGCAATGCTTGTGCCGGCTACTGACCAGTCGAGATGTATGTGGTAGGCTTCTCCGGTGGCACTTACATAGCTGCCGAATGTGCCGGGAAGTATCCATCCTATGGTCACTGTGATGACTGTCAGAATTATCAAGGGTACGGTCATTACAGCGGGGCTTTCATGCGGTGTGTGTTCGGCATGGTAGGCCTTGTTCTCTGTTCCCCAGAAGATGCCGTAGTACAGGCGGAACATGTAGAAGGCTGTCATGGCTGCGATGGCTGTCATGATCCAACCCATTGCGGTGCTGTAGTGGAATGCGGCAACGAGGATTTCGTCTTTCGAGAAGAATCCACTGAACGGCGGTATGCCTGAGATGGCAAGACATGCAATGAGGAATGTGATGTGTGTGATGGGCATATATTTGCGCATGCCACCCATGAATTCCATTTCATTGCTGTGTACGGCGTGGATGATGCAGCCTGCGCACAGGAAGAGGGTTGCCTTGAACATGGCGTGTGTGAACAGGTGATACATGGATGCCATGTAACCGAGGCTTGCATGGTTGTCGGTGTAATTGCCTTCGGGCATGCAAACGCCGAGTGCCACCATCATGAATGCTATTTGCGAGATGGTCGAGAATGCCAGCACGCGTTTGATGTCGCTTTGCGCGCATGCCACGGCTGCGGCATAGAATGCTGTGAAAGCGCCTATCCAGGCAACGATGTGCAGCGTGTCGGGCGCATATTGAATCCACAGGGGGAACATGCGTGCCACCTGAAATACGCCGGCTACTACCATCGTGGCGGCGTGGATCAGTGCGCTGACAGGAGTAGGTCCTTCCATGGCATCGGGCAACCAGATGTGGAGCGGGAACATGGCACTTTTGCCTGCACCACCGATAAACATCAGGAAGAGTGCCGTGGGCAGGATGAAGCCTGCGCCGGCTATAGCTTTCGAGAAGTCGGCTTCGGCGCCCGGCATGGCTCCGTTGAGGTAGACTGCCGAGTTGGTGAAGTCAAAGCTGAACGAGCCTGTGTAGTAGCCGTAGAACAGGATTCCGATGAGGAAGCCCAGGTCGGCAAAGCGTGTCACGATGAAAGCTTTCTTCGAGGCTGCCACTGCCGGAGCCTGCGTGTAATAGAAACCGATGAGCAGATAGGAGCAGACACCTACAAGTTCCCAGAACATGTACATTTGGAAGATGTTGGTGGCCAGTACAAGGCCGAGCATCGACATGGTGAACAGGCTCAGGTAGGCATAGTAGCGTTGGAATCCGCGTTCGCCGTGCATGTAGCCGAATGAGTAGATGTGAACCATCAGCGAGACGGTCGAGATGACTATGAGCATCATCACCGAGATGGGGTCGAGCATGATGCCGAGGTCGAAGTGCAGGCCTTCGTCAAAGAAGGGCAGCCATGTGAAGTTGTAGGGGACGATTGTCTGGAATACGCCGTTGACGCGGTCGGCCGTGAAGTATTCAAAGGCTGTGTAGTAGGACATGACGGCCACTACGCCCAAGACGATGGTGCCGAACAGGCCCGCAGTACGATGGCTGAGCCATTTTCCTGCCAATCCTAAAAACAGGAAAGAAAGGAATGGCAATAGCAGGATAAAGACTGTGTATGTATAATCCATGGGTTAATTCTTGTTTGTCGTTATTACCATTTCATTTTGTCGAGGTTTTCAACGAAGTTGTTCTTCAGATTGCGGTAGATGTTAATCATCACGGCAATGGCGATGGCTGTTTCGGCTGCCGAGATGGCTACCGAGAACAGCGTGAAGAAGTAACCTTCCTGTCCTTCGGGATAGAGCATGCGGTTGAATGCCGCGAAATTAATGTCGGCAGCGTTCAGCATCAGTTCTATTGAGATGAGGATGGCCAATGTGTTCCGGCGGGTCAGAAATCCGTAAACGCCGATGAACAGCATCAATGCCGAAAGAATTAGAAAACAATTTATAGTTACCATTTCTGTTTCGTTTTTAACGTTTACGTGCGATGATCAGACCGCCGACGATGCAGGCGAGCAGCAATACGCTGACTGCTTCGAAGGGTAGCAGGTAGCCATATTTGTCGGAGGCTATGATCTGTTGTCCGATGAGTTGGATGGATGTGGCCTGTTCGTCGGGTGCCGTAAGGATGTTGCAGGCAAACTTATGTGATATGAAGATAAACAGCATGAGGGCTGCACCGCACAGACTGGCTGCCAGGGCGGCCATCTTTTTGGCTATTTGCGAGGGGCCGTTTTCCTTGTGATGGTCGGAGCGGCCTGTCAGCATCAGAGCGAAGATGTAGAGCACCACTACGCCGCCGGCATATACCATTACTTGAACCGAGCCGAGGAATGTGTATCCCATGAGGAAATACAGGCCTGCTGTGCCGAAGAGGACAAACAGCAGGTAGGTTGCGGCGCGCATCAGGTATTTGGTGGTTACGGCCAATAGTGCGCAACCCAGGATGATTGCCGCCAATATGAAAAATATGATTGTCGTTGCCATGCTTAGTCCTCCTTGTTAGTTGTTGTGGTTGCCGCTGCAGCCGCTGCAGCCGGTTTCTGAATAACGGGTTTTGGTTTTTCTTCTACCTTGCTTCCCGGGTGGTTGAGCTGCATGTTCAGCTTGGTTTTGTCGAACACGGCGTTTTCGAATTCCTGGTTAAAGCGGATGGCGTTGTGGGGACAGGCCAGTACGCACAGGTTGCAGAACATGCATTGTCCTACGTTGTATTCATATTTTACCAGCTGGCGTTTTTTCTTGCCGTCTTCGGTTGTCACCATTTCGCTGGTCACGGTGATGGTGCCGTTGGGGCATGCCATCTGGCACAGTCCGCAGGCCACGCATTTGTGTTCGTTCTTGTCGTTGTGTGGCATTTCCAAACAGAAGCGGTTGCGGTCTGAGAATTTCAGCGTTTTGCGGTTTTCGGGATACTGTTCGGTTTCGTCTTTTTCAAAGAAGACCTTGAGTGAGGTCTTCAGGCCGATGCCCAGGCTTTTCATTGCCTCGACGATTCCTCCTATGTATGTATTGTTGTCCATAATTCAATGGGGCTTTTTAAAGTGTCAGGCCCAGGCAAACGACGAGAGCCATCAATATGATGTTAAACATGCTGATAGGTAGCAGGTATTTCCATTCCAGCGAAAGGAGCTGGTCGATGCGCAGGCGTGGGAATGTCCATCTGATCCACATCAAGAGGAATACTACGAAGAATGCTTTGGCGAAGAACCATACGAATCCGGGTATGTAGCTCATGATGGTGTTGAAGCCGTCCATGCCGGGCAGGTAGAGCGGTGCCCATCCTCCCAGGAAGATGGTTGCTGCCATTGCGCTGCATATAAACAGGTTCAGGTATTCTGCCAGATAGAAGAATCCGAATCCCATGCCTGAGTATTCTGTGTGGTATCCGGCTGTCAGTTCGCTTTCGGCTTCGGGCAGGTCGAACGGGCCGCGGTTGCATTCGGCGTTGCCGGCTATCAGGTAGATGATGAATGCCAGTACTGCCGGTATGTGTCCGCGCACGATGTTCCATCCGTAGTCGGCTTGCTGCTGTACGATTTCCGAGAGTTGCATGGTGCCGCAGAGCATGATGACGGTGAGCATGGTCATGCCGATGCTCAGCTCGTAGCTCACCAGCTGTGCACCGCTTCGCATGGCACCGATGAGGGGATATTTGCTGTGGCTTGCCCAACCGGCGAGCAGTATGCCGACGACTCCTATGCCCGATACTGCGATGAAGAAGAAGGCGCCTACGTTGAAGTCGAGTATTTCCAGTCCTTTGTTCCAGGGTATGCAGGCAAAGGTGAGGAACGAGGCTGCCAATACGAAGTAGGGTGCCATGTCGTGGAGCAGGCGGTCGCTTTGGCGCATTTTGATGATTTCCTTGGTCAGCATTTTCAGCACGTCGGCGAATACCTGGAGCAGTCCCCATTTTCCTACGCGGTTGGGGCCTATTCGGCACTGGAAGAATGCGCATATCTTACGTTCCGCATAGATGAGCACGATGGCGAGGATGGCATATAGGATAATGATGAAGAGCAACACGATGAGGCATTCTATGCCTATGGCCGCCCATTCTGGCATTGCGCCGCAAAGCAGGGCGTGAAACCATTTTGTTACTATACTGAAGTCAAACATAATCTTTTCTCTTTATATTATCTGTCAATGTCGGGTATCACGAAGTCCATGGATGCGCCTATGGCTATGAGGTCGGCAAATTTCTGTCCGCGGCTTGCGGTGTCCATGGCGTTGGCCAGTGGCAGGCTGCTGCTGCGGTAGTGTACGCGATACGGGAACTTGTCGCCCTTGCTTTCTATGAATACGCCCAGTTCACCGCGGCTGGCTTCGACGGCCTGATAGTAGTCGCCTTCGGGTAGTTTGATGATGGGTTTGCGCTTGGCCTGGTATTCGCCTTCGGGAATGTTGTCGATCAGTTGGTCGATGATGTTCAGGCTTTCGAGCATTTCGTCCATACGGTTCCAGTGGCGTGCGTTGGTGTCGCCTTCGGTGCGCACGATTTCGGTGAAGTTCACTTTGTCGTACATGGCGTAGGGGTGACGCTTGCGCACGTCGTTTTTCCATCCGCAGGCGCGTCCCACGGGGCCTGTGAGTCCCAGCGATATGGCGTCTTCGTTGCTGATTGTGCCTACGCCCTCCATGCGCTGACGGGCTATGATGTTGGTGGTAAAGATGTCCTGATATTCGTGGAACCGTTTGCTGAGGGCTTTCTCGAATTCTTTTACTTCTTTGACGAAGCTGGGCAGTATGTCATACATTACGCCGCCTATGGTGTTGTAGTTCATGATGAGGCGGCCGCCGAAGTTGTCTTCGAATATCTTCATCAGCTGTTCGCGTTCGCGGAAGGTATAGAAGAAGGCGGTCAGTGCACCGGTGTCCATGGCCATGCATCCGTAGTAGATGAGGTGCGATGCGATGCGCTGCAGTTCGTCCATGATGGTGCGTATGTATTGTACGCGCGGGCTTACTTCGAGTCCCATGGCTTTTTCGATGCACATGCACAGGGCGTGGCGGTTTTGCATGGCGCTGAAGTAGTCGAGGCGGTCGGTCATGGCCAGCAATTGCGGATAGGTCATGCTTTCGCTGATTTTTTCTACGCCGCGGTGTATGTAGCCGAGCACGAGGCCTACTTTGTTGACCACTTCACCGTTGAGGCTGGCGCGCATGTGCAGTACGCCGTGGGTCGACGGGTGCTGCGGACCTACGTTGACTACGTATTCATCGGGGCCCCACACCGTGTTTTCGCGCACGCCCACGGTGCCGTCTTCTTTGAGGAAGTATTCTTTCGTGGTGTCGGCCAGCGGTTCGTCAGTCATCTTGAGCGGGTTTTCTTCTTCGGGCTTGTCGTCTTTGCGCAGAGGATAGCCTGTCCAGTCTTCGCGCAGGAAGATGCGACGCATGTCGGGGTGGTTTAGGAATTTGATGCCGAAGAAGTCGTAGACTTCACGCTCGTAGATGTTGGCAATCTGCCATAAGTCGCTGACTGTTGGTATGTAGGGGTTTTCGCGGTCGGCCGTGACGGTTTTCAGCGATATGGTCTCGCCCGTTTGGGTCGATTCGAGCATGTAGATCACGCCAAGCCCTTCTTCGCCCCAGTCCATGCCGATGAGGTTGACGAGGAAGTCCATCTGGCGTTCTTTTTTCAGGCGCACCATTTCTGCGTGCAGTTCCGAGGGTGCTATTGTCTTTATGTCCAAAGTCATGCTTCTTGTTCTTGGTTGATGATTTTTTTCTGAAGTTCTTTGGCTTCTTCCTTGTAGGGGTCTTTTTCCTTGCGGTTGACGGTGCCAAGGTAGTTCTCGATCTTCATCTTACGTTGCAGCTGCATCATGCCGTAGTAGAAGGCTTCGGGGCGTGGAGGGCATCCGGGCACATATACGTCGACGGGCAGGATTTTGTCTACGCCTTTTACCACGTGATAGGATTTGGTGAATGGGCCGCCTGTGCAGGTGCAGCCTCCTATGGCGATGACGTATTTGGGGTCGGCCATCTGGTCGTACAGGCGTTTCAGCACCGGAGCCATCTTGTTGGTGATGGTGCCGCATACCAGGATAAGGTCGGCCTGGCGGGGGCTTACGCGTGTTACCTCGAAACCGAAGCGGGCCATGTCAAAGCGCGCTGCGCCCATGGCCATCAGCTCGATGGCGCAGCAGCTGGTTCCGAAGTTCATCGGCCACAGGCTGTTGCTGCGCCCCCAGTTGATGAGCTTGTCGGCCGTGGTCACAAGTACGTTGGCACCGTTGGCGTTTAGCTCGTCGATCATTTTTTCCAGGCTCTCGTTGTCTTTGAATTCCTCGTAGGGAATCGACTTGATTTTGGGTTTCCCTATCAGTGCCATGCCAACGCTCCTTTCCTCCAGGCGTATGCAAGGCCCAGAACTAAGATGAACAGGAAGAACAACACGGCTATCAAGCCTTGGATGCCAAGGCTGCCGGCCACTACGGCCCAAGGAAACAAGAACATTGTTTCCACGTCGAACATCAGGAACAGGATGGCAAACAGGTAGTAGCCCAGGTGATAGTGTCCCCATTGGAGACCTCTCGCCGGGATACCGCATTCGTAAGCTTCCTCCTTCAGCTTGTTGTAAGAGCGCGGTGCCAGCAGGTTGGCCAACACCACAACAATTACGACAAACAGCAGGGCCGTCAGCACAACGGTTACTAAAAGCGTAAAGTTCATAACTTTGTATTGTTGTAATCTGTAATTTCTTGTAGTGCGGATGAGTCATCCGACGTGTGTGCTTTTTGACAAGGCCACTTGTCAGATGTTCCGCGCGTGCAAAGTTATAAAATATTTGGAATACAGCAGTCCCGTTTTAGCTTTTATATGCCATAGCGTGAGCGTGGGCAGGGCTTTTGCGCGTGATGTCGGAAAAGGGCTGGCCGAAACGTGTCTGACGAATGCCAAAATGAGCCTTTTCCAACGTCCTTTTTGCCTGCTGAAAACCTGTGGCGTAGACAGCAAACGCATGGCGTCGGGCAGCGGTTTCGCAGGCTGAAAATTGCCTTTTCTGGCTTTCAAAGTGTTGTCGCAATGTGTCCCTACCTGCATTCAACCCCCGTATTCAACCCCCGTATTCAATACGGGTTGCGAAAGAAAGAAAAGAAAAAACGAAAGAAGCATCTTTCTCCCCATACCCCACTATCTTTAAGAAAGAAAATAAAGAAAAGAAAGAAAATCTCTCCCGCGCGTACGCGCGAGAGGTTGACAGAGAGAGGGTTACAAGGTTTTTGGTGCCTGCTTGTACCCGATGAGCTGGCGGAGCTTGTTTTTGTCGGCTTGATGTATTACCTTTGCATCACGGTTCGATGCTGAAACGAAGGGTGTCGCTGGTGGTTTGCGCTATGCCGTTTTTGGCATATGCCACGGCGTAATGGCGTCCGGGAGCGAGACTGTCGATCTGGCAGCTGAAGACGACGGAGGGTGTGTCGCACTTGAGCTCTTCTTCCTGCAAATCGTTGCCCACGAAGAAACCGCAGGCCACAAGGCTGCTGTTGGGCGAGGAAAGTACGGTGGCTTTCAGGGTGACGCTGTTGCCTTCAATGACGGGTTGGTCGATGCGCAGGGTGGGCGCATAGGGAATTTCACCGCTCCGGTCGTCGCCGCTGCACGAAATGCCGAGCAGTGCGGCCGATGTCAGAAGGGTGATAAGGATTGTTTTCATGATGGGTGAAAGGAGTTTAAGTTACTGAAAAGAGATGTACGCACGAAGCCTCTCGAAGTCGTCGGGCGTGAAGGCTTCCGAGTTGGCCAGCTGCTGCAAATGGTCTATGCGGCCGAACTTGCGGCGATAGCCGAAGATGGCTTTCACCTGCCCGTAGTTCAGGTAGGGATGGGCCAGCAGTTGCTTGAACGGGGCATGGTTGATGTTGATGCGTACGGCCTGCCCGTCGGTGCGAAACCATTCGATGCAGTCCTTGGGAAAGCCGTGTATTTCGGCCAGCTGCCTTACGTCGGCATAGCCGCCCAGTCTTTTACGATAGTCCAGAAAGCGGTGGGCATAATAGGGGCCTATGCCGGGAATGCGGATGAGGGTGAGCGAATCGATGTCGTTGGCGTTGAATACAACAAGGCGGTCGAATTTTTCTACGGTGTTGGCTGCAAAAGTCGGCACGGGCGTTTTTTCAACTTTGCGCCGGCTGACGGCAATCTGTCGCGTGCCGCTTCCCTGAGAAACCGTTATCCTGATATAGGGTGATAACTGCCGATAGCATGCTTCGGGAAACCCGTAGATTTTCCTGAGGTCGGACGGTTTTCTGAAGCGGCCGCCTTTTGAGCGGTAGCGCACAATGCGTCGGGCAATCGACGGGGGAATGCCCAGACAGGCGAAAGTGGCCGAATCGGCCGTGTTGGGATCGAAAGGAAACAGGGACGGCCGGCTTCCTGCGGCTTTTACAGGTGTATATGCGGCCGTGCTGTCGAAAAAATGGCGGCTCTCTTTCAGCGGGGCATCGGTTTCGGCCGTTTCCGTATTGTCAGGCATCCGGCGGGCATAGAAGAAGACCAGGGCAGTGGCCAGCAAGAGCAGAATGGCAAAGAGGCACATGCCCCTGATATCAGACCTTGACAAATAGATGCCGAAGCGCATGGCGGCAATCTGACAGCTAAAGATTGAACAGGCGGAACAGCCCTATGCCGCTCATGAAGATGAGCAGAATGGCAAAAGGCACGAAATATCTGAGCAATGACACCTGCACTTTGTTGAGGAAAGTCTCCCACGGCGTTCCGGCGGGTAATTGCTGCCGGATGATGTCGCGCTTCATAATCCAACCGGTGAAGAGCGCGATGAAGAAGCCGCTGACAGGTAGCATTATCTGGCCTGAAAAGAAGTCGAAGAAATCGAAAACGTTGCGCCCCAGCAGGTGGATGCCTTTCAGCGGCCCCATGGAGAGCGAGCAGATGGAACCAACGAAGATGCAGACGCAAGTGACGATGGTGGCAGCCTTCTTGCGCGACATTTTCAGGTCTTCGGACAAATAGGCAGTGACCACTTCCTGTAAGGAAATGACCGAAGTGAGCGTGGCCAGCACCAGCAGGCTGTAGAACAGCACGGAAACAACGTAGCTCAGGGCGGGAACACTGCCGAACACTTGCTGGAACACGTTGGGCAAGGCTATGAATACCAGCGAAGGACCGGCGTCGGGCATGATGCCGGCCGAGAAAACGGCGGGGAATATGATGATGCCGGCCATGATGGCCACCATGGTGTCGATGGCTCCGATCTTGAATGCCGTGTTGACCAACTTGATGTCTTTGCTGAAGTAGGAGGCATATGTACAGATGCACCCCATTCCGATGCTCAGCGAATAGAACGACTGCCCCAAGGCGTCGAGGAAGGTCTGAAAGGTGATTTTAGAGAAGTCGGGCTTGAAAAGAAAGGTCAGGCCGGCTTTAGCTCCGGAGGTGAAGAGCGAGCATACAACCAGCACAAGGAGGATGACAAACAGCAGGGGCATGAAAATCTTGGAAAAGCGTTCGATGCCCTTCTTGACGCCTTTTACAATGACATAGTGGGAGGCCAGCATGAAAACGGCCGTGTAGACAAGGGGCAGATAAGGGTTGGATACAAAATCCTGAAAGTAGTTGGCATAGGCGGCAGCGTCTCCTTCGGCAGCCATGCGGTTGAAGCGGTTGGCCAAAGACTCGACCAGATAGTCAAGCGCCCATCCGGAGACAACAATGTAGTAGCTCAAGATGAACCAGGCCGTGATGACCCCGAATTTGCCGATCTTGCGCCATACCCATCCCTTCGACATCTTTTTGTAGGCCTGGGCGGTATTGGTGTGGGCGTGGCGTCCTACCATGAACTCGGCTGTCATCAACGGGATGCCCAACAGTATGATGCAGACGATGTAGATCAGAATAAACGCCGCGCCGCCATTGTTACCGGTCATTACTGGAAATCGCCAAATATTGCCTAAGCCTACCGCCGAACCGGCAGTGGCAAGTATCATGCCCAATTTGCTCGCGAAATCGGCTCTTTCAGAGATGTCTTTGCTCATTATCTTTCTTGCATTTTCAAGGTGCAAAGGTAATACTAAGTTCTTGAAATGTATTGTGATGAAAATATAAAAAGATAAGTTTCGGACAATATAGATGCACTATCTTACCAAATATCCTCACCCGTAGGCCCATTGTAGACCCATTTGGGAACAACTTCGATGTAGTCTAAGTCCATGCCATTGGCTGTGCTCTCCAATACGGATTTTATACGCATGTAGTAGGTTTTCGAGGATTCCAGTTGTCCTGTATAGACCACTTTTCTCAAGCTGATGATTCCTCCTTCGCTGTTGCGCAGTGGTGTCAGCATCGGCCCAGAGTAAGTGTTTCTACAGAAATATTTAGGAGCTTTCATGTAGCCCTTGTTGCGGATGAATTTGTCATTCTCTTTGTTTTCGTCCTGGTCTGTTCCATCTTTTATCCAATCGATGGCAGGGCTGTCTGTCAGGATGCGGAAATCTACGGGCAGTCCCATTGCTTGAAGGTTGTCCTTGTTGCTGCCGAAATAGATCTGTGCCATGATGCGCGAGCTCAAGTTTGCGCAACCGATGCGAACTTCATATGTGCCGTCGTAGGGCACGGGCAAGAGTTTGAACGTTAAATCGACCTGACCGTAGAATATCAGCTCGTCGCCTTGCCAATTTACCCAACCTTCACCCCATGAAATCATGGAACATTGGGTTTCGTCGGTATAGGTGAAATCTTTAACAAACATGGAGGGTATGTTGTGGCTACCGCGTGCTGCAGGGTGGCGTATGTTGTTGGTCATCAGCTCGGGCATTGCGGCCATGGCGTCATAGCGCATACGTTCGTTTAGTACCACATTGGGAACGTCTTTGTCGTAGAGCAAAATGCCGTTGATGGGATAGAAATAACCGTTGAGCGCATTGTTGGTATAGCCTTGGTGGGTGGAGGATATTTCAATTCCTTCGCGGTCGCAACTGATTTCACTGTAATTGCCATTGAAGCTGTTGTCATAGGTTGAATGGCGGTTGATGTTCAGTGTGCCGGTTTTTGCGGGCTGCGTGATTTTGAACATCCGGTTGAAGCGCCCCATTGTCGGATAATATTCCCATACGTCCAATGTGAGTTGGTCGGGCAGCCTATAGAAGTAACCTAATTCTGTGAGGTGATGTACGAGGTAGTTGTAGGGTACGCGCTGGTTTATCAGATGATAGGAAACGAATTGGTTGATGGCGTTGTCCTGGCTCTTTGGATCATCCGAACTGGCTGTCGTATAGGTCTCTTCACATTTTCGTTTGATCACTTCCATGATTTCATTCCAGTTGGATACAAGGCCGTTTGTAATTATCGGCTCCGGAACTCCCCATTCGGCCACATAGATACTGTCAGGTTCGATAAAGGCTGTGTAACCATAGTATTTGTGAAGTGGTGTCTCGTAGTTTTGCCAGGAGAGGCCCACTTGGCGGTCGCGGATGTTTTGGGGAATCAATTCATATTCTTCATCACGATATTTGATGAGCGAATCGGCCCACGATGTGATCTCGAGCAAATGACTGAAAATGCGCATATCCTTTACTTGCCCAATTAAAGATGACAAACTGGCTGTAGAAGGAGAAATGACGTTGTCGACCTTGTGGATGATGCCGTTGGTTACCTCAATATCGGGGACTGTGATGCGCGAGAAATTGTTTAATAGGATGGCGAGCCGGCTGTTGATGGTGTCAAATTCCACGAGAATGTGTCTGTCGTTGAATGTGCTTTGGTCGATTGCACCTACAAAAAAGTCTGTTGACATCAATGCGTTGGCATTGCCATGGTCAAGGATGCAATTTAAGGCAATCTTGTTGGCCGTTTCCATGCCAATGGTGTCTATGTCATACGGCTGATGGCCAAAGATGGAATCCAGGTAGTGTCTGATGGCCTCGTTTGTCGGAGCAAAGACCGTGTAATTGCCGCGTGCAGACAGAAGGGTCGCTATGCTTCCGTTTGCTGATGGTTTTATTTTAGATTTGGACAAGATATGCGAGAATAGGGAAAGCGATGAGTCCGCTTCTACGTAATCCGTGACAGTTTGACCTTTAAAGGTAAACATGTCACTTGAATCTACTGTGTCTGAGCATGACAAGGCAAAGCCGAAAAGAAAAAGTGTTGCAGCTGTTTTGATAAGTCTTTTCATATTAATGAGGTTTATTTCGTTGATGTAAATATATGGCAGATATAAGGGATAATATTTAATTATGTCTGTACTTTCATTTTGTCAAGTGCTTGAAAATGTATCTGTCGACTCTTAGTTGCAGGTGCTTCATATAGTGGCCGCCCCACATGGTTTTGTTGATAAACTGAAAGCCTATCTGTTGGTAAAGATGGAGGGCCGAAGGATTGTCGTCGTCGACCAAAAGTCCTACGTAAGGGATTTTCATGATTTCGGCCTTTTGTATGGTTGCTTCCAAAAGCAGCGTGCCGATGCCGTTGCGGCGGAATTTCGGGTCTACGGCCAAAGAATCGAGATAGAGCTCGCCAGCTTGTGTTTCATCATTGATGCGCCCTCTGAAATCGCGGTGAAATGTGTCGTACAGGCCTTCGATAAATGCTTTCCGGAGCGTATGCAGGTCGGCCCCGTTATACGAAACGGCAATGCCGGCTATATCGTTGTCCGACTGAGCCACAATGGTGTTTTTATAGCAATACTGCGTCAGTTCCTGTCCTGCAAGACTTGTCATGAATGCGTGGAAATCGTTGATATTGTAGTTTGGGCCGTAAAAGTGGGCGCAGCATTCTTCGCTCATTGCCTCGATGATGAAACGGGCAATGACGGGAGCATCCGAAACAGTTCCTTGACGTAGTTTGATGGCCATGGCCTGTTATTTTTAATGTATAGTTACCATCGTGGCACCAAACCCATATTCGCGAAACGAAGCGTCCTGGCTTGTGCAGTTCTTGTAGGTATGGTTCAGTTCGCGCAATACGGCATTGCGCAGCACGCCTTGCCCTTTGCCGTGGATGAAGATGAGTTTCTTTCCTTTCTTGTTTTTGTTTTCTTCCATCTTTTTGCGGAATATGTCCAGCTGATATTCCAGGATGTCGATGGGTTGCATGCCCCGTGTGTTGTCCAGCAGTTCATCGGCGTGCAGGTCTATGATTTCAGGCTCGCCATCGTTTTTTTTCTTGATGGTGATGGCATGTATGTGCGGCCGTGCCGTGGTTGTTTCCTTGTTGCCTGTCAGAGCTTCTTTCAGTTCTGCCGCACTGGTGTGGGTGTGGCGCACGCGTTCGTCGTTGACTACAATCTCGTAGGTGAGCACGCGTTCGTTAAAGAACAGGTTGGGCACAAAGGTGTGCAGCTTGTAGAAGCGTGTCAGATCGGGGCGCAGCTCGATGCTTTGCGACGGTTTGAGCAGAAAATGCTTGTCTTCCTTATATGCCAGCATTTGCAGACACAGGTGTTGCAGGTCGTTTAAGCGGTTCTGTGTCACCTTTTCGATGAAGTGCTTCGAGTTGGGCTCGGCAGTTCCTTTGTATCGTAGTTGCCAGCTGTTTCCTTCACCGCTCAGGTAGGTAAAATCGATGAAGTAGTTGCTGTCGTTGACCAGATAGGTGTCGAAGTCGGTTTTTGTCAGTTCTTTTGTTTCTATGGGAACGAAGCAGAGGTAGATGTTCAGTATGTCGGCGTTGGGGCGTTCTTCCGGTTTGGGACGGAAGGTGACGGGGCGTGTGCTTGCGTCTTCTTCGCGGTCTTCGTCGCTGCCTGAGTCCATGTTAAGTGCGGCTTTGACCGATGTGGGCTTGTTTGTCTCAGCTGTTTGGGGCTTGCTGTTCTGACTCTTACTGCTGTAGTTCTTTTCATAGTTGTCGCTGTCTACAACTATGCACTCATGGATGTTGGCGGGAAATTCAAAACCGTCTTCGTCCTCGACCAATACGGTGTTTTTGTCGCGAAAGCCGGAGATTCTGCCCCCTCCGACATCGTTCAGAAATCTTACTTTGTCGCCTATTTTCATTTTGTCTGAGTTTTATCGGTTAGCATCTTTTACAGGAAACCTTGTTGCTTCAGTGCGGCCAGCAGTCCTGTCGACATGGCTTCGCAGTCTTTTTGCGTATATCGTATGTCTGTGAAAATCTGTGCCAGCGTTTCCGTGTTGTTTATCTTTACAAAGTTGCGGTTGACTTCCAGAGATTCTTTGGGCGTATAATATTTGTCAATGTCTTCGGGCGTATATTCTGAATAGGTCTCTTCGTGGAGTATGGCTTCCAATGGGAGGCGGTCCGAGGCTTCGGGGGTTTCGTCGGGCCAGCCTAATGTGATGGTTGCTACAGGCATTACCAGTCGGGGCAGGTGCAATGTTTTGATGATTGACTGCGGATTGTATACGGTTGTCCCCAGGAAACACAGCCCGAGGCCTGCTTTTTCTGCAAGGTTGCAGAAGGTCTGGCAATATAGCAGGGCATCTGTTGCGGCATTGATAAACGACAGGAAATTGTCGTAGCCGGGATGTGCCTTGCGCAGGTTACACCAGTCGGTGGTGCGCCTGTAGTCGGCGCAGAAGGTGAGTACTACCGGTGCGCCTGTCACCATGGGTTGGTTGAAATGTGCCGGAGCCAATTGCCGCTTCATCTCGTCGCTTCGTGTCACAACCACGCTGTATAGCTGCAGGTTGCCCATGGTTTGGGTCTCTTCGGCTTCGGCCAGCAGAGTGTGCAGCAAGGAGTCGTCAACTGTTCGTGCCGAATATTTCCGGATGGTTTTTCGCTTGCAAAACATCATGATCTTTCTGTTTTTATTGCATACAAACTTACAAAAATATAATCATTCAGTAGTTGCTGTACGTAAAAAAACTATTTTCGAGAGCCTTTGCAGCACTTATTCTGTCTGTTTGTTGGCAGGCCGCTGCCTTTTTCTGCCATGCCGGTGCTTTGTTTTCGGGGTTTCACCTGTGGCGTTGCCTTTTGCCTTGTTGTCTCGCCTGTTGCGGGTATATCTTCTCCGGTTGTTTCTGCTACCATGGCGGTTGTTCTCGGCTTTCGGTCCTTTGCCCAACTCAGGCGGAAGCGGGTTTTTGCGTATGTCTTTCCCTATGGTCTTTTCTATTTTGGCAAAGAAACGCATGTCTTTTTCGTTGACGAGCGTTACGGCCGCACCGGTGCGGTTGGCTCGCGCTGTCCGTCCTATCCGGTGCACATAGTCCTCCACATCGTGTGGCACGTCATAGTTGATAACTGTTTCGATGTCGTCAATGTCGATTCCGCGCGATATGATGTCGGTGGCTACGAGCACATCGGTTTTTCCAGCCTTAAAGTCGCGCATCACTTCGTCGCGTTGCTTTTGCTCCAGATCCGAGTGCATTTCGCGCACGTTGATTCCTTTTTTGCGCAGGGCGGCTCCCAGTTCTTTTACCTTTTGTTTGGACGACGAAAAGATGATGGTGCGTTGCGGAGCCTCCTTGCCGAACATGTCGAGCAGGATGCCCATTTTCTGGCTGTCGTGGCAGATGTACGCGCTTTGATCTATTTTTTCGGCCGGCTTCGTGATGGCTATTTCAATTTCAACGGGGTTGTTCAAGATGCTTTTGGCCATTTTCTGTATTTCGGGCGGCATGGTGGCCGAGAACATGATGGTTTGCCGTTTTTTGGGCAGATAGCTGGCAATCTTCATGATATCGTCGAAAAAACCCATGTCGAGCATGCGGTCGGCTTCGTCGAGCACGAAGATGGATACGTGCGACAGGTCGACATTGCCCAGTTTCAGGTGGCTGATGAGGCGTCCCGGTGTGGCTATGACCACATCGGCTCCCAGTTGCAGGCCTCGCAATTCCTGCTCGTAGCGGATGCCGTCGTTTCCGCCATAGACGGCAACGCTGGAAAAGGGCACGAAATAGGAAAAACCTTCCATGGCCTGATCGATTTGCTGTGCCAGTTCGCGTGTAGGCGACATGATGACGCAGTTGACGGCGTCTTTGGGAAATTCTTCGCTGCACAGGCGGTTAAGGATGGGCAGCAGATAGGCGGCGGTTTTTCCCGTTCCGGTCTGAGCCACACCGATAAGGTCGCGGCCTTCGAGCAATGGGGGTATGGCTTGTTCCTGTATGGGCGTGCAGTCGTCGAAATGCATGATGTCGACGGCTTCTGATATCCTGGAGTCTAAGTTGAGTTCGGAGAAGTGCATCTTTTGTGGTGTTATGAAAAGGTTATTATTGTGGAGTCCTCCTATACAGGACAAACGCGATAATCATGAAGATAATGTTGGGTATCCATGCCGAAAGCATTGGCGGGAAGCCTCTGTTGATGGCAAAGGTTGCCGAGATGGTTTGGAACAGAATGTATGAGAAACTCAGCGCCAGACCCAGACCCAGTGAAAGCCCCATACCACCTTTGCGCTTTTCGCACGATAGCGTGACTCCTATCAGCGTCAGTATAAAGGCGGCAAAGACCGAAGCAATGCGTTTATGATATTCTACCTCGAACAGGCTGACGTTGGTGGAGCCTCTCAAATGCTGCTTCTCGATATAGTCTCTGAGTTCGGGCATCGTCATTGTCTCTTGCTGGTTGCGTGTATACAGAAGGTCGGCCGGCTCCATGCTGATGATGGAGTCGGTTTCGTGCCCCGAAGTGATAACTTCGTGCATGCCGCGGAGCTTTCGGATGCGGTAATTGTAGATTTTCCATTTGTAGCGCATATCCGACAGCGTGTCATATTGTATTCTCAATGCGGTCATGTGAGATACCAGCTTTTTGTCGACAAATTTGTCCAAAGAGAAATTCAGTCCCGTCTTGGTGTCGTTGTTGTAAGTCGAAATAAAGGCTACAACGCCGGTATCTACCTGTAGCTGCACGTTTTCGACCACAGATATCTGTTGTTTCTTGATATATTTGTTTTCAAAATTGAGCCGTGTCACATTGCTGTGCGGGATGATATAGGCACCCAATATGAAGCTGGCAATGGCTATCAACCCTGCCGACAGCATGTAGGGCTTCAGCAGGCGATTGAAGCTCATGCCGTTGGAGCGCATGGCAATGATTTCCGAGTTGTCGGCCATCTTGGAAGTGAAAAAAATGACCGATATAAAGACGAACAGGGGGCTGAACAGGTTGGCAAAATAGGGAATGAAGTTCAGATAGTAGGTGAAGATGATTTTTTGCCAGGGTGCATGGCTCGTCGTAAACTTGTCTATGCGTTCGTTGAAGTCGAACACGATGACAATGGCTATGATCAGCAGAATGGAAAAGACGAAGGTTCCGATGAATTTCCTGATGATATACCGGTCAAGGCGTGTGAGCCATGGATGCACCTCCAGGTAATCGAACCATTTCTTGGCGAAAGGAATTTTCTGAAGCAGTCTTTTGATGCCTAAACGCTTTCTGTGTTTTTTTTCGGAGGATGACAATTGCGTCTTCCGGCTTTTCTTTTTCAACAAAGCCGTGGCCTTTTCCAAGATATTTTTCATCCTTTCCTTCCGTGTCATGTCGCTATGGCTGTTGTTTCATCTGCGGTGCTGCAGCATGGGGATTATCCGATTTTTCCAAGACATGAAGTCTCCCTCTTGGATGTGCAATCGTGCCCGGCGCACCAATTCCAAATAGAATGCAAGATTGTGTATGGAGGCTATCTGCATGGCCAGCAGTTCCTTGGCCTTAAACAAATGGTGCAGATAAGCTTTGGTGTATTGATGGTCAACGTAGCTTGTGCCGTCTTCGTCGATTTCAGTGAAATCGTCCTGCCATTTCTGGTTGCGCAGGTTCATGGTGCCCTGCCAGGTGAAGAGCATCGCGTTGCGCCCGTTGCGTGTGGGCATCACACAGTCGAACATGTCTACTCCGCGTGCAATGGCTTCCAGAATGTTGGCCGGCGTACCCACTCCCATCAGATACCTTGGCCTGTCTTTGGGCAGTATGGCATTGACGATCTCGATCATCTCATACATTTTTTCGGCAGGCTCGCCCACGGCCAGACCGCCTATGGCATAACCGTCGGCATCGAATTCGGAGACATAGCGGGCGCTTTCTTCACGCAGATCTTTGTAGACGCATCCTTGTACGATGGGAAACAATGACTGCCTGTAGCCATAGAGAGGCTCGGTTTCGTTGAACCGTTGGAAGCAGCGTTTCAGCCATTTGTGCGTAAGTTGCAGGCTTTTTTTTGCATAGTTATAGTCGGACGTACCCGGCGGGCACTCGTCGAAAGCCATCATGATGTCTGCTCCGATGGCGCGCTCAATGTCGATGACTTTTTCAGGAGTAAAGAAATGCTTGCTGCCATCAATGTGCGACCTGAATTCGCATCCTTCTTCTTTTAGCTTGCGTATGTTGGCGAGCGAAAACACCTGAAATCCTCCGCTGTCGGTCAGCATCGGCCGGTCAAAGCCGTTGAACTTGTGCAGTCCGCCGGCTTTTCGGATGATGTCGATGCCCGGGCGCAGGTACAGGTGGTAAGTATTGCCCAGAATGATTTGCGCGTGAATGTCGCCGGTCAGTTCATGGGTGTGCACGGCTTTGACCGAGGCTTCTGTGCCCACCGGCATGAAAATGGGGGTTTCTATCGGGCCGTGGTCGGTTTCTATCAAGCCTGCACGGGCTTCGCTTTGGCTGTCGGTATGCTGCAGTTCAAAGGTCATGGCCGGGCTTCGTCTTTGACTTCTTCAGCAACCGTAAAGTCTATGGGGTTGTCGACCTTTTCATCGGTCAGTGCGATTTTCAATACGTCCTGCACGTCGTCGACATATTTGAACGTGACACCTTTCAGATAGATTTCCGGAATTTCCTCTATGTCTTTTTGGTTTTCCCTGCTGAGTGCAATCATGGTGATGCCTGCACGCTTGGCAGCCAGAATCTTTTCCTTGATGCCTCCTACCGGCAATACCTTTCCGCGCAGTGTGATTTCGCCCGTCATGGCAATGCCTTTCCGCACCTTGCGCTGTGTCAGTGCCGAGGCAATGGACGTGGCGATGGTGATACCGGCCGAGGGACCGTCTTTGGGCACGGCTCCTTCGGGCACGTGGATATGGATGTTCCAATTGTCGAACACGCCGGGATCTATGCCTAATGTGTCGGCATGCGCTTTGATGTATTCCAAAGCAAGAACGGCCGATTCCTTCATCACGTCGCCCAGATTTCCAGTAAGCGTGAGCTTCGACCCTTTTCCACGGCTTACACTCGTTTCGATGTAGAGTATTTCTCCGCCTACAGAGGTCCAGGCCAATCCCGTGACAACTCCGGCGTAGTCGTTGCCCTGATATTGGTCGCGTGTGAAAGGCGGTTTCTTGAGCAGCAGGGGCAGATCCTCTTCCTTGATGGTGGGATAGGGAATGGTGCCGTCCTTTACATAGACAAACGCTTCTTTTCGGAATATTTCGTTGATGCGCTTTTCCAATTGGCGCACGCCGCTTTCGCGTGTATACTGCTCGATGAGCCTTTCCAACGCCCCTTTGGTAAAGTTGATCTTCTGGTCTTTGCGGAAGCCTGCCTCTTCTTTTTCGCGGGGTATTAGGTGGCGTTTGGCTATCTCGATTTTCTCTTCTGTGATGTAGCCGCTCATTTCAATCAGTTCCATACGGTCGAGCAGCGGAGCTGGAATCGTGCTCAGTGTGTTGGCCGTAGCGATGAACAGCACTTTGGACAAGTCGTAGTCCAAGTCGAGATAGTTGTCGTGGAATGCGGAGTTTTGCTCAGGGTCGAGCACTTCGAGCAGCGCCGAAGCCGGGTCGCCGTTGATGGTGGCCTGTGTCACCTTATCTATTTCGTCCAAAACGAAAACCGGATTGCTTGAGCCGCATTTGATGAGGTTCTGGATGATTCGGCCGGGCATGGCTCCCACGTAGGTGCGCCGGTGTCCGCGGATTTCGGCTTCATCGTGCACGCCGCCAAGCGACATTCTGACGTATTTGCGCTTCAGAGCCTTGGCGATGCTTTTGCCCAATGAGGTTTTTCCGATGCCCGGAGGACCGTACAGGCAGATGATGGGCGATTTGAAGTTGCCGCGCAGTTTGATGATGGCCAAATGCTCCAAAATGCGCTCTTTTACTTTTTCCAGTCCGTAGTGATCGTGGTCAAGTGTCTTTTCCGCCTTTTTGATGTCGATGTTGTCGACGGTATATTCGTTCCATGGCAAATTTGTCATTGTCTGCAGATAGTTCATCTGGACGTTATAGTCGGGACTTTGCGGGTTGATGCGTTCCAGCTTGGCCAATTCCCGCTCAAAAGCCTTTTGAATCTCTTCCGGCCACTTCTTCTTTGAGGCCTTTTCCTCAAGTTCCTTGAAGTCTTGGTCGGCAGGCGATTCTCCCAGCTCGTCCTGCATGTTCTTAATCTGCTGTTGCAGAAAATATTCCTTTTGTTGCTGGTCCAGGTCTTCGCGTGTTCGCTCTTGTATGTTGGCTTTCAGCGAAGCATACTGCAGTTCCCTGTTTAGAATGGAAAGCAATTTGTAGGCGCGGTCTTTGACGTTGCCCACTTGCAATAGCTCCATTTTTTCTGAAATGGGTATTGGCAGGTTGGTGCAGATGAAGTTGACCAGAAATATCTTGTTGGAAATATTCTTGATGGCAAAGCACGATTCGTCGCGCATTGTATCGTTCAGCTTGAACAGGCGGAATGTCAAATCCCGGCAGGCATCCACCAATGCCGAAAACTCGCTGTTTTCTGCGTTGGGGCAAACTTCTTTCAATTGTCTTGTCTGTGCCGTATAGAAAGGTTCCGTCTGTAAGATTTTTCCCAGCTTAAAGCGGCAGAATCCTTGCAGCAGTACCGTGGTGCGCTTGTCGGGAAGTTCCAGAATGCGCATAACCTTGGCGATGGTTCCCGTTTTGTAAAGATCTTTTTCGGTCGGTCGGTCGGTGGCGGGATTGTTTTGACAAACCACACCGATGAATGCATCGTTTTCCTTGGCCATGCGGATCACATCCAATGAAAATTGCCGCTCGATCGCTACGGGAATGACGATGCCGGGAAACAGCACCATGTTTCTTAATGGCAAAATAGGGAGCGAGCCTCCCGTTTCTATATTGAATAAGTTCTGTATGTCGCCGTCAAAGTCGGCTATGAGTGAAAATGGATTCTGTGTTGATTCGTCGTTCATCTTGACAACTTTGATTCTATGTTTTTATTTTCTCGGTGGCTATTGTCTTAGAAAGTGCAAAGTTAGTGCATTTAATCGAGACTTCGGGAAAATGGCTTTCTCATTTCCTTTGGCCAACGAAATTTTCACCCGTTTTACAAGCAAACTGCATGCCAAAATTCATAGGGCGGAAAATATTCTGCCAAACTCTTTTGCTCTGCTCCGCTTGCCGTCGTTTGGCTGAATCTGCTTACTTTTGCAGTAATTTAACGCTATCATGAATGAAAGCAGACAAATCACAGGTGTTTCAGTTCCGCCGTTTCAGTGTGTGCCACGCAAGGTGTGCCATGAAGGTGGGCACCGACGGAGTTCTTCTGGGGTTGTTGTCGCCTGTATCGGGCCGACGGTTTCTTGATATAGGCACGGGCAGTGGTCTTGTTGCCCTGTTGCTGGCACAACGGGCGCCCGAGGCTCAAATTACCGGCATCGATATTGACGGAGATGCTGTCGGTCAGGCTGCCGACAACTTCAATGCATCGCCTTGGGCCGCGCGTTTGCAGTCTGTCAGGGCTGATGCATGTGACTTTGCCCCCCAAAAAAACTATGACCTTATAGTGAGCAATCCGCCCTATTACGAGAACTCGCCCGATGCTTCGAGTATTCGACGAGATGCGGCGCGCCGCTGCGACAGCCTGCCTCATGCGTGTCTCGTCGCCACCGTCGTGCGCCTGCTTGCCGCTGACGGTTGCTTTTCCGTGATATTGCCGGCACGCGATACGGAACATTTCATTTTTCAATGCTGGCAGTCGGGGCTGCATCTGCGCAGACGCCATCGCATATTCACCAAGCCGGGAAAGCCCTGCAAACGCGAGGTTCTGGTCTTTTCGCGCGAGAGCGGTGCTGTAGATACCGCAGAGTTGCTGCTCACCGAGGCTTCGGGCTGCCGCAGCAAGGCTTATGCCGACCTTGTAAAGGATTTTTTCATACGTTGAATCCATTGTATTTTCTTCCTTTGTGCTACCTTTGCACTTACAAGGAAAAGTTGTAACTATAATCACAGATGGCGCAAAAGATTTATATCATTGCAGGGTGCAACGGAGCCGGAAAAACAACAGCTTCGCTTAATATCTTGCCCCAAATCCTGCAATGTGACGAATTTGTCAATGCCGATGAAATCGCCCGCGGCCTTTCACCGTTCCATCCCGAGCGAGTTTCGCTCGAAGCCGGCCGCCTGATGCTGGAACGCATCAGTTCGCTCATGGTGAGAAAGGCCACATTTGCCCTTGAAACGACGCTTTCCACCCGTTCCTACGTCAGTCTCATCAAAAAGGCCCATAAGGCCGGTTATCAGGTCGAGCTTATTTTCTTTTGGCTCTCATCGCCCGAGGTGGCCATCGAGCGCGTGGCCAAACGCGTGGCCGAAGGCGGCCACAACATTCCCGAAGACGTGATACGCCGCCGCTACGATGCCGGAATCCGCAACCTGTTCAACATATACAGCCACGAAGTAGACAGGTGGATGCTTATCGACAACAACACCGGGCAGTCGGTAGTGCTGGCCGAAGCCACCGATGGCGTGACAAAGATATACGATTTCAACCGTTTCAAACGCATAATGGACTATGGACTCGCTCAAAAATAACATGTCGCCCTATGCGCAGCTGATACAGCACGGGCTGGCCTGTTCCAACAGAAAACTGTTGGAGCTCGATGCGGCTTTGGGGCGTACGATGGTCTTTGGTCGTTTAGACGGAACGTTCGAAGAAGTCGATGCCCGCAGTTTCCTCAGGGAAGTGAAGCTCTCCGAATGGTGGAAACAGCATTTTGAAGAAGACGAATAAGCTTCGGTGCATAAATACAGGTATGCAGAAAGCCCCGCGAAACGTTTTCGATCGCGGGGCTTTCTGCGTTATTTCACTTTTACCTTTTTCCTGTCGATGATGTTGATGCCTTTTTGAGGGCGTGGCAGCTTTCGCCCGTTCAGGTCGTGGCAGGCAGCGTTTTTGTTGGTCTTTCCTGCCGTGATGTCTGCGATGGCGGTGATTTCCACGCCTGCGTTAAGATGCACCGTGAGGTCGATGGGCTGTCCGGTCGGTTCAATTTGCGAGCGGACAATGTAACCGCTTTGTCCTTCTATCGTGGAAGTGCGCGTGCGATTGCGCAATACGCTTTTTTCAAAGAAGTAGCCCGAAGGGACACGACTTTTGTCGAGCACCCCTACGAGTCCGTTGGCGGCAAGCGGTTTGTCTGTGAATTGTTCGGGCGGTGTCAGTTTCAGCGTCAGCGTCTTGCCTGCCGATTCGTCAAACTTGTTGGGGTCGCCCGTTACCAGTACGAAGGGCTCGCCTGCGGCAAAGCTTTCCTTTTTCTGGAAATACAGTGTGGGTAGCAGGCCGGGCGCACTGTTGGTGGCGTAGCCCTGCATTCCGGGGTTGAGCCGGCTCAGATTGTCAACGGGAAAGGGAAAGCATACAATGGATATGCTGTTGGGGGCCACCTTCATCTCTATGGCCTCCAGGTCGGCAGCCACCTCTTGCACGGTCCATGAGGCGTTCGAAGCGGCCGTGGCATCCTTTCTGTTATATAGAAAACCGTCGGTCGAGGCCGTCAGGTAGCGATCCGAGCCCGAAAGTCCGAGGCTGAACTCACCGGGCGCGGTAAAGAGAGGCGTGAACGATACGGGATTGGTACTGCTGATGAAACGCGAATTGTCATCGTCGGTCAGACCGAGGTAGAAACCCGTGGCGCGGTTTTGCAGGGCATAAGTGTGCCGTCCCGCATCAGTCTTTACGAAGCGCCACATGGCATGGGGGTTGGTGCCTTGTGCGAGACGAAGGCCTGCCGAATCTTTTACAGCGTTGAGCAGAGGCAAACGCGAGTCGGCCGAAGCGGAATGAAGTACGCGGTTGCGTGTCGTGCCCGACATGATGCGTGCATGGTTGACGAGATAGAACCATTTGTCTTCTTCAAAATAGACAAGTCGGTCTTCAAAATTTTCCATCAAAGTCTGCAGTGAAGCCATGGCGTTTTCAATCTCTGTCTTGTCTGCTGTCGGGGCAGTGGCGGTCTCCAGTTGCCTGATGCCTTCTGCCAGATCGTCGGCTGCTTCTTGCGGACATTGTCCCAATTGTGTTCCTACGCTAAATGTATTCAGCATGTTTTTGGCCTTTTCCAGAAGGGCATTGTAGGCGTGTATTGGGATGTAGAGCGAGCGCACGACCTGTATGGCAGCCAGGAGTTGGCTGCAGGATTCTTCTGAGCCTGTCTTGCGGGCTGCTTCCATCTTTTCCAGCAGCGTGTTGGCTGCTTCGTTCAGGCCGGCATCGTAATAGCGTTGCGATTTGTCCTTGTCCAAGTTGGCAGGATAGAGCTGGAATTCGGCCACGGCAAAACGGGGGCCTGAAACTACAATGTCCATATTGCCCGTGCGCATGATGCTGAAACGCAAGTGACGGTAGGCGCGCGGCATGGTCACAACGGGCGACCAATAGGCGTGGGACGATCCGTAGTTCATATCGTTGAGGTCAGCGATATAGTGCCATTCAGTGCCGTTGTCGGAGGCTTCGATGCGGATGTAGGTAGGTGCCAGCTTGGTGTTGCTGCTTATGCGGCTGCGTTCCAGGCGCAATCGAAAGGCGGTGATGTCGTTGCGTTTCAAGTCGGCTTGCAGATAGTGCAGCCGGCCGGCCGACTGTGGCGAATTGTATCGGGAAAAGAAGACGGTGGTCGTGTTGAGGTCGGTGAGCATCTTGTAGGTGCATCCTTTTTCGGCTCCGTCGCTTGTAATCTGTCCGTTGTCGGAAGCATCGGTAATGAGTTTTTCGTCGGTTGCATTGAACACGAGCAGCGAGTCATAGCAGGCTTGGGCAACGGCCAGCAACGAATCGCGCTTTTCTTCGTTGGTGGTGTTCCACGCGATGTCTGCGTAGTGGGCGTTGTGGTCCGAAATCTGCTGGCCGCTTTCATAGATACTATTGTGTATATAGGCGGTTTCCACCGAAACGTCCTTGGTCACCATGATGTAGTCTATCTTTACTTTCGATGCCGGAAACGTATAGGTCACGCCTTTTTTGTGGCGTGCTATCTTGTAGGCGTCGTTCATGGGCACAAGATAGTCGGCGGCCACCTTCACAGGCGATGTGGCATCCATCTTGTTGCTGTTGAAGTCGCCCGTGATGAATGCCGGCATTTCTCCCTCTTCTTCAAAAAGCTGCTTGACGTGTTCCTTGATGACCCGCATCTGGTGGTAGCGCGCATCGTTGCTTATGTGGTCAAGGTGGGTGTTGGTATAGAGAAAACGGGCTTTCGTCACTTTGTCGCGGAATATGGCCCATGTTGCAATGCGGTTGCAGGCCGATTCCCAATTTTTCGATACCACATCAGGTGTCAGCGAAAGCCAGTAAGTGCCGCTGCGCTCCACGGTGAAGCGTCCGGTGCGGTAGATGATGGGCGAATATTCGCCTTGCTGTTTCCCGTCGTCGCGGGCAACGCCCAGAAGCGTGTAGCCGGGCATTCCCACAAGCAGGTCGGTCAGTTCGGAAACGGGTGGTTCCTGCATGCCCAACAGGTCGGGCTGCGCTTCGTTCAAAAAAGCCTGAAGGGCGAGGGCACGGTTGGGCCATGTGTTCAGTCCAACGGCCGGAATATTGCCCTTGGGCACATTGAATGTCATGATGCGCAGCTGTTCTTTGGCACCGCTGGTCAATGCACTCAAAAACACGAGCAGGGACAATATGATTTTATGGCTTGCGATTTTTTTCTTTTGCATGATATAATTCTGTATGATGTTGAGCAAAAAAGACACAAGCCCCTTGTTCAAAGGAGCTCGTGTCTTCTGTGATAACTGTCTTATCTGACAGATACTTTCTTTTTGTTGATGATGTAGAGACCTTTCTTGAGTCCTTTCTTTGCATCGCCGGCATTTACCTGACGTTTCAGCAGCTTGCCGTCAATGGTATAGACATTGACTTTCTGGTTGCCCTGCTGCCTGATGACCGTCTGGATGGCATCGATGGTTTCGTTGGTCTCGATGACGAGGTCGGCCTCGCCCTCTTCATTGACAATGGTTGTCGGGTCGATGTAGCCGCGGCCACCGGCAAAGTTGACGGCAAAGCTCGTGGTGTTGACAAGGGCATTGTTGATGAACATGCCGTAACCCGACTTGCTGACTTTTACTCCCGTAAGTGTTCCTACGAGACCCGGTGCCGCTACGCTGTTGCTTACAACGGTTTCGGGAACAGAGAGAACGAGGGGCTGCGCTTCGCCGGCTTCCTGCGTGTAGTCGCCGATGACAAGCACAAAGGGCTCGCCGGCTTCGGTGTCGGCCTTTTTCTTCAGCTCGAGGCGTGTTCCCGTTTCGGTCTTCTTGAGAGCCTTGATGGCATAGGTAGTTGCAATGCCGTCGTTGAGACTGGAAATGCTGAGCTCACCTTTTGTGGCATAAGGCAGGGTGACAATCTGGATGCTGTTGCTGTTGAAGCCCGGCAGGCTCAATTCCTGGTCGGCAGTGACGGCATCGAATCTGAATGCCTGTTGCTCATCGTTGTTGAGCGGGTAGGTCAGAATCATCTTATTGCTGTTGTCGGTCTTGAAGGCAAGCAGGTCATCGGTGTTGCCGGCTTGTGTTATCTTGAACGTTCCGTTGCCGTTATAGATGAGACGATATGGCTCGGGCTCATGCTGCATCTTGGGTGATTGTGCGGCACTGTTACCATTGTAGGCTCCCATGTACTGACCTGTTCCGAGATTCTGCACATAGAAGTTTTCAGTTCCTTCGATGGGCACGAAGCGGAAGATGGCATAAGGATCGGTTTTCGGGTCATGCTGTGACAGGTCGTAGTCGCCGATGGAGAGCGGGCTGCCTACCGAGGTCGACTTCAGATAGATGGGCTGGCCGTTGAATACTTCGCGGGTTGAATTGCTGATGATGTTGTACCACTGGTTGGGAACTATCTGCCCTACGTGGCTCAGGAATTCCTTGTAGGCATCTTTCATGGCCTTGACAGCTGCTGCCACAGTCTCTTTGGTAGGCTTGAAGGCTGACGCTTTGGCTGTTGTTACGGCTTCGGCAAATTTGGCAAGGCTTTCCTGGTTGTCTACGAAGCCGATGCCTTCGCCTACAACACTCTTGCCGATGCGCTCAACATAGTTATTGTACAGAGTTACCAGTTCCGTGGTGTCGACAGCACTGGCACGTACTTCGGCAATGGCAGCCTTCAGTTTTTCGATGGGCTCAGTGTTGCTGATTTGGAACTTGTCATATTTGCTGTACTCATCGATGAGGGCTTTTAAGCCATCCACCACGGCCTTTACTTCGGGAATGTAGTAGTAGGGAACCGTGTTGGGGTCGGCTTTGCCGTACATGTGGAACTCACTCAGACTGTACATCACGCCGGTGATGTCGGGAGCGGTGTGGGGACGAAGCGTGGCGCGCGTTGTGATATCCTTGATGACAAAGCGCACGTACTTGTACTTGTCGCCGAGGTCAATCTGAGGTGACTCATAGTAGGCGGCAGCTGTGTTGCTGGCCATGTTTTCGTTGAGTTCGGTGATTTCTTTCCACTGTGAGGTTTCGCTGTCGAGGGTACTCTCGCCGAGAGCCTCATCGTTGGTCACATAGATGGCAATGTCGTTGGGAACATCGTGCCATTTGTCCGAGTTGCGACCTGTCAAGCTGAAATAGAACTGGTCAACGGGCTGTTTGAGCTTTATCTGAAGATTGTGATAGCCGGGGCCGTTGACGTATTTCGTGTTCTTGTCGAGGGTAGACAGATGCTGCGCGTAGGATTCTTCCGTGATGTCGGCTGCCGAGAACACGCTCCTCAACCAATAGGAGTGGAATACCGTATTGATGTTACCGTCGATCAGGTGTTCAAAGGCTTCCGTGACCGAAGATGCACCCGAATCGCTTAGGTCAACGTTGTTGGTGCTGAACTGGTCGGTACTGGTAAGGATGTCTACCTTTGCGCCGATGGCATTGGAGTAGACCGTATTGGCCTCGTTCAAGGTTGTAGCCAGCTCTTTGTAGAGGGCATCGCGGTCAATATATAGCTTGGTCACTTCTTCGGTTGCAGCTTTCAAGGCATTGATGTCAGCCTGTGTAGCCGTTTTGTTCCTTATCTTAGTGCGTGCGTCTGTGATTAGGGCAATCAGTTTCTTGCAGGCTTCGTCAAGGTCTTTATTGTGCAAGGCATCCGAATCATCGGTGGGATTGCCGTCCCACAAACGGAACTCGCTCAGCTCAAAAGTGACGCCCGATACGGCGGGATCAAAGAATGTTCGGCTGGGCATGGTGCCTTGTCCGTTGGTGTGCTTCACAACAAAGCGCAGGTACTTGTAGCTGCCGCCCAGGTCGAGTACCGGTGAATAGTAGCTGCTTCCTTCAAGGTTCTTTTCGGGGAAATCGTAGAGAGCCTTTGTCATGTCGACGAGTTCTGCCCATTTGGATGAGTCGGCGGCAGCTGTGCTGGCTGCCAGTGTCTCGTCGTTTGTGCCGTAAATGGTGATGTGGTCGGGGTCGTCCACCCATCCGCTGCTGCTGATGCGTCCGGTATAGTAGAACTTAATCTTCGATACTGCTTCGGGAAGTGCGAACTGAAGATTGTGCCATCCCGTAGCGTTTTCGGGAGAGATGAAGGTATTGTAGGATGCATCCCACATGGAGTGGAAATAGGTGTTGGTGGAATTGTCAAGGAGGGCTGCTATCGAACCGTCGTTAGGATTCTGTGCATTGGTGGTTATCTGTGCCGGATCTGTCACGATGTCTTTGTATGCATAGCATTTGTCATACTCCTTCTGGGCGGCATCGGCAGTCACTTGCAGCTCGGAAAGGATTTTTTCCATGTCTGATGCGTTCAGCAATGAATCCAGCAGCTTGCCATCGACCTTTTTCATCAGCCAGCAGGCTTCGCCATCGATGTCGGAATCCCAGGCGGCTACCTGGCCGGTGATGCTATTGCCCTGGTTGTGAAGGCGGGTGTTGTATTTGTTGTAGGTGGAGTTGAAATCGGGAGAGTAGATCTTGAACATATAGGGCTTTGCGTCGAAGGGAAGCAACACCTGTTCGGAGACGAACTCATCGGAGAAGGGCACCGGGACACCGTTTTTGGTGAGGTGCGACAGGTATTTCTTGGATACCACGTTTTGAACAGAGTAGCCGCCATCGGCCTGTTTCTCGAACTTGAAGAGCTGGATGGGGTCTTTGGGGTTATAGGTGGTCCACATAAGAGCGTTGACCGAGGCATCGTAGAACCATGCCTTTTGCACACCTTGCACTTGTTCGAAGATGTTCCATGCCGAAACTATGTTGTAGTAGCCGTCTTCCATGGGGATGATGGATGCTTTCACTTCCTCGAGTGCGGCTGAAAGCTTGTTGTAGGCAGCCTGATATTGGTCTTCTGTCAAAGATTTGGTTGCGGCATCCGATGCGTCATAGTAGGCGTTGGTATAGGCCAGAACCTTGTCTTCGGGGTAGAGACCCGGGTCTTTGCCTGCTGTGAACTGGTAGTTTTTCATGGTTATCTCGTTGAGCAGGTTGTTGAGGCGTGCCTGCCATCCTTCCATCTTTTCGGCTTCGTAGAGCTGGAATGCAGAAAGACTGAATACCACACCTGTAACAGACGGACGTGCGTATTCGCGGAGTTTTGTGTCGACCGTGGCCGTGCTGTGCATTTCGAAACGTATATATTTGTAGGGTTCGCCCAGGTCGATGGCGGGTGAAGTGTAGCTCATCAGTGCTCCCGGTTTGGGGAAGCCATCTGTGAGATGGGCCACTTCGGTCCATTTTGCACTCTCAGTCGATAGTGTGCTTTTGCCCAAGTTGTCATCGTTTGTGGCATAGATGATGATGTCGTTGGGTGAATCGCAGTATTTTGAATTGTCACGTCCGGTGTAGGTGAAGATGATTTTCTGTATGGGGTCGTAGAGTTCCACCTGAAGGTTGGTCCAGCCTATGCCGTTCAAGGCGTATTTCGTGGGGTCGAGTTTGGCCACATGTTCGGTATAGGATGCTTCGGTGAGGGCTCCGTCGGTAAACACTCCGCGGTCCCAGTATGAATGGAACATGGTTGCGTTGTTGCCGTCTATCAGGTTCTGGAACGGGTCAGCTCCGGAGTCGCCATAGCTGATGCTGTTGCTGCTGAACTGGCTTGCATCGACCAGCAGCGGCACTTCAGGGTTGAAGGTGTAGTCGTTGCCTTCGATGATGGCCTTTTGCACGGGCGGCCGTGCTGCCGAGGCACTGACGCTTATGCCTAAAAAGAGGCAAAGGGTCAAAAGGGAATAGTAAACTTTTTTCATGATATGATATTTTGTTGTTTGTGTGACGTGGAATCGAACTGCGGCAGTGCCGCATGAATTGTTGTTTACGGTGCAAAGATATTTATTTGAGTGTGGATTGCAAGGCTTTAAGGCATTAAATTGAAGTTACAAAGCATCACCCCCCCCACATTTTTGTTTTTTAACTTTTTGAAGCAGTGCCTGAAGGCCGTTTCATGGGGCTTGAGAAGCTCAAAAAGGCGATGCCGGTGAAAAACAAGGGCTGCCTGCTTGGTGTTGTGTCTGAAACGGGCTACTTTTGCACCCTTGAACGGCGGGCTTGGCCGGTGGCTTTGTACTGCTTGCCGCCTGTCGGAAACGATGTAGCTTTTGCATGAAGGGTGTTATATAATATGGAGAGGAAAATCAGGGACCGTCTCAATGGCTTGGCCGATGAAGGAGAGCCTTTTCTGTTTGTTGTCGATTATCGGGGCCGGGAGGCTTATATCAGCAAATTGTCTGACATTGATACGAACGAGTGTCTTTATGATTTCAACGGTGTGACCAATGTTGCGGAGCCTTTCAATCCCTTGTCTGTTGCACGGCAAAGATGGAGGGTGAGGCCTCCGCTGTGGGAGGATTACAGGCGAAGTTTCGGTCTGGTGAAGCGTAATATACTGGAGGGCAACAGCTATTTGGCCAATCTTACTTGTCGCGTGGCCGTGGACTGCGACCTTTCGCTTGAGGACATGTTTATGTGCTCACGGGCAAAATACAGGTTGCTGTTGAGGAGGAATGCAGGCGAAACAAGGGGCTTTGTATGTTTTTCGCCCGAGATTTTCGTGAAGACATGTGGCGGAAGAATCTATGCCTATCCCATGAAAGGCACGATGGATGCCTCGATGGAGAATGCCCGCGAAGTATTGCTTGCAGACAGGAAAGAGGCTGCCGAGCATGCCACCATTGTCGATTTGATTCGCAACGACCTGAGCAGAATTGCCACCGATGTGAGGGTTGACAGGTATCGCTATGTGGATGTGGTCGGTACGGACAAGGGAGACATGCTTCAGACCAGTTCGGAAATCAGCGGCAAGCTGCCTCAGGCTGTTCAACGGCGTGTGGGGGATTTGCTGGAGGCCTTGCTGCCGGCGGGCTCCATTACGGGGGCTCCCAAGGATCGCACCATGGAGATTATCCGTGAGGCCGAGGGATATGAGCGCGGATTCTATACGGGAGTCATGGGCATCTATGCCAACGGTGAGTTGGATTCGGCAGTGATGATACGTTTCGTTGAGGAGGACGATGACGGCATGTATTTCAAGGCCGGGGGCGGCATCACCTGCATGAGCGATTGCAAAAAGGAGTATGAGGAGATGCTGCGCAAGGTGTGTCTGCCTGTGAAATAGATAATGACATATAATAATGAGTAGGAACAAGATGGGTGAACCGGCACTGCAATTTGTGGAGACCTTGAAGATTGAGAATGGAAAGCTGCAGGCTGTGAGCCGCCATCAAGAGAGGATGGAGCGGACCGTCAGGCATTTTTTCCCTTCGTTGGCAGCCTCCGTGCCTTTGCTCGAAAGGATTGTTACCGGCGATGATTGTAAGGGAGTCTGCAAGGCACGGGTAATCTATGGGGCGCACGGTGTGGAAAAGGTGGAGTATGCTCCCTATCGGATGCGCCGAATAGGCTCGCTGCAGGTGGTTGTCGATGATGGGATAACGTATGATTTCAAAAGTACCGACCGCAGCCCTCTGAATGCCTTGCTGGCTAAAAGGGGAGAGTGCGACGACATTATCATCATCAAGCGGGGACTGGTGAGGGATACGTCGTTTACCAATCTGGCAGTGTATGACGGCAGCCGCTGGATGACACCCCGGCATCCTTTGCTGGCCGGTACCAAAAGAGCCGTTCTGGTGGAAAAGGGTCTTGTCGATGAAGCCGATCTTACGGCGGATGATTTGAAAAAAGCTTTGAAGGTGAGGCTTTTCAATGCCATGATTGACTTTGGCGAAATAGAGGTGGACAGGTCAGAAATCCGTTTTTGAAAAGTTCCGGATTTGCGACCTTTAAGCGGCATGGTGTCTGCCCGAACGCAAAGAGTAGATACCCAGCAGGGCCATTATCAGCAGCAAGGCCATGCCCGTCACGAGGGTGAAGCTGTAGGATGTGTGGAGTTCGAGAAAACCCCATGCACCTGCCGAGATGGCACCCCCGGCAGCCAGTGCCATGGATATGCGCGAATAGATTTCGGCATAGTGCCGGCCGCCGAACACGGTGCGCACCAGAATGGGGGTTTGTACGGTGGTGCCGGCATATTCCCATCCGAAAAGAAAGGCTCCGAGGATGACGGTCACGAGTCCTGTCCGGCCGATGAGCAACAGCAGCAGTCCCAGAAAGCCACCCGAGGTGGTTGCTATGATGCCCCACGTGTTGCTATGGTCGTTGATATGACCCAGGACAATCTTGCCCACGGTTACACCGGCCATTACCGACGAGGCGGCCAGCGAGGCTTCCATGGGTGTGAAGCCCAGGCTGCAAACATATTTGGGTATGAAGAGGTTCAAGGTGGATATGGCCATGATGAGAAAGGCAAAGCAGAAGAGGGTGTAGAAGGCCGGCATTCTGATGGCCTGTGAGGCACTGATGCCTTGCGGGGTGGCTGACTTTACTTCTTGCGAGGTCTGTTGCTCCCATCCGTAGGGTTGCAGGCCTTTGTCCTCGGGACGGTTGCGCAGAAAGATGGCGAGCAACGGTGTGACAATCAACAGAATGATGAGCCCGAATGTACAGTAGGCCGCTCTCCATCCGTGATGTACGATGAGCCAGCTGCCGAGGGGGTTGAAGATGATGCCGCCGATTCCCGATGCCGCGCTGCACACTCCGATGAAGAAACCCACGCGCCGGCTGAACCAACGGTGTATCATGGTGGGGAAGCTCAGGTACATCAGAAACGACATGGACACACCCAGCAGGGCTCCGGCTGCCCAAAACAAGGCTACGTGGCGGAAGGTTGACATGGCCACTAAGGTGAGTCCTGCCAGGGCTGCACTACAGGTGAGGAGCCAATGTGCGCTGAAGCGTTCCATCATTTTGCCGGCAACCGAAAGCATGAGTGACGCGGCCAGGAAGTTGAACGACATATACAGGCCGAAGCCGGCCGTCTCAACGTGCAGGTCGGTGCTTACGGGACCGTAGAAGATTCCGGCACAACTCATAACGAGCCCCACCACAATGCCCATGATGAGGCAGCAGCAGCCAACGATGACGTAGCCGTAGTGTATGGGCCGGCAGGCTTTTTTCATGGCAAAGTGCTTGGATGTTTAGAAGTTGAACGGGTTGTTTGCACGGTAACGGGCATTCATTTCGTTTTGCAGGGTGCTGTATTCTCCGTTGATGCGGTGCCCCTCTTCGGGACGAAGTTCAAGGGCTTTCTTCAGGTCGTCGGCCGCTCCGGCTTCATCGTGCAGCTTGAGGCGCAGTCCTCCTCTGGCTTTATAGGCCTGTGCAAAGTCGGGCTGCAGCTCTATGGCATCGTTGTATAGCGACAGAGCCTTGTCGTTGTGGCCGGTGCCCGCCAGCAGGGCTCCCCTTTTGATGATTGCTTCGCGGTTGAAGGGGTCCAGGGCATTCACCTCCTCATAACTTTGCAAGGCTTTGTTGGTGAGCCCCATGGCATTCAGAATGTCGCCTTGCAGCAAGAGTGATTCTTCGTCTTTTCCGTCTTTCATGCCGACGACGGTTTCAATGTCTTTCAGGGCTTCACCGTATTGCTGCATCCTGTAGAGGGTTTTGGCACGCAGCAGATAGGGCTGCTTCAAGTCGGGATGGTCCTTGCTGAGTTGCGTGAGAAGGGCCACGGCAGCAATGTCGTTGCCCTTGCCATAGGCGGCCTGAGCCTGGAAATACAGTGCGTTGGGATTGTCGGGCTCTTGCCGTTGCAGTTCTGAGGCCTCGGTTTCCATCCTGTCCCAATCGCTGCATTGGCCGGCAGCCTGCATGGCTGCAATGCGCAGCTTGGTTTCGTGCGGGTGCTTCTGAAGGAGAGTTTCGAGGATGGGCAGCGCCTTTTCACCGCACCGGCTCTGGATATAGAGCTCGACCAGCAGGCCTTTTATGCCGTCATCGTCCTTGCGCTGAAGGGCAGCCTCGAAGCATCGCTCAGCATAGTCGACCTCACTTATGCGCATGGCACGTATGCCGTCGTCGCGCAATGTCTCGAATTCGGCATTCCTGTCATTAGACTCTTCAGACGTTTCCGACTGATTGTCAGCAGAGTGATGTTCCGGTGTGGTTGTACGACCCTTGAATATTTTATTGAAAAATCCCATTGCAGATGATTGTTTTTGTGAATGATGAAAGTAGTAACATGCAAATATACGTATTTTCATTCATAGGAACGGTGTAAATAGGTATATTCCTTGTGAATAGGCCTTGATTGGTCTCGTGCCGCGAGTGTGCTGCCTGAAATGCTGCACCTGCATCATCAGAGAATACAGTGGGTGGAACATGAGCTCCCCCTGAGCAAACCTTGAAAAGGCAAAGCCACAGACCTCTGTTTCAGGTCTGTACAGATCGCACGCACGATCTGTACACATCGCAGGTCACGATCTGTACATATCGCAGGTTACGGTCTGTACACATCGCACGCACGATCTGTACACATCACAGGTTGCGATCTGTACACATCGCAGGTCACGGTCTGTACACATCGCATGCACGATCTGTACACATCGCACGTACGATCTGTACACATCGCAGGTTACGGTCTGTACACATCGCATGCACGATCTGTACACATTGCACGCTCAAGCTGTACACATTGCACGCTGCATTTTGGTGTGTATTTCCCTGATTTTCAACGATGTTGTGCTCTATTCCTTGGCTGCGTGCTGTCATGTGCCTTTTGTCGGGATACAAAAAAAGCAACTCCCTTGCGGAAGTTGCTTAATATGTTCTTCAGTTCTTAGATTACCACTTGTCTTCGCCCTCGGCACTGTTGTATACCTGCTTGGGACACCATTCGATGAGGTCCAGAAGGAAGCATGCATTTGTGTTTTCCAAAAGCGACTTCATACGGATGTAGAGAACATCGGTGGGCTTGACGTTGCCTGTCCATACTATTTTGCGCAGACGCACGTTAGCACGGTAGCTGGTTGTGTTGCGGCAATCCTCGGTAACGGCTGCTCCACCTTTTGCCACACCGTCGTGCTTGGGCGGCTTCATATATCCTCTATTTCGCATATCTTTGTCATTCTGCTCGTTGTGCTCGGTGTCTTTGGTGTCGGCTTCATATCCGATAACCGGGCCGGCCGGATCTACACGCAAGTCGACAGGCAGACCTACAGGCATCAGGTTGTCTTTGTTGGATCCGAAGTAGAACTGTGCCATACCGAAACCTGTGTTGCATGGAGCACTTACACGAAGCTCATAGGTACCTTCGTTTGGAACAGGCGGCAGACGGAATATCAAATCGTATTGTCCGCGGATGTTCATCTCGTCAGCCTGATAGTTACTCTGGCTGGCTCCGGCCTGATAGGGCAGGTATACGCAACGGCTTTCGTTGGAGAACTCCAGACGCTCGAAGTATCCGTTGGGGAACGGGAACTGGCCGCTGCTCGATATGCCGCGGTAGCCGTTGGTGATGAGCTCTGACAGAAGAGATGAAGTATCCCAACGCAGACGCTCGTTCAATACTATACCCGGAACATAATTGCTGTATACCAGCACTGAATCGATGGGATAGTAGAACCCGTTGATGGAGTTGGTGAGGTTTGAACCGTTGGTGCTCTTTATCAATGTTCCCGGTATGGTAACATCCAGTTCGTTATAGTTGTCAAGATCGTAGGTTGACTTTCTGTTGATGCGCTTGCCATCCGTTGACTTTCCTTCCGTGAGCTTTATCAGCCATCTGTTCTTGCCCATGGTCTCATAGTATTCATAGCAGTTGATGGACAATTGGTCGGGAATGGCATAGGCATAGCCCATTTCAACATGATGGAACACCAGTTTGTCCCATGGAATGCGTGTGCTTATCAGGTGATATGCCACGAACCGGTTGACGGCATTGTCCTGACTTTTCAGGTCGCTGTTTGTGGCATCGGGGTAGGCCTGCTGGCATTTGGCTGTGATGGCCTGCATGATTTCGTCCGTGTTCTGCAGGATGCCGTTTTCCGTAACGGGCATCGGGATGCCCCATTGTTCGTGGAAGATGCTGTCGGTCTCTACGAAGGCGGTGTATCCGTAATAGCGATGTTCAGGGTTTTTGATGCTGGGGTTGCCGTTCAGGTCGCGGCCCCATTCTTCGTGATTCAGTTCATAGTCCTCGTCACGCACTTTCTTCATGGAGTCGGCCCAGCCGGTGCGCTTGAGAATCTCGTTGAAGATATACAGGTTGTTGGCTTCTTGTATGAGTGAAGGCAGTGTGGCACGTGACAGCTGCAATACGGCATCGATGCCATGGATGTAGCCGTTGGTCACTTCGATGTCGCCTTGTATGATGCGTGAACGCGTGTTGACTTTGGTCACCAGTTTGCCGTTTGCCGTGGTGTCAAACTCGATGGTGATGTAACGGTCGTCCATATTGGTCTTCTCCAGTGCGCCTTCAAAGAAGTCGGTTGTCTGGTAGGCTTCATCGTTCTCGCAGTCTATGATGGAGTTGCGCGCTATATAGTCGGCTACCGAGTCGGTGATTTGTGTGATGTCGAAGTTGGGAGTCTCATAAATGGAGTCCAGGTAGTGCTGGATGGCATCATTGGTAGGTGCGAACACGGTGAAGTTGCCGCGGGCCGACAACAGCTGGGAAAGCTCTGAATCGGATTTCTTGCTGAGCTTTACACGTGAAAGGATGTACGCAAAATTTGTGTAGTCTGGGTTATCCTGACAAAAGGAATAGGCGGTTTCGCCCGTAAATGTGTACATGTCGGAATCATCGACTTGGTCCTTGCAGGATGAGAAACCAATAACAGCTAACAGAAACACGTAAATTAAATGTTTCCTGCTCATTGAATGGATAAATCTTTTCATGAGAGTGTTTATTATGAACATTTGAATCTGAACTTGGTTGTTTGTCATGTGTGAGAACAAAACATCAGCACGATGCATTAACTTATATCCCTGAAATATTTCGGTACAAATTTATGAATTTCTTCAATACAAAGCAGATTTTCCTGTTTGTTTTTTGCGGAAAAATGAAAATAGTTCCTGCCCTGATGCCACAAATGGCAAAAGGCGTTGTTGTGAAGTGTGCCTTTTGCCATTTGCATGAATCATTATTGCTGTCAGTGTCAGAGTTTTTGTCCGGCACTCTTTATAAGGTTCATGGTGTCGGTTGCCACCATCAGTTCCTCGTCGGTGGGAATGAGACATATGGTGACTTTCGAGTCGGGGGCGGAAATAATGGCCTCTTCACTGCGCACGGCATCGTTTTTCTTCTCGTCGAGCTTTATGCCAAGCCAGTCCAAGTCCTTGCAGACTCCCGAGCGGACACCGTATTGGTTTTCTCCGACTCCGGCGGTAAACACAATGATGTCTACACCGTTCATGGCAGCAATGTATGCACCGATATACTTTTTGATGCGATAGTTGTACATGTTCAGTGTGAGGATGGCGTGTTGGTCGCCGCTTTCGACTGCTGCTTCGAGCTCGCGCATGTCTGACGAAAGTCCCGAGAAGCCTGCCACCCCGCTTTCCTTATTTAACAGGTTGGATATGCCGTCGGCATCGAGTCCGAGCTTTTTCTGTATATAGGCCACGGCTCCTGCGTCGATGTCACCGCAGCGTGTGCCCATGATGAGGCCTTCCAGGGGGGTGAGCCCCATCGAGGTGTCTACGCACTTGCCATATTTGACGGCGGCCACGCTGGCTCCGTTGCCTATGTGGCAGGTGATGATTTTCTTGTCCTTGATGTCGCATCCCAGGAAGTCGCATACGCGTTGTGAAACATAGCGGTGACTCGTTCCGTGGAATCCGTATTTGCGGATTTTGTATTTGGTATAGAGTTCATAAGGCAGCGCATACATGTATGCGTAGTCGGGCAATGTCTGATGGAAGGCAGTGTCGAATACGCCTACTTGCGTCATATGTGGCATTAGTTCTGAAACTGCTTTCACACCCTTCAGATTGGCGGGGTTGTGGAGCGGTGCCAGTTCGCTACATGCAACAAACTCTTTAAGGACACTATCCGTAAGTATGGTGCTTTGGTTAAACTTTTCGCCTCCGTGTACCATACGATGGCCTACGGCATCTATCTCGTCGAGAGATTTAAGCACGCCTTTTTCAGGGTCGGTCAGGCTTTTGAAAATCATTGCCAGTCCTTCATCGTGTGTGGGAATGTCGTTGAAAATCTTTTCTTCTGTGGGTTTCTTGATTTTCAGAAATGCCCCGGGCAAACCGATTTTCTCTATGCCTCCTGCTGCCATTACGGACGCATCGTCCATATTATAAAGCTTGTATTTGATAGACGAACTACCACAATTCAAAACCAATACTTTCATATATTATTCTTTTCAGTGTTGTATGTATGCGCTGTGTGGGTTAGTGTTCAATGCCGCGTTCCTTGAGCGAGACGGCCTGATTGGCGGTGATGGCAATCATTTTATAGATGTCGTCTGTCGAGCATCCGCGGCTCAGGTCGTTGACAGGACGTGCAATGCCTTGAAGAATGGGGCCGATGGCCTGTGCATGTCCCAGGCGTTGGATGAGCTTGTAGGAAATGTTTCCCACTTCGAGGCAGGGCACGACAAGCACGTTGGCATGACCGGCAACCGGCGAGTCGGGAGCTTTCAGCCGGGCTACTTCGGGAACAATGGCCGCGTCGGCCTGCAGTTCGCCGTCCAATTGGAGTGAAGGAGCCAGTTCATGAGCGATGTTGGTGGCTTCGATGACCTTGTCGACCACTTCGTGTTTGGCCGAACCTTTTGTGGAAAAGCTCAGGATGGCAACGCGCGGATTTTCTATGCGGGCTATTGTCTTTGCGGTCCGAGCCGTGCAGACGGCAATTTCTGCCAGCTGTTGTGCAGTGGGCACAGGAGTAACTGCAATGTCACCCATCACGAGAAGACCGTCTTCACCGTATTCAGGAGCATGGGTCAACAGTATCATTGCTCCTGATACGCAGGTGATTCCCGGTTCTGTCTTGATGATTTGCAGTGCCGGACGAAGCACGTTGGCCGTAGAATTGCTCGCACCGGCCAGTTGGCCGTCGGCACGTCCCGTCTTGATGAGCATGCAGCCGAAGTAGAGCGGATTGCCGATTGTCTTACGTGCCTCATCGAGGGTCATGCCTTTCTTTTTTCTTATCTCTGCCAGCTTTTCTGCCAGTTCTTCATGCAGCTCCGACGGTTGTTGCGGATCTATGATCTGGGCTTGTTCGATGTATTTTAATTGTAGCTTTTGTGCAAGCTCTGTAATCTCGTTACGGTTTCCCAACAAAGTGATTTCTGCGATGCCATCTTGCAGGGCGCGGTTGGCAGCTTGAATGGTACGCTGCTCAGTACCCTCGGGCAGCACGATGCGCTGCTTCTGTTGCTGGGCACGTCTGATTAGTTCTTTGATAACGTCCATCTTTGATTAATCTTTTGCTTTTGATTTGTTTTATGTTGTAACTGCAAAAGTACACAATTTTCTTCTGACTTGACTGAATGTGCGGCTTTTTCTTTTTGTACCTTTGCACTTGGAATTCATAGCTTGTTTGGACCATGGAAGATAATCACGAATGGCAGGAGAATGTGTTGCTGATAGACGCCGATTATGTTGACCGGCTTGTCTTTAATCTGTCGGTGCAGCTTGAAAGGATGCTGGGACGCCGCATTCCCAAACTCGACATTGCGCGCTGGATAGATTATCTAGTGCTCGATGGCGGCCTGCGACCTGGTGAAAACAAGACACAGGTCTTGTTTATTTATTCTAAGGAGAAGGCTTTGCTGAAGAATGCTGTCCCCTCGTCTTTGCCGGCCGATTTGGACGGAAAGTGCTTTCACGACAATCTTGGTGATTTCTTCTGTGCTTCTTTTCCTGTCGAAGAAGAGATTGTTTCGATGGAACGCCTTTACTTGCAAAGCGTGGAAACGCTGTTGGCTTCGTCAAAGGTCAGCAACTTGATGCTGGTTCCCGATGTGGAGGCCTACGGGCATTTGCTGAAGGGGGCTTTGTCGAAATCACGCAAGGCACTCCTTTTTGTAACGGAGCCCGTTACCGGATTTTTGTGCCCGCAGGAAATATTGACCTATTCGTTGTTTGCCGCATTGGGCGTAAAGGGCGAAGAATTGTCATGAGCCCGTTTGCAAGACGGCATTTGGCGTGTTGCAAACGGCTATGCTTGTTTTTGCTGATGTGCTGGTTGCCGTTTCAGCCCGTTGCAGGCAAAAACAAGGTCTACAGTCATGGAGGCGTCATCCGTGGCGATGATTCGCTCAAACAAGTCTGCCTTGTCTTTACAGCTGCGGCCTGGGCCGATGGCGCATCCTATATATTACCTGTACTCAAGGAAAAGCATGTGAGCGGAGGGTTCTTTTTTACGGGGCAGTTTTATGAGCGTTATCCCGATGTGGTCAGACATTTGCTCCGCGACGGTCATTATGTAGG
>DJPH01000047.1 GCA_002439755.1 Prevotellaceae bacterium UBA6417 | reverse complement strand
GCAGTTCTATTTGGACACTTCAATTAATTTTCACTTAAGTAGGGACGACTACATATCCTCTGGTTACATTTAGTCCATGACTGTGGTTCATGCCGAATGCCACTTCATACAAATTGGCGTCACAATCGTTTTGAGCTATGGTAGCCCAAGTATGCCTGAATGTGTAGAAACAATAGCAGTCTTCCTTTTCTATCCCCATATCACGGCAAATCGCCCGAATGCCATGATTCACATTCGCATTAAAGCTATCAAAATTACTGTATCGCTTATGGAAATTGAACAGGAAATCATCATTATCGTCAGAAAGATACTTGTCAAAGGTTGATTGAATAAACGGTTCTATCCGCATTTCCATATAGGCTTCGTCCCTTCTACTGTGTCTGGTCTTTGCCCTCTTGTAGCCAATAACACCATTATTATAGTCTTTCTTTTTAAGCTCATAGAGATCTACCGTATTGATTCCTCCAATGCAAAGGGAAAGTAGGGCAACATCTCTTGCGAGTTCCGGAAGGGAAGATATGAACTTGGATTCAGGTAGCGGACGGTTGAAAAACTCACGGCAAGCCTCTGCGCATATGGCACGTTTTAGTGTGGTGTCAGACTTAGGTATCTGAATTTTCAGCCATGGATTGAATTTGATGCGAATGACACCACGCTCTTCATCATTCAATTCAATAATTGCCTTCTTAAAGATTTGACGGATGCAAGTAGGGTACATTTCTTTTGCCCGATTTGTTTGTGATAAATACTCAATCCACTTCCTTAATACAGAGGATGTAAGATGGTTAAACATAATCCGATTTGTCCCAAGGTAACGCTCCAAATGATTAACCGCAAGCTTGTAATTCTTTGCAGTACGTTCGTGACCTCCATTAATCATGCGGCTGATGTGCAATGCCGCATATTCGCTAAAGCACACATTGTCTTCTACACGGGTAAGGTATTCAATTAGTTCTGCTACAGAATAGTCTGATACGTCCTTTCGATTCACCATATCAGTAAATCTTAGGATTACTCGTGAACAGTATTCATTTACTACCGCATCCTTAATTTCTCCAGACTTTAGGATTTGTTTGTCAGTTATGAGCTTATCCGTTTTTATGTAGCCCATTCTGGAACGGTGAACGATGCAGATGTACACCGGATAAAAGCCATCGGCTCTCTTTTTTCTTACTACGACTTTGAAAGTTGCCATATATCAATGATTTAACGATGAAAATTTGGTATATGCGATGGTGTATGCGTCGATGTTCACAAGTGTATGTCCAGGTGTATGCAAATGCCGTTTATTTGGCTCAATTTATGCGGTCAAATGCACGAACCGACAAAAAACAGTTTAGGCTGTAACCTCCTTATTTCAGGAGAATTACAGCCTAATCCTATAACTAAGTCGAATTAACGCTTATTCCTCTACAGCCGCCTGTGCTGCAGCAAGACGCGCGATAGGTACGCGGAACGGTGAGCATGAAGCATAGTTCATACCTATCTTGGCACAGAATTTCACTGAAGATGGCTCACCACCATGTTCTCCACAAATTCCGGTACGCAATGTAGGACGTACTTTGTGTCCCTTTTCTACCGCCATTTTGATGAGCTGACCCACACCTTCCTGGTCAAGCACCTGGAATGGATCCACTTTCAAAATCTTTTTCTCAAGATATACCGGCAAGAAGCTGGCAATATCGTCACGACTGAAACCGAATGTCATTTGGGTCAAGTCGTTGGTTCCAAAAGAGAAGTACTCAGCTTCTGTGGCAATCTTGTCAGCGGTGAGCGCTGCACGAGGAATCTCAATCATTGTCCCGATTTCAAAATCCAATGAAATGCCTTGTTCTTTGAACACTTCTTCGGCCGTTTTCTTGATTACCTCTTTTTGCTGCTTCAACTCGTTTACATTACCAATCAATGGTACCATGATTTCGGGCATCGGGTTTTTGCCTTCTTTTTTCAGCTCACAGGCTGCACCAAGGATTGCACGTGTCTGCATGGCGGTTATTTCGGGGAATGTGATTCCCAATCGGCAACCGCGGTGACCCAACATCGGATTGTTTTCTGACAGACTTTCAACGCGCTGCTGTATTTCTTTGACGCTTACGCCCATTTGTTTGGCCATGTTTTCCTGCCCTGCGAGATCATGGGGTACAAACTCGTGCAAAGGAGGATCGAGCAAACGTATGTTGACCGGGCAGCCATCCATGGCTTCAAGTATGCCTTTGAAGTCTGCTTTCTGATAAGGAAGCAATTTTGCCAATGCCTTTTCGCGTCCTTCGGCAGAATCGGCTAAAATCATTTCGCGCATGGCAATGATTTTCTGATCCTCGAAGAACATGTGCTCTGTACGGGTAAGTCCGATACCTGTTGCACCAAAGGCGCGTGCCACTTGTGCATCATGGGGAGTATCGGCGTTGGTGCGAACCTGTAGTTTGGTATATTTCTGGCACAAGTCCATCAATGCCTTGAAGTCACCGCTCAATTCGGCTGCCTTGGTAGGAACTTGTCCTGCATATACCTGCCCTGTCGAACCATTGATGGAGAGATAGTCTCCTTCTTTATAGGTAACACCTTCAATTTCTACGGTGCGTGCCTTGTAATCTACGAGAATGGCTCCGGCACCTGAAACGCAGCACTTGCCCATACCACGTGCAACAACGGCAGCATGGCTCGTCATGCCTCCGCGAGCCGTCAAAATGCCTTCTGCGGCCGACATTCCGGCAAGGTCTTCGGGAGAAGTCTCAATGCGCACCATTACCACTTTATGGCCGTCGGCATGCCATTGCTGTGCATCATCTGCAAAGAAAACGATTTGGCCGCATGCAGCACCAGGAGAAGCGGGCAAACCCTGCGTGATAACTTTGGCCTTTTTCAATGCATCCTTATCGAACACGGGATGAAGCAGTTCATCAAGCTTTTGCGGTTCGCAGCGAAGAAGGGCGGTCTTTTCGTCAATCAGCCCTTCACGCACAAGATCCATGGCAATTTTTACCATAGCCGTTCCCGTGCGCTTTCCGTTGCGGGTCTGCAAGAACCAGAGCTTCCCTTCCTGAACGGTGAACTCCATGTCTTGCATATCATGGTAATGCTTTTCCAGTTTGTCCTGTATGTCGTTCAACTGCTTGTAGATTTCGGGCATGGCTTCTTCCATCGAAGGATACTTGCTTGCGCGTTCCTCTTCGGAGATGCCTGCACGTTCTGCCCAACGTTGAGAACCGATTTTTGTGATTTGCTGGGGAGTGCGAATGCCGGCTACCACGTCTTCGCCCTGAGCGTTGACCAGATATTCACCGTTGAAAAGGTTTTCACCGTTACCGGCATCACGGCTGAAACATACGCCGGTTGCCGATGTGTCGCCCATGTTTCCAAATACCATGGCCATAACGCTAACGGCAGTGCCCCACTCGTCGGGTATTCCTTCCATTTTTCTGTAAAGAATGGCGCGTTCGTTCATCCAGCTGCGGAATACGGCACAAATGGCTCCCCACAACTGTACCATGGGACTATCGGGGAAATCAGCACCCGTCTGTTCCTTAATGGCAGCCTTGAAGAGCTTGACAAGTTTTTGCAGCGATTCGACTGAAAGGTCTTTGTCAAGAACTACACCCTGCTCGCTTTTTACCTCGTCGATAATCTTTTCAAAAGGATCGATGTCTTCCTTATTAACAGGTTTCATGCCGAGAACAACATCACCGTACATTTGAACGAAACGACGGTAGGAGTCATAAACAAAATGGGGGTTATTGGTCTTGGCAACCATACCGGCAGCCACTTCATCGTTCAGGCCGAGATTAAGAATCGTATCCATCATACCGGGCATAGACGCACGGGCACCGGAACGAACAGAAACAAGCAAGGGATTGGTCGCATCACCGAACTTACAGTTCATCAACTTCTCGATATGCGCTACAGCCGCCGTAACCTCGTTTTCCAGCAGGCTCATGATTTTTTCCTGACCCACCTGATAATATTCATTGCAAACTTCGGTTGTAATCGTAAAGCCCGGAGGGACAGGGACTCCAATCAGATTCATTTCGGCAAGGTTTGCACCCTTACCGCCCAACAGCTCCCGCATGTCGGCCTTGCCTTCAGCCTGGCCGCCACCGAAAGTGTACACTCTTTTATTTTCCATAAACAGTATATAATTGATTTTCGTTATGTCTCATGCAAAGATAAAAGGTTGTTTCTAATTTATGCAAAAGATACCAAGCGAAACAGAAAAAAAGAAGCGGATATTTTCAAGATAATGCATGAAAATCTCTTTTTGATGTTAGAACGACTTCGTCAGATTACAAAATGCACTGCATGCAATCCGTTCATGAATGTACCATTTTGCTATTCTACATGACAAAACAACGTTTACCATCGCACAAAATGCGCTTTTGTCCTGACTATCGCCAAAAAGGGAAGGCAGAAAATGGGTTGAATCGTATCTGGCAAAAAAATAAAAATCAGTAACTTTGCATTTCGAAATAGAAGTTTGATGAAAGCTACTAACAAAAAGCCGGCTTACATCTTTGCCACAAGTTGGGAAGTTTGCAACAAGGTTGGCGGAATCTACACCGTACTGTCGACTCAGGCAAGGACACTCCAGCAAGACTACAAAGATCGTATCTTTTATATCGGGCCGGACTTATGGAAAGGAAAAGAGAATCCCGATTTCATTGAGGATTCCCGTTTATTACAAGAATGGAACGAACAGGCAGCAGCCGACGGCATTGCCGTACGCACAGGCCGATGGAATGTTCCCGGAACCCCCATTGTATTTTTAGTCGGTTTTACGGCATTGTTTGAAAAGAAAAACGATGTCTACGGAGCCATGTGGCGCGACTTCGGTGTTGATTCGTTGAAAGCATACGGCGACTACGACGAAGCCTGCATGTTTTCACTTGCCGCAGGCAAACTGACCGAATGCATCTACAAGCATTTCCTGCAAAAAAAAGATGCAGCCGTTGTTTATCAGGCTCACGAGTGGATGTCGGGATGCGGCATGCTTTACATAAAAAAGCACTGCCCGCGGATAGGTTGCGTCTTTACCACCCACGCAACAAGCATAGGACGTTCCATCACCACCAACAACAAGCCGCTCTACGACTACTTCAAAGGTTACAATGGCGACCAGATGGCAGGCGAATTGCACATGGAAGCCAAGCATAGTATCGAAAAGCAAGCCGCTCTCCATGCAGATTGCCTGACTACGGTGAGCCACGCAACCGATCTGGAGTGTAAGCAGTTTTTCGGAAAGGCCTCCGATGTGATACTGCCCAACGGATTTGAAGAGCAATTCGTACCCAAAGCTCAAATGTATGCCCGGAAACGCGATGAAGCACGCCGTAAAACGATAGACGTGGCCAATTGCCTGATGGGTACACAACTGGATGCCGAAAAGACCTTCATTTTCTCGACCAGCGGCCGCAATGATTTCCGTTGCAAGGGGTTTGACGTTCTCATCGATGCGTTTGCCCGCATGCAGCAACGCGATCTGAAGCAGGATGTCTTGGCGGTCATTGCCGTTCCTTGCTGGAAAAAAGAAGCGCGCCGCGATTTGCTTGACCGGCTGAACGGCAAAGACAAGAGCCGCGAGCCATTGCCTGATGCGTTTATCACCCACGAGCTGTATAACATGGCCGACGACCGCATTGTCAACACCATTCGCGCATACGGCATCCGTACCGACAAGGATTGCCGGTTTCACGTAATGTTCGTGCCCAGCTATCTTGACGGAAAGGATGGCATCTTCAACCTGAACTACTACGACTGGCTCATCGGATGCGACTATTGTCTTTATCCTTCCTATTACGAGCCGTGGGGCTACACCTGCTTGGAAAGCATCGCTTTCGGCATTCCGTGTCTCACGACCTGTCTGTCGGGATTCGGACAATGGGTCAATGAAACATTAGGCCATAAGAGCAGACTTGAAGACGGTGTAGACGTAGTTGACCGCACAGACAGCAGCTACGAAGAAACCGCCCAAGTCATTGCCGACAGTATGAGCAAATACATGGAACTCTCCCTGCAACAGCGCAAAGCCATCGGGCAAAAAGCCAAAGCCATTGCCCGCAAGGCTCTATGGAAAAACTTCATTCAACATTACTACGAAGCCTATGCCGTAGCTCTTCGCAATGCTTCAAAGATATAGTCTCATTACAAAACAATATAGCAATGAACATTAAAGCAAGTAACGTAAATTCACCCGATTGGAAAGTGGTGACAGTGCAATCGCAAATGCCCGAAGCACTGAAGTGCCTGGACGAGATTGCCCACAACTTGTGGTGGACATGGAACACCGACGCCTACTACTTGTTCCGTAACCTTAACTATGACTTGTTCAAGTCTACGGGAAAAAACGTTGTCGAAATGCTCGGCAAGCTGAGTTATGAAGAACTCACCAAGATGTCGGAAGACAAGGTGCTGCTGGCCAAGATAGACAATGTATACAAGGCTTTCAAAGATTACATGAACCAGAAACCGGATGCATCGCGCCCATCGGTCGCCTATTTCTGCATGGAATACGGCCTGAGCCACATACTGAAAATCTATTCCGGTGGTCTTGGCATCCTTGCCGGCGACTATCTGAAGCAAGCCAGCGACAGCAACGTCGACATGGTCGGTGTCGGATTCCTCTACCGTTACGGATACTTCACTCAGGAACTGGCCATGGACGGTTCGCAAATTGCCAAATACGAGGCACAGGATTTTGAACGCCTGCCCATCACCAAAGTAATGGACGGTGACAAGCAGATGATTGTTGACGTTCCTTTTCCCGGCTACACGCTCCATGCACTCGTGTGGTGTGTCAATGTGGGCCGCGTCAAGCTCTACCTGCTCGACACTGACCACAGCATGAACTCCGAATATGACCGCCCCATCACCCACACCCTTTACGGAGGCAACTGGGAAAACCGCCTGAAGCAGGAATACCTTTTGGGAATCGGCGGCATGCTCATGCTCCAGAAGCTCGGCATCAAGAAAGATATCTATCATTGCAACGAGGGACATGCCGCCTTGTGCAATGTGCAACGCCTTGTCGATTATGTCAATCAGGGACTGACATTCAATCAGGCCATTGAGCTCGTTCGTGCTTCGTCGCTCTATACGGTTCATACGCCTGTTCCGGCCGGCCATGACTATTTCGACGAATCGCTCTTCGGCAAATATTTGGGAAGCTATCCCGGAAAACTGGGAATCAGCTGGGACGATTTCATAGGACTCGGACGCACCAATCCCGATGACCACAACGAGCGTTTCTGCATGTCCACATTCTTGTGCAAGACCTGTCAGGAAGTCAATGGAGTGAGCAAGCTGCACGGTTTGGTAAGCAAGAAGATGTTCAACAACATCTGGGGCGGCTATTATCCCGAAGAGAATCATATCGGTTACGTCACCAATGGTGTGCACATGCCTACGTGGGCTGCTCATGAATGGAAGGCCCTTTACGAGAAATACTTCGGTGAAGATTTCTATGCCGACCAATCCAACGAAGAGGTGTGGAAGAAGATCTATGATGTGCCAGATGAAGAAATATGGGACTTGCGCATCAAGCAGAAGACCGAGCTGATAGAATTTATCCGCAAGCGTTTCCGCAAGTCGTGGCTGAAAAACCAGGGCGATCCATCGAGGGTTGTCTCACTGCTTGACAAAATCAATCCCAACGCTTTGCTGATTGGTTTCGGCCGCCGCTTTGCCACCTATAAACGTGCCCATTTGCTTTTTACCGACCTGGAGCGGCTCAAGAAGATTGTCAATAATCAGGACTATCCCGTACAGTTCATTTATACGGGCAAGGCTCATCCTGCCGACGGTGCGGGTCAGGGACTCATCAAGAAGATTTACGAAATATCACAGACCCCTGATTTCCTGGGCAAGATTCTTTTCCTGGAGAACTATGACATGCAATTGGCGCAGCGCCTCATTTCGGGCGTTGATATATGGCTGAATACTCCTACACGCCCGCTTGAAGCATCGGGTACGTCGGGCGAGAAAGCTTTAATGAACGGATTGATTAATTTCTCGGTACTCGACGGATGGTGGCTGGAAGGCTATCGCGAAGGAGCCGGATGGGCACTGACAGACAAGCGCACGTATGAAAACCAAGAGTATCAAGACAGACTGGACGCCTCGACTATTTATAATATATTGGAACGCGAAATCATTCCGATGTTTTATTCGCACGACCAAAGCGGCCTGTCGAGAGAATGGGTAAGAACCATCAAGAACTCCATTGCCCAGATAGCCCCCCACTACACCATGAAGCGCCAATTGGACGATTACTACAGGAAATTCTACGTTCCGGAGACCCATCGTTTCAAACTTCTCAGCGCTGACAACAACAAGGTGGCCAAAGACATTGCAGCCTGGAAAGAGCTGGTGGCTTCGCGTTGGAACAGCATCAAGATTGTTTCGTCAGACTTCTCGCAACTCGATGGTAACATTGTGAGCGGCCGCACCTACAAGGCACGCATCGTTGTGGACGAACAAGGGCTGAACGATGCCATCGGCATTGAAATGGTAGCCATCAGTACTGATTCGGACGGCAACGACCATGTTTACGACGTGACGCCATTCAATGTTGTCAAGCACGAGGGCAATCTGTATACGTTCGAGATGAATAAGAGCATCGACAACTCGGGAAGCTTCAAGGTGGCTTGCCGCATGTATCCCAAGCACCCGCTGCTTCCACACCGTCAGGACTTCTGTTACGTTCGTTGGTTCTGACAGACGTAACTATTATTTTCATACTATATCAGAGGGAGATCCGCCAGCGGGTCTCCTTTTTTGACACCCTGACGGCTGCATACGTGTCTGCATGCAGCCGTCTGTTGCGAAAAGGCGGCCTTGCCGTTATGATTCACAGCCCCGGTGTTTTGATTTGCAGCCTTGCCTTTCAAAGGCTTTTGCAGATGACAGATGAAGAAGATGTGCGGTTTTGGCAATCGGATGGCTCTTTTCTCAAAAGAATCCACTACATTTGTAGTATCAAATCCAAGCGGCATATGGAAAATACGGTTCTATTCACAGCTGAAGAGCGCAGTCTCTTTTTTCAATTGTTCAAACGGCTGAGAAACGATTCGCCCGAAATGTTTGAAGGCGACAGATACAGGACTCTGAAACATCATTTGGCCGTCATTATAGGCCAAGGCCGATTTCATCGCGGCATGTTCAATCTGAACCCCATCATACGTTCGATGCAGACGGCCATTCTTTCGGCCGAAGACATAGGGCTCAAAAACGATTCGCTGATTGCCTGCCTGCTGATGCCCTACATCACGACCGAAGAGGAACTTGATGACATTGACCGGCTTTACGGGAAAAACGTAAAGGTGATACTTCACGGACTGATACACATCCGCGAACTTTACAAGAAGAGCCCGAGTGTTGAAAGCGAGAATTTCAGGAACCTGCTTGTATCGTTTGCCGAAGACATGAGGGTGATACTCATCATGATAGCCGACCGCACCAACCTGATGCGCAGCATCAAGGATACAACAAACGACGAAGCCAAACTGAAAGCATCCGAGGAGGCCGCCTACCTGTATGCGCCGCTGGCTCACAAGCTGGGACTTTATCAGATAAAAAGCGAACTGGAGGACCTGTCGCTGAAATACATGAACCATGACGCCTATTACCTGATAAAAAACAAGCTGAACGCCACGAAAAAGAGCCGCGACGAATATATCAGGCGCTTCATAGCCCCTATTTCCGAGATGCTGACACAGGCAGGATTCAAGTTTCACATCAAAGGACGCACAAAGAGCATTCATTCCATCTGGCAAAAGATGAAAAAGCAGAATTGCAACTTTGAGGGCGTCTACGACCTTTTTGCCATCCGCATCATCCTCGATGCTCCGCTGGAAAAGGAAAAGCTGCAGTGCTGGCAGGTCTACAGCATGGTGACCGACATGTACCGCCCCAACCCGAAGCGGCTGCGCGACTGGCTCTCGATACCCAAAAGCAACGGTTACGAAAGCCTGCACATCACTGTATTGGGACCTGAGAACAAATGGGTGGAAGTGCAGATCAGAACGGAACGCATGGACGAGATTGCCGAACACGGACTGGCCGCACACTGGAGGTATAAGGGAATAAAGGCCGAACAAAGCGGCATTGACAGCTGGCTGGCCAACATCCGCACAGCGTTGGAAAACAACGACAACCTACAAATGATGGATCAGTTCAAGTCGGAACTTTATACCGACGAGGCATACGTATTCACGCCCAAAGGCGACCTTCACAAACTGCCCAAAGGGGCAACAGTGCTCGACTTTGCCTATAGCATACACACCAATATAGGAAACAAATGTATCGGTGCCATTGTAAACGGCAAGAATGTTTCGATGCGCTATCAATTGGCAAGCGGCGACCAGGTGGCCGTACTGACAAGCAACAGCCAGTCGCCCAAACGCGCGTGGCTCGAATTTGTGGTGACGGGACGCGCAAAGGCAAAAATAAGACAGTCTATCAAAGAACTGGAACTGAAAGAAGGCGCAATAGCCCGCGAACAGTTGGAACGGACTTTCAGAAACCGCAAGATAGAATTGGAACCGACTCTGTTGAACCAAACAGTAAAGAAACTGGGATACAAGGAGCTGAACCTGTTTTACAAAGACCTGGCCAACGATGATTTGGACATTGAAAAAGTGCTGGAGGCCTATGACTACGTCTATAAAAAAGAGACGTTCCAACTCGAAAGGGCCGAGGTGCACAGCGCGGAGGAATTTACCAACGAACAGGAACAAGCGTGGGCACACGATGACAATGTATTGGTCATCGACAAAAATCTGAAAGGCGTGGACTACTCTTTGGCCAAATGCTGCAACCCTATTTACGGTGACGAAATCTTTGGGTTTGTCACCGTAGACAAAGGCATCAAAATCCATCGCACCAACTGTCCCAACGCACACGCCCTGCGTGAACGCTTCGGCTATCGCATCGTGAAAGCCCGCTGGGCCGGACAAGGGACAACGGACAACAAGTATCCCATAGTGCTGCGCATTGTGGGCAACGACGATCTGGGAGTGGTCAACAACATCAGCTCCATCATCAGTAAAGAAGAAAAAATCAACATGCGCTCATTCAGCATCGATACCAACGATGGATTGTTCTCGGGCAGTCTGACACTGATGGTGGGCAACCTGACAGCGCTCGACTCGATCATAAAGAAGCTGAAGACAGTAAAGGGCGTGAAAAATGTTACACGCGGCTAAATCGGCGGTATGCATCGTCTTATGGTGCTTTGCCGCAACATCATTGGCGGCACGCAAGGACAAGATACAGCCGATTATCGAAAAAGTCTACTCCTACACCACGGTCAACCAATTGGAAATAGGCCGTTATGAGTCGGAAATGTATCTGAAATTCTGTATCGACAACGAACGCAGGAACATTGGCATGCGCCTCATTCCATTTATCGGAAAACAAGAGAGAGGCAAACGCTCATATCTGGGCGAAAGCATCGTCAGATATACGTATACGGCTCCGGGCATCACGGACAGAAAGGAAATTGCCTTTTACAGCACAATGCCCTACATCCACAGCTTGAAAGACGTATTTATCGCGAGAACAAACATTTCAATCTATTCGTCCGCTCTTCTGGGCGACAAACTCCTGTCGCCCATGAACCGTAAGAACAAGGCTTTCTACAAATACAAGAAAGCATATTCCTATACAATGAACGGCAAAAAGGTGACACGTATCAGGATTATCCCGAAAGTGCTCAACATGCAGCTGGTAAAGGGCTATATGGATGTGGAAGAAGAAAGCGGACGAGTAAAGACTTTCCACTGTGAATACAACTATAACACCCAACGGAGCGCGGCTACCGTTGAAATGGGTGAAAGCGGACTGGCCTCGCTTCTGCCCAAAAGCATGGATATCGTTTCGGGATACCGATTCCTGAAAAACAGCTCACAATATCGCCTGCTCGTCGATTTTAACTACAGTTCAATTGAACCTTACAAGAAAGAAAACATAGAAAAAACGCTCAAACGAAACGGGCATGACCTGACTTATATGTATAAGCTGAACACTGATACCACCGCAACGGAACACAGCACGACCTATTTTGACCATAAGCGCACTGTTGCCCTGACAGCCAAAGAAGATTCCATACTTAAAGAATTTCTTTCCACGCAAGCCGGAAAAGACTCGCTGAAAACCATAGGCCAAGACAAACAACACAGACAAAACAGGAAAATAAATATCGAAGACATGTTTCTGGGAAGCCATTATGTGCATGTAGGACTGCACAAACTGGTGCGCATACCACCTGTCATATCTCCCTCTATGGTTGAATGGAGCAACCGCAAAGGATTGTCGCTAAGAACAAAACTGCAATTCAGAAGCGAACAGGAAAACGGAGAGAATCTGGTGGCCAACCTGCACTTGGGCTACAATTTCAAACGAAAGGAATTCTATTGGAAAACACCGACATATATACTCTTCGCTCCCCGCCACAACGGCACATTGCATCTCGAAATGGGCAACGGCAACCGAATATACAACAGCACGCAGGCCGAAGAGGTGCGTGAACGCCTGTCGAAAGACATGCGCTACGATTCACTGCTCACTGTGTTCAACCAATATGCATTCAACTACTACAACGATTTATATGCCAAGGCCGCACTATCGTATGAGCTTCTGAACGGATTGACAACCAGGCTCGGACTTGTATATCACGAAAGAAAACTGATAGGCTGGAACGAAGAAGCAGGCAAAAACGGAATCGACAAAAGATATCGCAGCATGGCACCCAATGTGTACCTGGAATGGACACCGGGACAATATTTCTATCGCGAAGGAAACAGCAAAAAAGTAATCTTCAGCAAATGGCCGACATTTTCGGCTGAATATGAAAAAGGAATCACTGCCTTGAACTGCCACAACAAATATGAACGGTGGGAATTGGAAGCCAAGCACAGAATAGACCTCTATGCTCTGCGCAAACTCTACCTGCGGATAGGTGGAGGCCTTTACACGGACAAAAGCAATACACACTTTGTTGATTATTCAAATTTCCATTACAGTTCACTGCCTAATTCTTGGGATGACAGCATGAACGGACAATTTGAATCGCTCGACTCACGGTGGTATAACGAATCGGAATACTATGCCAGAGCATGCGCTTCCTATGAATCGCCCATGCTACTGTTCTCATGCGTCAGACCATTGACACAATATATCAAACGCGAAAGAATTTATTGCAATCTGCTCTCGGTACATGCCTTGAACCCCTATACTGAAATCGGTTACTCGATAGCTACACACCTCTTCGACATAGGTTTGTTCATAGGCTCGGCAAACAGAAAATCGATCAGCTTCGGATGGAGCTTCGCCTTGAAAATATTTGAAGACTGACACGCAAATGTCCGGCAAGAAGCATCCGGGCAAAATCAAAACCGCCCTTGCTTCTGCAAAGGCGGCCTTAATCTCTAACCAAAATTATCGTACATTATCGATTCTGGCTCCACGCCAAGCGAATCGAGCATCTGAGTGACAGCTTTTGACATGGGACCGGGACCACACATATAGTATTCTATGTCCTCGGGCGCTTCATGATTCTTCAAATAGGTATTATACATGACTTCATGCACAAAACCTGCGGTATAAGGCACTCCCGCTTCGTCGGCACGCGGATCCGGACGGTCGAGAGCCAAATGGAAATGGAAATTGGAATACTCCTTTTCCAATTCGTGAAAATCGTCTATGAAAAAAGCCTCGCTCAATGAACGCGCACCATAGAAATAATGCATCTCGCGGTCGCGCACATGGAGCGTGCGAAGCATATGCATAATCTGACTGCGCAACGGTGCCATGCCGGCACCGCCGCCAACCCAAATCATCTCGCGCTTGGAATTGAATATAGGGTGGAAATCTCCGTATGGGCCGCTCATAATCACTTTGTCACCGGGCTTGCGGCTGAAGATATAGGACGAAGCTATTCCGGTAGGCACATCTTGGAAACCGACCTGCGGACGAGGCTTGAACGGAGTGGTGGCAATACGCACCGTCAACGTGATACGGTCGCCCTCGGCAGGATAATTGGCCATGGAATATGCACGAACCGTAGCCTCAGGATTGTGAGCCTTCAAACTGAAGATGTTGAACTTCTGCCAAACAGGAAGATACTCTTCGCCAATATCGTTCTTGTCAAAATCCTTATCGTAATCGATGGTATCATATGCAGGTATTTTAATTTGCGCATACGAACCGGGTATGAAATCCATGTGTTCGCCCGGCGGCAAAGCCACAATGAATTCTTTTATAAACGAACTGACATTCTTGTTACTGATAACTGTACATTCCCATTCTTTGACGCCCAGGACACTGTCGGGCACTGCAATCTCAAGATCGCCTTTCACCTTGCACTGGCAACCAAGCCTATAGTGATCAAGGATTTGACGGCGCGTAAAGTGCTGCTTCTCGACATCAAGAATCTCGCCTCCGCCAGAAAGAACTTGGCATTTGCATTGACCGCAAGAGCCCTTTCCTCCGCATGCAGACGGCAAATAAACACCTTGCTCGGACAAAGTGGAAAGCAAACTCCCTCCTTGCGGAACTGTAAAGGTCTTTTTCCCGTTTACGGTGATTTTAACTTTGCCGCTCGGCAAAAGGTAGCGCTTTGCAACAAGTAGTATTAAGACCAAAACAAGGATAATGGCCAAAAAAACAATGATGCTTGCTAAGATATAATTGAAATCCATACAGTTTGTGTTTTCTTATATTTTCAGTCCAGAGAAGCACATGAAAGCCATGGCCATCAAACCAACAGTAATGAAAGTAATTCCCAATCCCTGGAAAGGACGCGGAACTATGGTATAGGCCATCTTTTCGCGCACTGCTGCCAAGCCGACAATGGCAAGCAGCCAACCAATTCCAGACCCAAGCGCATATATAAGGGCATCGACCACGCCTCCTATATACTGCGAGCTTGTAGGCGCCAACTCTATGCGCTGCTGCATGAAGAGCGAGGCACCCATAATGGCACAATTTACGGCTATAAGCGGAAGAAATATGCCGAGAGCGCTGTATAAGGCCGGTGAAAAACGTTCAACCAACATCTCTACCAGTTGGGTGATTCCTGCAATGACTGCAATGAATAAGATGAACGAAAGATAACTGAGGTCTATGCCCATGATACCGCCGTTCAGAACTTTGACTTGCAACAGATAATTGACAGGAACCGTGACGAGCAATACAAAAGTCACGGCTACTCCCAAGCCCAGCGAAGTCTTTACGTTCTTGGATACTGCCAAATAGGAGCACATCCCAAGGAATGAAGCAAATATCATATTGTCCACAAAAATGGAGCGGACGAACAAGCTTATCGAATGTTCCATATTTCTTGTCTTTCTAAAGTTCTTTGTTACGATTGATATGACGATGAAGAGCTATTATGCAGCCAAGTATGATGAGTGCCATTGCCGGCATTGTCATCATACCGTTATCGGAATAGCCCATGTCGTAGAAAGTTTGCGGTATGATACGATAGCCAAGCAGGCTGCCACTACCTAAAAGTTCGCGCACAAAACCAACGATTACCAGGATGTAGGCATAACCGAGGCCGTTGCCCAATCCGTCAAGGAAGCTGCTCCAAGGTCCGTTCATCATGGCAAAAGCTTCAAGACGGCCCATCAGAATACAATTGGTTATTATGAGGCCTACATATACTGAAAGTTGCACGCTGACATCGTAAGCAACGGCTTTGAGCAGGATGCTTACGATTGTCACCAATGCAGCCACGACTACGAGCTGTATAATGATTCGGATTCGACTGGGTATGGTTTTGCGAATTAATGATACGATAACGTTGCTCAGTGCTACTATCACCGTTACGCACAGTCCCATAACGATAGCGGGTCCAAGTTGAGAGGTTACAGCCAAAGCCGAGCAGATACCAAGAACCTGTATGGCGATGGGATTGTTCAAATTGAGCGGAGCGAGAAAGGCTTCCTTATTTTCTTTTGAAAACATTTTACTCATGATTGCTTCACTATAATGTTGGTTTTTGTTTCTGATGCAGGAAGTTTCGATAGTTGGCAAGGCCTTCTTGCAGCATGAGGCTTACGCCATCGCTTGTAAGGGTTGCTCCGGTGATGCCGTCACATTGTACTGAGGGGTCTTGCACTTTGCCGTTCTTAACTACTGCCAGATCTATCTTATCCGACCCGGGCTTTGAGATGTGCTTCCCTACAAATTGCTGTTGGAATTCTGCTTCGGTGATACGTGCGCCGAGACCGGCTGTTTCGGATTGGTGACTGAAGTAAACGCCATAGACAGTGAGCAAATCGGAATTAAGAGCTATATACCCCCATATTGCACCCCACAGTCCTTTTCCAACGAGTGGAAACACGTATTTGAGCCCTTCGTTACCCGGAGCAATCCTACATACATAGATTGGCAGACGATTGGGGCCGATTTCTTTCATACTCAGTGCGAATCCATCCTTATCGTGCTGCTTGCCATCGGCAATTACTTTTGCTTCGGAATTGATTATCTGGTCGGCTTGTATTACTTTTTCGTAGCGCGCTTCGACTTCACCGTTTTTGAGTCCGCGAATATTCAAAGATGACAGTATTTGTTTTTTCTTGTCTATGCGTTCGTTGGCTTTCGACTGTGGTTCGAGTACTTTTGATACGAAAGCGAGCAGGAATGCAACTATGACTACTACTACTGAAGCGTAGATGATAGTATATGTATTGCTGTTTGTATTGATTGCCATGGTATTATTTTTTTAGTTTTGCACGATTTGCACGTTTGCTAATATTGCGGTCTACCACAAAGTAGTCAATAAGAGCTGCAAAGATGTTCATCAGCAGGATCGCCAGCATCATGCCTTCAGGATAGCCGGGATTCAATACGCGGATTAGGATGGCAAAAAAGCCTATCAGAAAACCGTAGATATATTTTCCGGTTTCTGTACGTGCTCCCGTAACAGGATCGGTAGCCATGAATACGGCTCCGAAGCAGAAGCCTCCTAAAAAGATGTGTTCATACCAGGGTATCGGAGTCATGCCGGCGGCTGAGAACGCGTATGCTGTCAACGCTCCTCCAACGAAGACGCTAAGCATTGTTTTCCAGCTTGCTATGCCACTCCACAATAATATCATTCCTCCTATGGCTATGGCTATGACACTGGTTTCGCCAACGCTTCCCGGTATCAAACCAACAATCATATCTTGCAGCGATGCCGTCACTTGCTGTCCGCCCGACACCTGTCCTAATGGGGTTGCAAATGTTGCGGCATCAGGCAAAACATTACCTAATCCGAACACTTGATCTTTGGCTATCCAAACAGAATCGCCCGACATTTTGGTAGGATATGCAAAAAAGAGGAATGCACGTGCCGCCAAAGCCACGTTGAAGATGTTCATACCTGTCCCGCCAAAGAGCTCTTTTACCAATATCACGCTGAAAGCTATTGCCAAAGCCATCATCCACAGCGGACACTCGATAGGGAGTATCAATGGCATCATCAGTCCCGTCACAAGGTAGCCTTCCTGTATTTCTTCGTGCTTTACCTGAGCGAAGATAAATTCTATGCCCAGCCCCACGACATAGGATACTACGATTTTCGGAAGCAATTGCAGGAATCCGTAAGCGAACATCTCAAAAAATGTTCCCTCTGTGCCGGCAGCATGATAGTTTTGATAGCCGATGTTGTACATACCGAAAAGCATGGCAGGCAGCAGGGCTATAACTACGATAGACATGATGCGTTTCGAGTCTATGGAATCATGTATGCTGACTCCACCACGTGCCGATGTTGCATTGGGTATGAGGAGGAATGTTTCCATTCCTTCGTATACCGAATGGAATGCCTGCAGTTTTCCACCCTTTTCAAACTGAGGGCGTATCTTGTCGAAATAGTTTTTTATTATATTGCTCATATTTCTCTACGTATTATGCCATTTCTTTGCGCAGCATGTCGAGTCCTTCGCGAACTATGCGCTGCAATTCCAATTTGGATGAATCCACAAATTCGGCCACAGCAAAATCTTCTGGTGCCACTTCGTAGATTCCCAACTGCTCCATACGGTCAATATCGCCCACTATGATGGCTTTTATCAGATAGCCGGCATAGATATCCATGGGGAATACCTTGTCGTATTCTCCACTCATGATGATGTGACGCTGTCCGCCTTTGATGCGCGCATCTAAGTTGTAGCTTTTTTTGCCTTGCAACCAACTGAAATAGGATCGGCTCGTAGAATACTGCTGTAGACGAGGGCGTATCCAGCCGAGTATTTCGTTGATGTCATCGCCTTCGGGAATAGCGCACACTTCCGTGTTGTGTGCACCCAGATAGCAGTTCAATCCTGTTTTGTTGCCCACAAGCGGATTTCCATTAATGATTCTCACATGCTCGGTTGTTTTCAGTTTTCCGGCGAGCAAATCAGACAAGGCAGTGCCGATGCGTACATCAATATACGAAGGTTGGGATATTTCAGAGCCTGCCACTGCTATTGTACGGGTCAGATCAACCTTTCCCAGCTTGAAAGCACGGCCTATGAAGATGACTTCTTCAGCGCCCACAGTCCACACAACGTCGCCCTTGTTGATGGGGCAAAGATGATTGATTTGCACTCCTACACAGCCCGACGGGTTGGGACCGTTGAACACGGTAATTTCCGCATGGTCGGTTTTGGTAAAAGCTGCGCCCACTTCATCGGGTGATATATTCAGATATACTTTTGCCAAACGCGACAACACTTCTACTCCGGCCAGGAACATTGCTTCCTGCCCTTTTACCACGTAATTGAAGTCGGCTGCAAGCGGCATTTTTGAAAATGCCGATACGAAGATGGCCTTTGGCTTGTCGGTAGGTATGGCCGTGATGTCATACGGGCGACTTTTTATAAAGGCGAACAAGCCTGTTTCGAGCAAATGAACCAACACTTCATCTGACGACATGCCTGATGGCGACTTGATGCCAAAATCCTTTTCATCGTCCTTTCCGTCTGCTTCAATCTGTATATCCAACACTTTGCGGCGCTCTCCGCGATTGACACATTTAACGATGCCACTGACCGGTGAAACTACTTTCAACCTTTCGTCTTGTTTGCTTACAAAGAGTGCATCGCCGGCCTTGACCGTGTCGCCTTCATGTACGATAACCTTAGGCTTGATTCCGTAAAAATCGTCGGGAACTATCGCATATAATTTTCCCGCAACGGCTTCCGCTTTGACAAGATCGGCTTCGCCTTGTAGGCGTATGTCCAATCCTTTGTGCAATTTGATTTCTCTTGCCATATATAATGGGTTGGCGAATTAAGTTACTATTCAACCCTGCAAAGTTAACCATTTTTCAGTAAATGCCCGCGTTTGACAAACGAGAAAGTGGCAGCAAGCCTTTGCTTGTTGCCACTTTCTAAATATTTGAGCATTCAAAATGCCACTTTGACTACTTGGCCTTACTTTTTAGCATCACCGAGTTCCACTGCATAGGCCAGATTGCGCCCACTTTGCGATTTGGCTCTAATCAAGAGTACACGATCGGTACTCATGTTGGCAGCTTTGACTATTTCATGAAATTCGTCTACGGTGTTTACTTTCTTATTATTAACTTCAAGAATGATAACGCCTTTTGTAACACCGGCGTCTTTCATCTTTCCGTTGGTCACCGCGCTTACAAGCAATCCGCCGTTAAGGGCAAGCTCACGCTTCATTTCTGCAGGAACCGGCTTTAGTACTACTCCCAGGCTGTTGGGATCGACTTCGGTCACCTTGTCAGTAGTTCCTTGCTCGTTGCGCAGGGTCAGACTCTTTGTTATGCTTTTCTTGTTACGCAGGAATGTCACGCTGACCTTGTCGCCCGGTTTGTGCTTGATCAACTCTTCTTGCAGTTCGGCCATTTTGGTTACTTTCACACCATCCACAGCAGTAATGACATCGCCTTTTTCCAAACCGGCTTCGGCTGCAGCACCATCGGCAGGAACTTCGTTGACATAGACTCCTTCATTGGTCCCGAGATCTATGTCCTTGCCGTTATCTTTTTCACGGTCGATATAGTCGGTCACGTCACCTCCCACAATGCCGATGATGGCACGTTGAACGGTACCGTATTTCTTTAAGTCAGACACAACCTTATTCATGATGGTGGTAGGGATAGCAAAGCCATAGCCCGAATAGGAACCTGTCTGCGAATAGAGCATGGCATTTATGCCTACGAGCTCACCTTTTGCGTTTACCAACGCACCACCCGAGTTTCCCTGATTAATGGCGGCATCGGTCTGAATAAACGATTCCACACCGTTGGCATACAGACTGCGAGCCTTTGCACTTACTATACCTGCCGTCACGGTGCTTGTCAAGTTGAAAGGATTTCCTACTGCCAACACCCATTCGCCAATCTTCAGTTTGTCACTGTCGCCAATGGGAATGGCCGGCAGATTGTTCGTTTCAATCTTGATGAGAGCAAGGTCGGAATTTTTGTCGGTACCTATAATGCGTCCCTTGAATTCACGGTTGTCGTTCAGCTTCACCATTATTTCGTCGGCATTGGCCACTACGTGATTGTTGGTCACGATATAGCCGTCCGACGATATGATGACGCCCGATCCTGAACCTTTGCGCACTTGCTGTCGCTGCTGGCTGCCGCCACCGCCATTACCAAAGAAATCGCCAAAGAAATCGTCCCATGGCGAACGCGGCATAGCCGACTGCTGCGGCTGGGCATTCTGAGTTACCTTTATATACACGACACTGTTTACAGCACTTTCGGCTGCACCTGTGAGGTCGACCAGACCTGTCGGTGCACTTACCTGAACAGGAGCCTTTGCATTCAAGGCATTAATGCCTGCAAACAAAGCTGCTACGCTCAAACCGATGCAAGCCACATGGGCTGCGATGTTCAATCTCATTCTTGTCATTGCATTCATGATTATTATGGTTATACAATTTGTCCTTTTTGCAAAAGTACAGGTCACACGCTGTATGAAAGCTCTGAGCCGCGTAAAAAAGCATAGAATAGCTTTCGTTTAATTAAACCGAGCGCATTATTAACGCTGATTCGGCTGACTGCCTACAGCTCTTGTTCACTGCTTTATGCTTCCAAACAAATAGTGTGCCATAACGCAAAACACAAGCCAAAGAGCTTCAAAAGGACTTTTTCAGAATGCAAATCAACACAAATCCGTATATTTTAGTTCATTTGCAAGCGGAACGAACTCAATTCGTCCCGCTCTATTGGGGAAAATTTGCTGGATTCCACATCCGACTTCTTCACATCATACGACAGATTTCATGTTTGGCCACCCGATTTTCTCCTTGAAAAGATCCCAAAGGCCTCGGCCTGCGTCCTCGGCGTACATACACAGGCTATCGCTATCAAGCCGGCCACAGTGACCATCTTCCAACTTTTACTCGTTTCACCATCAAATGGAAATGGTAGGGATTTGATAGCCATTATTACCATATCATAAGCAACGCATTCACAACTTAGCACGCGCGCAACCAAACACAAGAAGCTGCAATATAGTATGTTGGAATCTCTAATATACTATATGAGAAGTTGCGATATACTATATGAAAGACTCACACATACTATATGAGAGGTTGTAACATACTATATGAGAAGTTTCCGAATACTTTATTGAAAGTTACTACACAGTATATTGTCTTTTCCTGATTTTAATAGACAGTTTTTATATTGATAAACTGATTCAATAGACACTTCTTGTGATTTCCTCCTGAAAAGGTTGTCATATCCGCAAAATGGCTACTGAAAAGAAGGACAGACAGAATCTTGACAAATCCCCGAATAGTATGTAGCAGATTCCAATTACACGACCAAGGACGACAGCATCACAAAACATTTTTTAGAAGACGTATTAACTCAAATCACTATAATTTAGTACATTTGCAAGCGGAACGGATTTAAATCGTCCCGCATTTATTGGAAAAAAGAGGCGTTATGCTTATCTTGTAAGACGAAAACCTGAGAAATTTTCAAATAACACAAGGAGACAGCATGATGGTTCTCACGCTATAGCGTGGGCTGTCATAACTATATCTGTGTTATTAGGTTTTCTCAGGACCTTCGTCTTAAGGTGTAGCAAAAGCAGCTCTACGCTTCTAAACTTTAAAAAGGTCTTCGTAGCAGCTGGAAGACCATAAATTAGAAATGGCATGAAAAGAAATTTGTTCATTCTTTCTGTACTACTACTATTTTCTGCAAAAATAAGAGCAGAAATAGTTTTACAAGGTTCATTAAAGTACAATGTCGATGTTGATGCCGATACGGCTATAGTTTGCGGGTATTCGTCAATACCAAATGACGGTCTTTTAAAAATTCCTGATAAAATAGAATCTTCAGGGAAAGTATACCGTGTAACAACTATAAAATCATACTCTCTACAAGATTGTATGGAACTAACCGAAATATTCATCCCAGCAAGTATTTTATACATTGAAAAGCTGGCATTTGCCAATTGCATCAATCTGGAAACGTTGACATTTGAAGATTCTAAACAGTTACTCAATATTGACAAGAGTTGCTTGGATAATGTGCCTTTTACTACAATCAAAATAGGGCGTCCTATTTCTTCAGCAATTTGCAAAGGAAATAACAAGCTAAGAAATGTCATTTTAGGAACTAGCATAAAAAGCATCAAAGAAGAAGAGTTTTTCGGATGTATTTCATTAGAATCCATTAATTCTCAATCTATTGAAAGCATAGAAAACAGTGCATTTAAAAATTGTTCATCATTGACCATGCTCAAAATGTCCAATTTAACGACCATCAAACGGAGTGCATTTGAAAACTGTATTTCGTTGGAAACAGTAGATTTACCAAACGTTACAACTATCGGCAATGAAGCATTCTACAATTGCCCAAAGTTATCAACTATTGATTTGCCAAAAGCCATAGCCATTGCACCAGCAGCTTTTGCAAGCACAGGATTAAAATCAGTCAATATTCCATCGCTTCGTAAAATAATGGAGAGAACCTTTCTTCATTGTGTGAAATTGACAGACATAACATACTCAAATAATCTGCAAAAGATAGGCAACGGTGCTTTCGCGAACTGCGGTTTTGAGTATCTAAAGATACCAAACTCATGCAAAGAAATCCATGATGGAGCATTTAGCTCATGCCATAATTTGAAAGAAATCTATCTGCCAGATTCTTGTACGAGCATTGGGAAAGGTGTTTTCTCAGATTGTAGCAGTTTAGAACTTATAAAACTACCAAATGAAATGATTGAAATTCGAGAAAAGTTATTCTCAGATTGTAGTAAACTAAAAGAAATCGTTCTACCATCAAAATTACGATTCATAAAAACAAATGCATTCTTTAATTGTAATGAAATAGCATACTTAGATTTCTCAAATACACAATTGACAAGTATCGATGATTTTGCTTTTAATAGTTGCTCGTCATTAAAAAAGGCTGTTTTTCCATCAACATTCTGCAGTATAGGAAAACATGCATTCAAATCATGTACAGCTCTTGATGAAATCATAGGCCTTGAAAATGTCTCATATATTGAAGCCTTGGCCTTTGATGATACACCATGGTACAATCATAATTTTACTACAAATGGCAATGTAATTATAGGAAAAACATTATACAAACATATTGGGAAATTTAATGGCGACAAATTTGTTATTCCTGAAAAAATCGTTTCTATATCACCTACAGCACTAAAAGAACAGCCATTCAAAACCATTGTTTTCCCAAAATCCTTGAAAATCATAGGCAATGATGCTTTATCAAATTGCGTAAATCTTGTAGCATTGACCATACCAGAACATGTGTCAACAATTGGATCACAGTCTGGATGTACAAGTCTTATTAGTCTGCGTGTTATGAGTGATAGCTCTACTTACAAAAGCGACTTTAGTGCATTCAACGATTCGCCTATCAAAACCCTTTATTTAGGAAGAAACACCTATAGCTTTATTGAAACAACGTCATTAGAACGCATTACCATCTCTAAATGGGTTAAAAGCTTGAAAAGCAACTGCTTTTCAAAATGTAAAAATCTAACAGACTTAGAAATCGAAGACAGTACGGAACCTATAGATTTGTGCGACTTACTTATGACGAATGTGAAAAATCTGTATTTAGGACGCGATATCGCAAACTATAAATATAACAACAGTAACAACTTCCGTAGCATAGAGAATCTTTCAATGAGTAAACTGGTAACGCGGATACCAGAATATTTATTTTCAGGAGCCAAGAACTTAAAGAGAATAAAATTACATGACGGATTGCAGGCTATTGGTTCCTGTGCGTTTGAAAACTGTGGAATTGAAGAATTAGTCATACCCAATTCTATTATAAGTCTTGGAATAACTAAAGAAAATGAGATTTTAAATGGATCACCTGCATTTTCAAATAACCCATTGAAAAAGCTGGTAATCGGAAAGGGGCTGACTATAATACCTGGTTGGACATTTGTAAATCATCAGTTAGACACATTGGAAATTCCTTCAAACATTAAGTTTGTGGGTGAAAATGCTTTTTTAAGCAATAGTGCAAAAACTGTAAAGCTAATTCTTCATGAAGGTCTTAAAAGAATTTGGGAAGGAGCTTTTGCATTTAAGACCGATTCTGTGATTATACCTTCTACAGTAGACGGTAATATATTCGGTATGATGCCAAGTTTTAACTGCAAATATGCAGAAATACGTTCAAAGGTTCTACCCGGCTTCTTCCAATCTACTGGTATTGAAAATATTGTTTTGTCAGACAACGTGGAAGAAATCTGTGAAAATGCACTTTGGTCTTGCCGTAAACTTAAGAAAATCGTTTTACCGAAAAACTTGAAAACAATAAGGTCTGGTGCTTTTGGTGAAACATCTCTTAAAGAATTGATAATCCCATCATCTGTCGAAAAAATAGAAGATGGTTATATTCGTGGAACTGACAATCCAATAAAAATTACTGTTGAAGGCAACAAAGATTCTAAAAGCCTTGATTTACCTTCATCAAAAGAGACTACACTGCTTTTAAAAAGGAATATTGTTTACAAAAATGAAGACTGGTCTAGTGAACAAGGCTATCTGCCTGATACATTGATCATTGGCACAAACGTTACTTCATTCAATGTTCAAAAGACATCGAACAATGGTGCAAAAGTGATATTCTGCCTAAACAATGAGTTTACTAATAATGGGTTATCCGATTTGGTAACAGGAACAACAAATGTACATGTTCTGACTGCAAGTAAGAATGACAAGTACCATAACATGTACTCAATTGATAGTTTGGAATATGAAGCAACAGGTAAGACAATAAAATTTGCGGGCAAAAATAATATGCCGTTTTCTATCGTCCCTAAATTCTATCAGAATGGACAAGAAACTTCTTTGAAAGACGTTGGAGAATATGATCTCTACTTGCTAATTGATAAATCACCTTTTGACGGAATCTACCCTACTTCGCTTAAAGTCAAAGTAACAATACCAAACGGTATATCAAACGTAAAAACAACATCTATAGTGAGAATAGATTATTATGATTTGAATGGACTAAAGGTCAACGCAAATGACAACTCAATTAGTATCAAAAAGGTAATCTTCTCAGATGGAACCTCTAAAGTATATAAAGTCAGATAACCATTATACAAAACTTAGGTTAAGATAAACTGGCTCTCATCTTAATCAAGACCGGCTGCATCAATGAAGGTAATGCAGCCGGTCTTATTGTAAAGGAAAATCTTTCTTATCGTTATTGGAACGAAGCGCCAACGATGTCCAAGAGCTCGGATGTGATGGCGGCCTGACGTGTTTTGTTGTACATCAGCGTCAAATCGTTTAAGAGCTCATCGGCATTGTCGGTGGCTACCTGCATGGCCATGACGCGAGCCGAATGTTCACTGGCCAGGCTGTCAAGAAGTGCAGTATAAATCTTTAAATGCAGAACTTTCGGTATTAACTGACCTACGATTTCTTCAGCCGATGGCTCAACTATATAGTCAAACTGCATCCGCGAACGATTGTTGTCAGCATTAGAGCTTTGTGCAGAAAGATTGATGGGCAAATAGGTTTCATTGACAAGCACCTGAGAGGCTGTGTTCTTGAAATGGTGGTATATCAAGACTACTTTGTCAATCTGCTTTTCCGCAAACCGCTTCATCAAGCCTTCAGCCACCTGTGAGGCAGCTGCATAAGCGGGCTTGTCAAGTAGGCCTGCATTACTGCTTTCGAAGGAAAACCCAAGCTTTTTAGCCTTTTCGGCAACTTTGGCACCTATCGGCATTATCTCAACTTGACTTATGCCTTCTGCACGAAGTTGTGACACCGTTTCCATCATTTCTTTGATGACATTGGCGTTGAATGCACCGCAAAGACTTGAATTTGAAGATATGGCAACAACTACAGCTTTTTCAACTTTACGATGTTCAACATAAGGCGAAGCAACATCGCCTTGCGACTCTGTTACGAAACGCGACATGATGGCATTAAGACGGTGCTCGTAGGGCAGCATACTCTCTATGGCACCTTGTGCCTTGTGGAGCTTTGAAGAAGCGACCAATTTCATGGCACTCGTAATTTTACGTGTGCTGCTTACAGAATTGATTCTATTCTTTACCTCTTTAAGAGATGCCATTGTTTTTTAGTTTTTAAACTGTCCTGACACTTCTGCAGCAACTTCCTCGATTATCCGGCAAACCTCGTCTGTAAGCTTTCCGGAAGCAAGTGGTTCGATGACCGTTTTCTGATGATTGGAACGAATTATCTGCAGGAACGTTTCCTGAAAATCACCGACCTTGTCCAAAGGTACATCGTGAAGCAATCCATGCGTACCGCAATAAAGTATGGCTATCTGTTCTCCTACAGGCATCGGTGAATACTGCGGTTGAATGAGCAATTTGTTGTTCTTGCGACCACGATCAAGCGTCATTGCTGTCACGGGATCCATATCGGAAGAGAACTTGGAGAATGCCTCCAGCTCACGATATTGCGCCTGATCAATCTTCAAGGTTCCGGCAATCTTTTTCATACTTTTAATTTGAGCAGAACCGCCTACACGACTCACCGATATACCTACGTCAATGGCGGGACGAAATCCTTGATTGAAAAGATTGGTGTCCAAATATATTTGTCCGTCGGTAATAGAAATCACGTTGGTAGGTATATAGGCCGATACATCTCCGGCCTGTGTCTCGATGATAGGAAGTGCTGTCAGCGAACCACCGCCACGAACCTTGCCTTTCATACATGCGGGCAGGTCGTTCATCTGTGCTGCCACTTCAACTTGCGCATTGATTTTAGCCGCACGTTCAAGCAGGCGCGAATGCAGGTAGAACACATCACCGGGATATGCCTCACGACCTGATGGGCGACGCAATATCAAGGATATTTCACGATAGGCCACGGCTTGCTTCGACAAGTCATCGTAAACAACCAGCGCATGCAAGCCTCTGTCGCGAAAATATTCACCTATGGCTGCACCTGCAAAGGGCGCGTAATATTGCATGGAAGCGGGGTCGGCCGCCGTTGCCGATACTACAATCGTGTAGTTCATGGCACCGTGTTCCTTCAAGGTGTTGACCAGTCCGGCCACCGTCGATGCTTTCTGACCTATGGCAACGTAGATGCAATAGACTGGCTCTCCCTTGTCGTAATTGCCTTTCTGATTCAATATGGTATCGATGGCTATGGCCGACTTTCCGGTTTGACGGTCGCCGATGATGAGCTCGCGCTGTCCGCGCCCGATAGGTATCATGGAGTCGATAGCTTTCAGACCTGTCTGTAAAGGCTCATTGACGGGTTGACGGTAAATCACTCCGGGAGCTTTCCTGTCAAGGGGCATCTCGAACTTCTCACCTCCTATGGGAGCTCCTCCATCAATGGGAACGCCCAGCGGGTTGATTACACGTCCCACCATTTCGTCACTTACTTCGATAGAAGCGATACGGCCGGTACGCTTGGCTGTCTGTCCTTCTTTAATACCTTCGGTCGAACCAAGCAGCACAACACCCACGTTATCCTCTTCGAGGTTCATCACGATGGCCATTGTTCCGTTTTCAAATTCGAGCAATTCGTTCTGACACGCATTGCGCAAACCGTAAAGGCGAGCCACTCCGTCGCTCACTTGAAGAACTTTACCAACTTCTTCAAAATGAACTTCCGAATTTGCGTCTTCAAGTTCTTTCAAAAGTACGTCGGAAACTTCACTCGGTTTTATCTTATCTGGCATAACTATTATTTTATCTTTGGTTAGAAGTCATAAAACTATCGTTCTCAAGGAGTCCTTTCCGGATGCTTTGCAAGCGTCCGCGCACACTGGCATCGAAACTGTAGGCATCGTATTCCATAATGAAACCACCAATGATGGAAGGATCGACATCAACGATAAATTCGACTTCATTGTCTGTCTTTTCTTTCACCAGGCTCTTCAAATTCTCCAAAATGCTATCTGCCACCGGCACCGGCACTGTAAGCCGGCTATGGATAAGATGGTTTTTCTTTCTGTAGGCATCAATATACGAATTGGCCATGAACTGAACCATCGTCACCCGATGATTTTTCAATACAAGTTGGAAGAATCGGCACAAGCAGCCACACGATTTACCTCCGGCTGCCAAATTGAGAATTTCGAACTTTTTGGCATCGTCTATAACAGGATTGTCTAAAGTTTCACGCAACGATGTCACGCGTTCAAAAGCATTGCGCAATGTTAACATGGCCTCATAGACTGCCTTGGTTTCTCCCTTCTCGACAGCATATTTGAGGAGAGCTTTTGCATAACGCACAGAAATGATTCCTATATCTATATCCATACCCTACCTTGCTTACTTGGAAGCTGTCATGTTGTTTAACAAGTTGTCGATATATTCCACCTGCGCGTTGTCGGTCTGCAAGTTCCTGGCTATGACTTTACCGGCGATTCGGATTGAGAGGTCAGCCACTTCTTCGCGACTCTGGCGCATTGCTTTTTCGCGTTCTGCTACGATTTGGCGGCGGGCATCTTCCAGTATTCTGTTGCCTTCGGCCGTTGCCTTGTCTTTGGCCTCACGTATCATCTTGTCGCGAGTAGCCGCTGCATCTTTCAAAATTTGCGACTGTTGCTGGCGGGCATCCTTTAGTATGGCATCGCTTTCGGCTTTTATGTTGGCCAACTTCTCGTTGGCTTCGCGAGCACTAAGCAGAGATTCATCTATGAATTTCTTGCGTTCCTCTACCATATTGATGATAGCAGGGAAACCGAATTTGGCCAATATGCCGAACACGACGAGGAATGCTATCAGCATCCAAAACAACAAGCCGAAATCCGGTGTTAAAAATGACGGCATATGAATTCAAACAATTAGAGAAGACAAACTACCAATGCGAAGAACGCTGCACCTTCTACCAAGGCTGCAATGATAATCATGTTGATGCGAATATTTCCGGCCATCTCGGGTTGGCGTGCAATAGCATCCATTGCATGTGCACCGATATTTCCGATACCTATTCCTGCACCTATCGTAGCTAAACCTGCACCTACGGCAGCTCCTAATTTCGCAAGCCCGGCAGCTGCTGCCTGCAACAAAACTAATGATAACATAATCTTGACTTTTAAATGTTTATAATATTATTACTTTGATATTTCTGTTGTATGTTCTTCGCCTCCCTGATGAGCAAGACCAATAAAGACGGAACTTAGCATGGTAAAGACGAATGCCTGGATGAATGCCACCAATATTTCGAGCAGATCCATAAATATCATCAGCAACACGCTGATAGGTGAGATTGCCGCTCCTTTGCCGACTCCCATCTGACATGTGATAAAAATCACGCATGTCAATGATATGGCTACGGCATGTCCGCCAAAGATATTGGCAAAAAGACGAATCATCAAGGCAAACGGTTTGGTAAATACTCCAAAAAGCTCTATTACAGGCAATATGGGAATCGGAACCTTGAGCCACCAGGGTACATCAGGCCAAAAGATGTCTTTCCAATAGTGCTTGTTACAGTTGAGATTGGTCAGTAACATCGTGCATAGGGCCAAGAAGAACGTTATGGCGATATTGCCGGTCAGATTGGCTCCACCGGGAAATATAGGCACGAGCCCTAACAAATTGGAAAGGAATATGAAGAAAAAGACCGTGAGCAAATAGGGAGCAAAACGGCGATAATGCTTCTCGTCGATGGTTTCCTTGATAATGTCGTTGTAGACAAACATAACAAACATTTCCATGAAACCCACAAATCCTTTCGGGGCTTCATCCTGCGGCTTCTTGTTTTTGTACCAACGGGCACAGTAGAGGAATATCCACGACAAGAGGGCAACTACTATCCACAGCTGCAAGACGTTTTTGGTTATTGAGACATCAAGCACCCGCTTTTCGTTCCCTGCGGCATCTTTTTCGCAGATTTTTCCATCTTTGTTCAGGTATAGCCCACGATATACTCCATCGGGAGCTTCTCCAAACTTCGACGACATGAACACCTCCCATCCTCCGGAGCTTTTCACGATTACCGGCAATGGTATGGATATGTGCTTCCCATTGATGGTTGTGATATGCCATTCGTGCGCATCACTTGTGTGTTCCATCACCAATTCCTGCACATTGATTTCGTTGCCGCCGCCCGATGAGGCTCTTGCCTTTTGCGGCAACACTCCGAGCAGAAACACGAGCCCGAGCAACAGATATTTATACATGTCTCTTATTTTCATTCAGATATCTTTCTATTTGTATATATATGATACTTTCGCTGACAAGCAGTGCGAGAAAAAGCAAGCCAAAACCGACCAAAGCAGGCCTTGAGTCATGCGGAGCAATGCAATGACAGACAAACAGCACGATTCCGCCGAACACGAAGCGGGCCATGGTATGGACCATATAATAACGAGCTACGTTCACGGAGCCGGAATCCAATATTTTGAAGTATATGGCGGCCGAAACGGCTGTATAGAGCAGCAGACTGAATGATGCAGCAAGGAATAGGATGCTGAACGACCCGGCCGGAACCGAAAGCACGCCAACTGCCGTAGCTTCGATTGCCACACAGGCGACCACAAATACGGCTAACATGGTTGCAGCATATTTTCTACACATTATCCTTGTCTGTTCCATCATTGCTCCTGTCTATTCTTCCACACAGATTGACACTTCATTGCCGGCCACGTCTATAAAGCCGCCGCTGATTTGCATTTGCACCGTATCACCGGCCTTGTAGCGCAATTTACCGGCCTGCAGGCTCGATATTATAGGCGCGTGCTGGTCAAGCACTTCAAATTCGCCTTTTGCACCGGGCACTGTCACCGATTCAGCTTCTCCCTGATAGAGGATTTTTTCTGGCGAGACAATTGTAAGCTTCATTTTCTTTGCTTTTATTTGCCTTTTGCCGCTTCAAGAAGTTTTTTGCCTTTTTCAATGGCATCTTCTATGGTGCCGACGTTGATGAATGCCTGCTCGGGCAGGTCGTCGACTTCGCCATCGAGTATCATATTGAAGCCCTTGATGCAATCTTCGAGCGACACCATCACACCGGGAAGTCCCGTAAACTGCGATGCCACGGTGAAAGGCTGACTCAGGAAGCGCTGCACACGACGTGCACGATTTACGGTGAGCTTGTCTTCGTCCGACAGCTCGTCCATGCCAAGTATGGCAATAATATCCTGCAGTTCGTTATATTTCTGAAGTATTTGTTTTACGCGCTGCGCACAATCATAGTGCTCTTTTCCGATAATGGAGGCATCGAGAATGCGCGACGATGAAGCCAACGGGTCTACTGCCGGATAGATGCCAAGCTCCGATATCTTGCGGCTCAACACAGTGGTTGCGTCAAGGTGCGTAAATGTTGTGGCAGGAGCCGGGTCGGTCAAGTCATCGGCCGGCACGTAAACGGCCTGTATGGATGTAATTGAACCGTCTTTTGTCGAAGTGATCCGTTCCTGCATGGCTCCCATTTCACTGGCCAATGTGGGCTGATAGCCTACAGCCGACGGCATGCGTCCCAACAGAGCCGAAACTTCGGAGCCTGCTTGTGTGAAACGGAAGATGTTGTCGATGAAAAACAAGATATCGCTGGCCTTGCCTTCCCTGGCACCCTGGTCGCGAAACGATTCGGCCACCGTCAGGCCCGACAGTGCCACCGATGCGCGTGCACCGGGCGGTTCGTTCATCTGCCCATATACCAGGGTCGCCTGGCTCTTGGCCACTTCGTCATAATCGACTTTGGAAAGATCCCAATGGCCTTCTTCCATTGATTTTCTGAATGCATCGCCATATTTGATGACTCCGGCTTCTATCATTTCGCGCAACATATCGTTTCCTTCGCGCGTACGCTCGCCTACACCGGCTATGACTGAAAAACCGTCGTGTCCCTTGGCCACATTGTTGATCAGCTCCATTATGAGCACGGTCTTTCCTACTCCGGCGCCACCGAAAAGGCCTACCTTGCCACCTTTCACGTAGGGTTCAAGCAGGTCAATCACCTTGATACCTGTTGTCAGCACTTCTTGCGACGTTTTCAGGTCTTCAAATTTGGGAGGTCTGTGATGGATGGGTGCGGCCGAGGAACGTTCAAAGTCTTTCATGCCGTCGATAGGGTCACCCGTAACGTTGAGCAGGCGGCCTTTAATCTGGTTGCCCACAGGCATTTTGATGGGCGCACCTGTCTGCTCCACTTCCAACCCGCGTTGCAGGCCGTCGGTGCTATCCATGGCAACGGCACGCACGGTGTCTTCGCCGATGTGCTGCTGCACTTCGAGCACCAATGGCTTTTCACCGTTGCCGCGCTCTACCTCTATGGCATCGTATATTCTGGGAAGAACTTCTTCCGCGCTCTTTCCTTCAGTATCAAAGTAGACATCGACTACGGGGCCGACCACTTGTGAAATACGTCCTTTGTTTTCTGACATATGTATTATCGTATTATTGTTTTTCTATATTGACAGCTCGTTCAAGACTTTGATAAGCTCTATACCTACGGGCTTTTCACGGTTTACGGCTTCGCTGAAAGGCACATAAACCACTTCATCATTGCGTATGCCTATCATAATGTTGCGCTGTCCCTGCATGAGAGCTTCGATAGCCCCCACTCCGAGACGGCTGGCCAGTATGCGGTCGTAGGCCGAAGGCGATCCGCCACGCTGCAAATGGCCGAGAATGGATACGCGCACATCAAACTGAGGATATTCCTTGGTGACGCGGTTGGCATAATAGAGGGCTCCGCATTTGGGGCTTTCGCTTACAATGACGATACAGCTGCGCTTGCTCTTTCGGATGCCCCGTTCCATAAATTTCACCAGTTGATCGTTGTCGGTACTGTATTCGGGTATGATGGCTGCTTCGGCACCGGCTGCTATGGCACTGTTTTGAGCCAAAAAACCGGCATCGCGTCCCATCACTTCGACAAAGAAGATGCGCTCGTGCGAGTGTGCCGTGTCGCGAATCTTGTCGACGCATTGAGTAATGGTGTTCAACGTTGTATCATAGCCAATGGTCGAATCGGTTCCATACAGGTCGTTATCGATTGTTCCCGGCAAACCTACGCACGGAATGTCATACATCTCGGCAAAATCGCGCGCACCGGTCAGTGAACCGTCACCTCCAATCACTATCAGGGCATCCACTTCGTGCTCAACCAACTGGGCATAGGCTTTTTCCTTGCCTTCAGGTGTTGCAAACTCTTTGGAACGCGCTGTGCGCAGTATGGTTCCGCCGGTCTGAATAATGTTGCTCACATCCTCGGTCGTAAAATCTTTTATCTCACCGTTGATGAGGCCGTCATAACCCCGATATATTCCTTTGACGGAATATCCGTTACAAATCGCGCTACGGGTCACGGCGCGAATGGCTGCGTTCATCCCGGGGGCATCTCCGCCCGATGTAAGAACTCCGATGGTCTTGATTTTTGACGATTTCATCTTCCTGACTCTTTACAAACGACTACAAAGTTACGAAAAAGACTTAAACGACAGACATTGACGCAAGGATAATTAAGCAGACGTATCGGGTCGTTCATGCGTTTTGGGACAACTTTGACGCTTTTTCCGATATTCACGACATGAACGTTTCAAAAAAGGCACGCCTCGTTTTCAAATTGTCAAGCCACGCGTCACAATTGTCAGCACACGGCCTGAGCACTATGGCGGACATCACGAAAAGGCGGCCTGTCGGAGTTTCTTTCCGGACAGGCCGCCTTTTACGCGTGAGCGGTAAACGGGACTCGAACCCGCGACCCTCGGCTTGGGAAGCCAATGCTCTACCAACTGAGCCATTACCGCCTCATTATGTATGCAAAGTTACATGTTTTTTCTGACGCAACAAAATAGAGACAGGGTTATTTCTTTTTTTCTTCCTTGGCATTAGCCTTTTGAGCCTCGGCCTGCTTTTGTTGGTCGGCCTGCTTAAGCAGATTGTCCATTTCGGAAAATTGTTTTCCCATATTGAGAAACAGGTAGATGCGATAGAGCGGAGCCGCCCACCTGGCTGAATCTGACGGACGTTTTTTCCTGTAATTCTCGAAATAAGGCAGGGCTTTTTGAAACAATTCCCTGGCGGCTGCTTTCTGGCTGTTGTAAGTCTTGGCATCGACATTGGCCTTGATGTTGTCATCAATGGCTGTCGCTTTGTTGAAATAGCAACTTGCCATGTAGTAGTTGGCATCGACGTTTGTGCTATCGTTGGCAATGACATATTGCGACAGCGCGATGCACTCATCGTATTTTTTCTGATGAAACAGCACTACACTCTTGGCATATTTGTACATCAGCTGCTTGTCGTCTGTTTTGATCATACTGTCGCACAAGGCCAGTCCTTTGTCATAGTCTTTTACCGCATTGTAGTAATCGGCCAGTCGCGAAAAGAAAAACAGGTCGTTGCCGTCGTAGCGCAGCCCCTGTTTCAGCTCACCGACCATATTGGGCATATCCTTGAGCGCAGCATACGACAGGGCTTGATATTGGATGCACAGCTTGATGTTGGCCGTATCGCGCATGGCCAGTTTTTCAAAGTTGAACACGCCTTTGTAATCGTTGAGGGCATAACAACATGCCATTGACCAGAACGCACTTCGGGGCATTTTCGTGTCGCTGTTCTGCAGGCTGTCGGCAATGAATATCGGTGTACGCGTCACATTGATATACATGGAAAAATACTTGTTGGCCTCGGCATACTGTTTTTTCTTTACGAAAAACAGGCCGGCATTGAACAGGTTGGGACGATACATTGAGAGTGTGGAACGTATCTTGCCACGATTCTTGGGCTTGGAACGCCCTTTCTTGTCGGGGCGGCTTTCAAGTTCGTCACACTTGATGAGATTCTCGAAAATGCCGTAGGTCGATGAGAACAAGCGGATGGAATCTTCTGTTTTTTGAAGCTGTTTCAGGTACAGCTTCTTGTTATAATCATCGTTAATCTTTTTTTGTGCTTCGGCTCCAAGCAGATAGAGCTCGGGGTCGTTCATCATCGAACTGTCTTTTTTGGCCTTTTCTACGAGATTGGCGGCCTCATCGTTGCGTCCCGCTTTGAGCGAAGAACGTATTTGTTTGTATTCTTTGCGCGCGGCAATATCACCGATGCAAAACGACGCAATCAATGCGGAAATAAGTAAAATACGTTTCATCTGCAATCATTTATGGCTTGCAAAGATAGCCATTTCGGCACCATTGGCGTTTGTAAGGAAAATAAATAAGGTAAAGATTCGATAAATTGCCCCCACTCGTAACAGTTATAAGCAGGTGGAGGTGTAAATTGAAAGTTCGGATGGCTTTTTAAAAGCTCAGCAGTGAACAGGGGTACTGAAAGAATTATTTGTCATCGCAGTCGCCATTGGCCGTCAACGCACAGCATGGGCAGCATCATGTCTTCAGTGCTGTCGTTAGCATAGACTAATTGTAGAAAAACGGTTGCAACCAACCCTCCGTCACTGATGTCGGAACGAATGTGACGCATGGATTTCAACGGACCATATTCTTTTTTTTTCGCCACAACCATTTGCTTATAAAGTATTATCGTATGTTTTTTATAGGCATCCGATGCACTGTCGCACGAAACCATGCCACGAACGAACTCTCCATATCTGCCATCGGCCAAACAGCGTACATAACGGATGGCGGCTTCACCGGGATCGGACGATGATGAAGAACCGCGACCGCCACACGATGAGACCAGCAAGACAGACAAGGCCGATAAAAAAAAGAAAAATTTCATCGGAGCTTATTTTTGGCGGATATAAATGCGGATGGGAGTACCGCAGAAATCCCATTGGGCACGTATCTTGTTTTCGAGAAAGCGATAATACGGTTCTTTGACATATTGAGGCAAATTGGCATAGAAAACAAACGTAGGAACCTGCGTATCGGGTATCTGCGAACAGTATTTTATCTTGATGTATTTTCCCTTGTTTGAAGCAGGAGGATAAGCCTCGATGATGGGCAGCATATATTCGTTGAGCTTGGATGTTGAAATGCGCTTCTTGCGATTAAGATAAACGTTCTTGGCAGTTTCCAACACCTTGTATATATGCTGGTTGGTCAGAGCCGAACCAAAAACAATGGGAAAATCGACAAATGGAGCCATACGGCTGCGTATGGCATCTTCATAGGACTTGATGACCTTTGAAGTCTTGTCTTGCACAAGATCCCACTTGTTGACAAAGACAACAAGGCTCTTATTATTTCGCTGTATCAACTGGAAAATATTCATATCCTGCGATTCGATGCCACGCTGAGAATCAATCAAAAGAATGCACACATCTGAATTCTCAATGGCACGGATGGAACGCATTACGGAAAAATATTCCAAATCCTCACTTACTTTGTTTTTCTTACGTATGCCGGCCGTATCGACCAAAAAAAAGTCGAATCCGAACTTTGTATAGCGCGTATAGATGGAATCGCGGGTGGTGCCGGCAATATTGGTCACGATATTACGATCTTCACCTATAAAAGCGTTAATCAGACTGCTTTTGCCCACATTCGGACGCCCCACGACAGCAAAGCGAGGTATCTCAAGTTCTTCTGTTTCGCTTTTTTCTTCTTTAAACTTTGAGACAATCAAATCAAGAAGGTCACCAGTGCCACTTCCTGTCAAAGAAGAGATGCAGAAAGGCTCACCGAGTCCAAACGAATAGAACTCGGCTGCATTATAACGCAGGTTATTATTATCGGTTTTATTGGCCACAACAATGACGGGCTTGTCTGAACGGCGCAAGATGGCCGCCACTTCGTTGTCCCAATCGGTAATACCGTTATTGACATCGACCAAAAAAAGTATCACATCACATTCTTGCGTGGCAATGACTACCTGTTTGCGTATTTCGTCCTCGAAAATATCATCGGTATTGACAACCCATCCACCGGTATCAACTACCGAGAACTCCTTTCCACACCACTCTACCTTTCCGTACTGGCGATCACGGGTAGTACCGGCAATATCGCTCACAATGGCGTGACGCGTCTTTGTCAGACGGTTGAAAAGGGTTGACTTGCCCACATTGGGACGTCCTACTATAGCAACTAAATTTTCCATTATCTGATTATTCTGGTTTATAACCGAACTGACTCAATTTCTTATCGGAATTGCGCCAATCCTTGTCTACTTTGACAAAAATACGAATAAACACTTTTTTGTCCAAGAACTTTTCCAACGACTTTCTGGCCTCGGTCGATACTTTCTTCAAAGCTTTGCCCTCATGACCGATAATGATACCCTTTTGACTTTCATGCTCTACATAAAGCACACCACTGATTCTTACCAAATCACGGCACTCCTTATATTGTTCAACAACAACTTCAACTGAATAGGGAATCTCTTTATCATAAAAAAGCAAGACCTTCTCACGTATGATTTCTGAAACAAAAAACCTCATAGGCTTATCCGTCAACTGATCTCGGTCAAAATAAGGCGGATTCTCTGGCAACTTGTCAATAATAAACTTCAATACCTGATCAACATTGAACTTGGCCTTAGCCGAAACAGGGAAAATGAATGCATCAGGCAGCAATTGCTTCCATTTATCAACCAAATTCAACAAATCATGCTGATTTGACAAATCTATTTTGTTTATCAACACCAACTTAGGTATCGATAAACGTTTCACCTCATCAAGAAAATCTTGATTCTTGGAACAGTCTTCAATAACATCGGTCACATAAAGCAGCACATCAACATCGGTAAGAGCCGTCTCGCTGAAAGCACGCATCGAAGCCTGCAATTTGTAACTCGGCTTCAGAACCCCCGGGGTGTCAGAGAAAACAATTTGACAATCCTCGCGATTCAATATTCCCATGATGCGATGACGCGTCGTTTGTGACTTGAATGTCGCAATAGATAGCCTTTCGCCCACAAGCAAGTTCATGAGCGTTGATTTACCGACATTCGGATTTCCAACAATATTGACAAAACCGGATTTAAAAGCCATGCTTAGGTATTTTATAAAAAAACGCATCTTGACCTACGTGGAGATGCGTTTTATCTATTTACTATTAATTACCAACTTATTTCCCAACAGATTCTCCGTCATAAGCCCACGTCATGTAGGCCGCACCTGAAACGAATCCGGCACCGAAAGCCGTAAGAATCAATTTGTCGCCTTTTTTTAGCTTCTTCTCATAATCCCAAAGAGCCAAAGGCAGAGTTCCGGCACTCGTATTGCCATAACGCTGTATATTCAACATCACTTTTTCCATCGGAAGCTCCAAACGATGAGCAACAGCCTGAATAATACGGACATTTGCTTGATGAGGAATGACCCATGCCAAATTATCCTTATTCAAATTATTGCGCTGTGCAATTTCAGCAGTTAAATCGCTCATTGCAGTAACTGCATATTTAAACACAGTACGTCCTTCTTGATGAATGTAATGAAGTTTATGGTCAATAGTGAAGTATGACGGAGGACAAACCGAGCCACCGGCCTTAAGGCACAAGAAAGGTAACCCTTTGCCATCAGTTCGCAGTATTGAGTCCTGCCAACCTAAATCTTCTTCTGTTGCTTCAACCATCACGGCACCGGCACCATCTCCAAAGATTGGGCATGTTGCACGATCTGTATAATCAACAACTGAAGACATCTTATCGGCACCTATTACAATAATACGCTTGTAACGGCCGCTCTCTATCATGGACGAAACAACATCCATAGTAAATAAGAATCCGCAACAAGCGGCCGAAATGTCTAATGCAAAAGCATTATTCAGTCCCAAGTGTCCCAATACAATCGACGCTGTTGATGGGAAATGATAATCGGGTGTTGAAGTTGATACTATAACGGCATCAATGGTGTCAGGATCATAATCAAGCTTTTGCATTAACTGTTTTGCAGCTTTGCGAGCCATATATCCGGTGCCCAAACCCTCTTCATTCAATATCCGGCGCTCCTTAACGCCGATTCTTGTCATAATCCATTCGTCATTTGTATCCACCATCCTTGACAATTCGTCATTGTTAAGGACGTACTCAGGAACATATCCACCGACGCCTGTGATTATTGCATGGATTTTCCCCATTTCGTCGTGCCGATTATTCTGCTACTACTTCTTTTTCTACTGCTAATTTTCCTCTATAATAACCGCATGCAGAGCATACCGTATGGTACACATGCCACTCGCCGCAATTAGGACATTTTGCCAAAGTAGGAGCAATGGCTTTATCATGCGTTCTTCTTTTTAAAGTTCTCGTCTTTGATTGTCTTCTTTTAGGATGTGCCATTTTCTTATTTATTTAAATCTATTTCAGTAATGTATTTATTAGTCTCGACTTACCAATATGCCATTTAGGCGAGTTATCATATCTGCATCGCACTCACCCTTCTCATGTACCGGATGAATGGGTAATGACAGGACTGCGAACTCGTAAATCAAGGTTCCGATATCCAACAATCCTTCGCGCCTATTTACCAATACGAGCTCTTCAGTGTCTTCATCGTGATCAGAAAATTTCACTTTAACGTTGTTCTCACTCCTGACAGGAATCTTCAAGTCAGACAGGCAACGGTCGCACTCTGTGATAATGCAACCAATCATAGAGATTTGCACATTAAAAGAATCGTCAATAGTACTTTTGCAGACATCAACGCAAACATCTAAATTGCCTCCTTTGGCCAAAGAATGCTCTTTCAGCGTAAAGAAGTCCGAATTTATCGTATACTTATACGTTTCTTTTTCTGAGCGCATTGCCTTCAAATTGATTCTGTCCGGCATATTCTTAATTTCTGGCTTGCAAAGTTACTATTTTTTTTGTTACCGACCAATTACTTATTGATTCATTTCCTTAATTCAATGCGAAATGTAGTTCCTTTTCCCAGCTCTGAATTTTTCACGTATATCCTTCCTTTATGGTAGACCTCTACTATACGACGCACAAGCGACAATCCCAAGCCCCAGCCGCGCTGCTTGGTAGTATAGCCGGGAACAAATACTGATTTGAAACGGTTCTTTGCAATTCCTTTGCCTGTATCGGTAACCTCTATTATTACCATAGATGTCAATTCGTGCATTGTCAAAATTATGCGGCCACGCCCGGACATTGCATCAATGGCATTCTTGCATAAATTCTCAATTATCCACTCAAACAAAGGTGCACACAATCTCAGATAAACCGGTGTTGCAGGAAAATTACAAATATATTCTACCTGATCAGACGTGCGCTTTGACAGATAATTGATCACATGCCACATTACCTCGTTCAGATTCTCTTCTTTGGATTCTGGCATGGATCCTATCTTTGAGAATCTCTCGGCTATAAGATTTAAACGTTCCACATCCTTGTTCATCTCTCCAATCATCACGTTTCCCGGATATGTTTCTCTCAGAAGCTCCACCCATGCCATAAGCGAACTGATAGGAGTCCCGAGCTGATGAGCAATTTCTTTGGTCAGACCCACCCAAACACGGTTTTGCTCGGCTCGTTTTGAACTTAGCAGCGCATACACCATTATTATAAGGAATATTGCGACGATGCCTATTTGGATATAGGGATATACCGACAGGCGTTTCAACAGTACGGATTCGTCATAGAGCACTTCCATATAGTTATTGCCTGTTTCCGCATCAGATGGGTCGTAACTCAATTTGATACTGTAACCTTCCCGGCGCAAGTCTTCCACCTTACGGTGTAGGGCTGCCACTGAGTCCGCCTTACTATCATACTTCAGCTTTAAATTTCTGTAATCAAGGACATTGCCATTTCTGTTCAATACAACAACAGGAATTGCGTCATTATTATTAATGACTTTAAGCACTAAACTCAAATCTGTATTTTCATCTGCCTTATTAAGCGAACGCATAGCCTCTGCCCAAACAACCATTTTTGATTTGGCGTCTTTTTCCAATGTCTTCACCAGATAGTGGGAAAATACCAATGATATGGTTGCTATCGACACAGCAACCACCATAAGCACGTATTTTACCTGTTTGCTTCTATCTATCCATTGCATACGTACAAACTTCCTTGATATTTATAACGTTGCCATGCACCTTTTATTATACAGAAAAGCCCGGTTATACGGCCGGACTCTCTATTTTTTATGCACTTGCCATCCAGTCGTAAGGGCTGCCTGGCAAAATATCTATATCAAAAATCTGCAGTCTTCGGAGTACGCGGAAAAGGTATCACATCACGGATATTCTGCATTCCTGTCACAAATAATATGAGTCGTTCAAAGCCCAATCCGAAACCGCCATGCGGGCATGTGCCGAATTTTCTGGTGTCAAGATACCACCACATGTCTTTCATCGGAATGTTACGAACACGTATTTGTTCCTGCAACTTTTCGTAGTTTTCTTCACGCACGCTTCCTCCGATGATTTCACCTATCTGAGGAAAAAGGACATCTGTACCTTGAACCGTTTTCCCATCCTTGTTCATCTTCATATAAAAAGCCTTGATCTCTTTCGGATAGTCAGTCATTATAACAGGTTTCTTGAAATGATGCTCCACAAGGTAGCGCTCATGCTCGCTTGCAAGATCCATGCCCCAACTTACCGGAAACTCAAATTTGTGTCCCTCTTCAACTGCTTTTTCAAGGATCTTTATTCCCTCGGTATAAGGCAATCTGACAAAATTTTCTGCAATCACAGACTGCAAACGTTCCACAAGCGTATTGTCTATCATTTTATTGAGAAACGCCAAATCGTCCTTGCAATTTTCAAGAGCCCATTTGATACAGTACTTGATAAAATCTTCTTCCAAATCCATCAAGTCGTCCAAATCGATAAAGGCCACTTCCGGTTCAATCATCCAAAATTCGGCCAAATGCCGCGGCGTATTGGAATTCTCGGCACGAAATGTCGGTCCAAACGTATAGATAGCCCCCAATGCAGTCGCGGCCAATTCTCCCTCAAGTTGCCCGCTAACGGTCAACGAAGTCATTTTTCCGAAAAAGTCATCCGAATAGTCGATACGGCCGTTCTCATCTTTTTTTAAATCATAGAGATTCTTCGTTGTCACCTGGAACATCTCACCGGCTCCTTCGCAATCGCTCGCAGTTATGATTGGTGTATGAAAATAGAAAAAGCCGTGCTCATGAAAATAGCGATGAATGGCGATTGCCATGTTGTGACGTATACGAAACACAGCGCCAAATGTATTGGTACGCAAACGCAAATGGGCATTCTGACGCATATATTCGAAAGTCTGCCCCTTTTTCTGCATCGGATAATCGGATGGACACAATCCAAGCACCTCAATTTTTGTTGCCTGCAACTCACTGGCCTGACCGGCACCGGGGCTCTTCGTCAGTAAGCCGTTTACGCTAATACAGGCTCCCGTTGTAATCTGCTTGAAAAGTTCAGCCTCAAAATTGGCTGCATCGGCCACTATCTGTACATTCTTTATAGTAGACCCATCATTCAATGCTATAAAATGAACGGCCTTACTGCCTCGGTGCGTACGCACCCAACCTTTGACATTCACTTCAGAGCCATAGGCTTCCGAAGCCAACACGTCGATAATTTTTGTTCTTTTTATCGCTTTCATCGAATTGCTGTATTTCTTTACTTATTCATACGCGCCCATGCGAAGTACCCGCACTTCATCTTCAGTCAGGAAACGCCATTCTCCGCGTCGAAGGTTCTTCTTGGTTAACCCTGCAAAATATACTCGGTCGAGTTTCACTACATGATAACCCAAGGTTTCAAATATTCGGCGCACAACGCGGTTGCGTCCGCTGTGAATCTCAATACCTACTTGCTTCTTGTCTGTTTCGCTTGCATATTCAATTGCATCGGCCTTTATCTCGCCATCATCCAGTTCGATTCCGGTCAGGATCTTTTTCATATCCTCTTCCGACACGGATTTATGCAGGTAGACATGATAAATCTTCTTTTTCATATACTTCGGGTGCATCAGGCGCGATGCCATATCACCGTCGTTGGTCAACAGCAATACGCCGGTAGTGTTGCGGTCCAAGCGTCCTATCGGATATATGCGCTCGGGACAAGCATTCTTTACCAAATCCATCACCGTCTTGCGATTTAGCGGATCATCGCTCGTCGTCACATAATCTTTCGGTTTGTTGAGAAGTATATAGATTTTGTCTTCAAGCATCACATTCTGATCTTTATACCTCACTTCATCCGAGCGCATCACTTTCGTACCCAGTTCGGTAACGACATTTCCGTTTACGGTAACAAGCCCTTCTGTTATAAATTTGTCGGCATCACGACGCGAACAGATTCCGGCATTGGCCAAATACTTGTTCAGGCGAATGGGTTGTTTGGGATCCACGTTGGCCTCTTTGTAACGAAGCACTTTTTTCAAACCATACTTGCCCGCCAGGTCGTATTCATACGGACGCTTGCGCTTTTGTTGCTGACGCTTCTGCGTATAACCTCCCCGATCATTACGCTGGCGTTCGCCAAAATGACGATTACCATTATAATTATCGATTCTGTTGCCATAATTACTGTCATAGCTATTGCTGTTATAGCCTTCACGATAGTCGAAATCCACCCTATTGAAGGCATCGGGTTGCGACTGATAAGGACGTTGGCGATATGCGCCACGCTGATATGCGTTACGTTGAGGCTGGTATCTGTTATAATTATCCTTTCCCTCGTCATTATAACGAGTGGTATTATAGCTTTGCTCTCTTCCTGAATATTCTCCTCCGCGTGTCTGTTCGCTGCCGTTGGCATTGCGATTGAATCGCTGCTCGCGCGGTGCAAATTGCGATAATGACGAACCATAACGCGGTCCGCGAAATCCGTTTTCACGGGGCTGGTAACTGTTTTCGCGTGGCTGATAATTGCTTGTTCGCGGCTGATACCCGGTCTGTTCCCGCCGATAGGGCGTTGCCGAATATGCTGTCACCTTTTCGCCATGCGATATATGGCGGCGGATGCGCGGACGCGCAGCCGTTGGTTTTCTGTCGGCTCGAACGGCTGAATTCTCAGGCGTTTCCGATTCTGAAGCAGAAGCATTCTGCTGTCCAATGTTTTCTTCGTCTATCATAAACTATTTGATTGGTATTAAAGCCTCACGGCTCTTATTATTTTGAATATATTCTTTAAGTTGTACATACTGCATATGCTGCAATGCCAATAATATCAGCAGCCAGACTTTCCGGCCTTGCCTAAATCCCCGTATAAGACTGAGGCGTAATGGCACGCAATTCTGCCTTTACCGATTCCGACACGTCAAGATTTTCAATAAAACGACGGATGGTTTCTTCGGTTATCTCGTTGTTGGTACGAGTCAAGGCTTTCAAGGCTTCATACGGATGCGGATAGGCCTCGCGACGCAGTATGGTCTGAATGCCTTCGGCAACTACTACCCAGCAGCCGTTCAGATCCGCATCGATGCTCTCGCGGTGCAGCAACAGCTTGCGCAGACCTTTCAACGTACTGGCAAGAGCTATCATCATATGACCTAAAGGCACACCTATGTTGCGCAAGACTGTCGAATCTGTCAAATCGCGTTGCAGGCGCGATATGGGAAGTTTCGTTGAAAGGAACACAAGTATGGCGTTGGCCATTCCCATATTTCCCTCCGAATTTTCAAAATCGATGGGATTGACCTTATGCGGCATTGCACTCGATCCGACTTCTCCTGCTTTAATCTTTTGTTTGAAGTAGTTCATCGAAATATACTGCCAAAAATCGCGGTCAAGATCGATAACAATTGTATTGATGCGCTTCAGTGCATCGAATATTTCGCCCAGTCCGTCATAGTTGGATATCTGCGTGGTATACTGCTCGCGCTCCAATCCGAGACGTTCCTCGACAAAACGATTGCAAACAGTCTTCCAGTCATATTGCGGATAGGCCACATGGTGAGCGTTCAGGTTACCCGTGGCTCCGCCAAACTTCGCGGGATAAGGCAAACGCCGCAGCTCGGCAATCTGACGTTCCAGACGGTAAGCAAACACCTTTATTTCCTTGCCAAGACGCGTAGGCGATGCAGGTTGTCCGTGTGTATGCGCAAGCATCGGCACATCTTTCCATTCTTCGGCATAGGCATTCAGCTGGTCTACCAATTCGTCCAAAGCCGGATAGACCACCGCCGACATCGCTTCCTTCAGCATCAGCGGAAAGGAGGTATTGTTTATATCCTGAGATGTCAATCCGAAATGTATGAATTCCTTGTATTCATCCAAACCGCCTATCTCGTCAAATTTTTCCTTGATAAAGTATTCTATTGCCTTGACATCATGATTTGTCACCTTTTCTATGTCTTTTACGCGCTGGGCATCGGCTTCCGACAAATTTTCGTAGAAACCACGCAACCGCGGGAACAAAGACTTGTCAAAGCCTGCCAACTGAGGCAAAGGCAATTCACACAGCATCACAAAGTACTCTATCTCCACTCTCACGCGGTGCTTGATCAAAGCATATTCCGAAAAATAAGGAGACAGGCTATCAACCTTACTGCGATACCGACCGTCTATGGGTGAGACGGCTGTCAATACATCTAAATCCATGTGTAACGTTTTAAATGATTGCAAAGGTAGTTATTTCCATCGAAAACCACCGCACTGTCTTTGCTCTTTTTACACATCGACGACACACGGACCTTTAAAACGAACGCATGATTCAACACGACCTGTTTCGCTGACCGAAAATGTCGCAAAACTCTGTTTTTTCACGGCATACGCAAAGCATAACGAAAAATATTCCTATATTTGCAAAAACTATCTGCCAATATAAACTGCCTGAGCAGTTCTAAAAGCAGAGCTTCCAAATATAATAACCACTGAAAAGCTTCACAATGGAAAAAGAAAAGTTTCTCTCAATCGTGTCACAATTTGATATTCCTGGCACTGTAGTCGACATTAAGCCGCTCGGTAACGGACTTATCAACGACACTTTCAAAGTTACCACCCAAGAAAACAATTGTCCCGACTATGTGCTGCAACACATCAACAATGCCATTTTCACAGATGTCGATATGCTGATGCACAACATCGTTGCCGTGACAACGCACATCCGCAAAAAGCTTGAAGAAAAAGGCGAAACCGACATTAACCGCAAGGTACTTAACTTCCGCCCCGCAAAGCAATCTGGAAAATACTACTTCTGCGATGAAAACGGTAAGTACTGGCGCATCATGGACTTCATACCCGATGCTGTCACAAAGTCGGAAGTCACACCGGCCTCAAGCCACGACGTAGGCATAGCCTTCGGAAATTTTCAGGCCATGCTGTCGGATTTGCCTGAAAAGCTCGGAGAAACAATTCCCAACTTTCATAATATGGAATTTCGGCTGCAACAGTTGCACGATGCCGTTAAAGCCGACCGCGTGGGACGCCTTGCCGCAGTACGCGACATCGTAGAAGCCATAGAAACCGACGCTGAAGAAATGTGCAAAGGCGAACGACTCTTCCGCGAGGGTCTGCTACCCAAACGTATATGCCACTGTGATACAAAGGTTGACAACCTCCTGTTTGAAAAAGACGGCAGTGTGCTCTGCGTTATCGACCTCGATACCGTTATGCCCAATTTCGTTTTCAGCGATATCGGCGATTTCTTGCGCTCGGCAGCCAACACAAGCCGCGAAGACGAGCCCGATTTAAGCAAAGTGAACTTCCGCATGGATATATTCGAGGCTTTCACCGACGGTTATCTTGAAAGCACCAAGAGCTTCCTGTTACCCGTCGAGCGCGAAAACATCCCTTACGCTGCCAAACTGTTCCCGTTTATGCAATGTGTGCGCTTCTTTGCCGATTATCTCGACGGAGACCGCTATTACAAGATTCAGTATCCGGAGCACAACCTCGTGCGTACGCGCGCCCAGCTCAAGCTGTATCAAAGCGTCAAAGAGAACGAAGCAAGAATGGCAGAATACGTCAACAACCACAAATAGAAAAATAGCTGTAATAGTTATTTAGAACAAACCGGCGCGTTGGCCTTGACATGATGAAGGCAGACGCGCCGGTTTTGTATGCTTGCGTAAAAGCGTTCTCTATTTCTTCAACAATTTTTGAAGCAGCTCAGGCTCATTGGTTGTTATGTAGTCAACACCTTCATTGATAAAATGCTTCAGGTTGTTCTCATCGTCAACAGTCCACACATTCACCTTCAGACCAAGATCGTGACATTCCTTGATCCATTCGGGATGGGTCTTCAGGAACACGTTTTCGTGATAATCGGGACCGGCACAGCCTATCTGCTTGAGTTTCTGAGGAGGAAGGTCGCCATTCAAATAGTATACGGGAGTGCCTTTCGGTGCTTTCTCAATGATGCGCAGCACGGCTGCATAGCTGAAAGCGATATAGTCTACATCTTTCTCCATCTTGAATTTCTTTACGGCAGCAAGCGTCTTGTCAACGCATTGGTTGAGCTGCCAAAGATCTTTATGGGTCTTGATTTCTATGACAAGACGCGACTTGCCTTTCTTGGCTACCTTGAGATACTCTTCCAAGGTAGGTATCTGCTCACCGTTGTCAAGCCTTATCTTGCGCACTTCGTCGAAAGTGGCGTTCTGTATGTTCACGCCCTTGAAAGTGGCATCGTGATTGACTACTACATGACCATCAATCGTCATCCACAAATCGATTTCAGAACCATAGCAACCTATACGGTCGGCGTTCTCATACGAACTGATACTGTTTTGAGCCGAGCCCGGAGCTCTCCAATAGCCTCTGTGGGCTACTACTTGCGTATCGGCCATAGCACTTGCTGAAAGAAGCAGGCACAGCCCGAATACAATCTTACGTATTTTCATCTCTCTTTGGTTTTTGTTTTTCCGTTTGCAAAAATACCCATAATTCCCATATACAGACATGATGGCACGCGATATTTTTCGCCTTTTCAGAAAAATACGCCTCAAGCCATCGTTTAAAGTGACAATATGACGCTTGTGCAGATTTGTTTTCGTATTTTCGCAACATGGTACTTCATAATTTCAAACTGCGCTGCCTTGCAGCGGCATGCGTTATGCTTTTCGGCTTTCATGCCGCCAACGCCGGTTCGTTTGTCCCGAAAGACAACGGAAAAGCTCTTGTCAATCCGGGCATGGGCTGGACAATGCACTTTTATTCCAATCTGTTGCAGAACTATGGGTCGAAGCTCGAAGCCGAAGACGTATTAGACGACTTTCCCGGCCTCAGCACGGTTTATCTGCGCCTGCCATGGAGTTTTCTCGAGCCTAAGGAAGGAGTTTTTAACTGGGAACTCGTCGATACCCCTGCCCAACGCTGGATTCAAGCGGGCAAAAAGGTTGCCTTTCGCGTCACTGCCACCGAAAACTGGCTCAGCCGTGCCACACCGCAGTGGGTCTTTGATGCAGGAGCCCGTTATTACAAGGTAGGCAACTACCTGGAGCCCGATTATGCCGATTCGGTATTTCTGAGCAAAGTAGAGCATTTTATCAGAATCATGGCCCGGCGCTACGACAACAATCCGAATGTCGCTTTTATCGATATCGGCCATTTCGGCATGTGGGGCGAAGGCCACACGGTGCTCTCCACACCGGTTCACGGACGCTCGTGGGGCATCGAGACACAGAAGAAAATCATCGACATCTATTGCAAATATTTCAAACACACCCAGCTGGTCATTTCGGACGACTTCGCTGGACACGATGCGCCCATCGTTCACTCGCCAATCATCGACTACGCTTTATCGAAAGGGGTTACGCTGCGGGACGACAGCATATTGGTGCAACCCGCACCGCGTCATTGGTACCACAGCGGCATGGCAGGGCTCTTCTGGCCTGCCCTGCCCGTAGTGCTTGAGCACGAACACATGCTCGGCTCGATGGAGCGCGGAGCATGGGACCGCGAATTACTGCTTAAATCGGTCGAAGACTATCACGCTTCCTACATGTCCATCCACTGCTGGCCAAGGCAAGAACTTGACTCTAACCGCCAAATCATTGACCGCATTAACCGCCGCCTCGGCTACCGCATACAAGTAGCCAACGCCAAATGGCCCGACAAAGTGAAAAAAGGCGAGCCGTTTCAAATAGCATCCAACTGGAAAAATGCCGGCGTTGCGCCATGCTATCAAGGCGGCTACCCCTGCTTCACCATCAAGAACGAACGCGGAGGCATCGTTTCGGTTTTGGTAGCCACCGATTTCAACGTAAAGATTCTCCCCGTAGCCAAACCCGGGAAAGCACCAGCCGTACCACTCTTCTCGCGCTTTACAGTGGCACCCGTCATCAACGACTCGTGCGGCACGTTCTTCCGCACGTGCCGCCCCGGAAAATACAAAATCTATGTTTCTGTGGGAACTCTCGACGGCACCCCGACAATAGAAATGCCCTACGACCTGACTGACGGCAAGAAACGCTATCTGATGGGCGATATAACCGTCACCGATTAGGCTGTAAATTCAGACACAAACGCAGCAGATTTCAACACAAACGCTGCAAATTTTAAACGGCCGCATGCGTAACACACGCTGCGGCCGTTTAAGTTTGTCCGATAAGTAACAGCTCTGAATACGTTACTTCTTGGCAATATAATCTACAATCCATTCGCCTACTTCCTTGGTGCCATATTTAGCCCCGCCCTCGACTTGTATCTCGGGAGTGCGCACATTGGTATCGAGACTGGCATTGACAGCCTCGCGAATCAATGCACCTTCGGCCTTGCAGTCAAAATATTCGAAAAGCATGGCGGCAGACAATATCTGAGCCAAAGGATTGGCAATATTAAGCCCCTTGGCCTGAGGCCAGGAACCATGGATGGGTTCAAAGACGGGAGTGCCCGTTCCCGTAGAAGCCGAAGGCAACAAACCCATGCTACCGCTGATGCAAGACCCCTCGTCTGTAAGAATATCGCCAAAGGTGTTTTCAGTTACCATCACGTCAAAAAAACGAGGCTCTGCAATCATGCGCATCGAAGCATTGTCGACATACATAAAATCGGTGTTCACATCGGGATAGAGAGGCACCATCTCCTGAGCCACCCTGCGCCACAGGCGAGAGCTGGCCAGGACATTGGCCTTATCGACCACCGTCAGGTGCTTCTTGCGCTTGCGGGCATACTCGAAAGCCACTTTCAAGATTCGCTCTATCTCGGGACGCGTGTAATAATTGGTATCATAGGCCTTGTCGTCGCCCTCGAATTTCTCACCGAAATACATGCCGCCCGTCAGCTCACGAATGCAAATGAAATCGGCACCGTCAATCAGCTCGTCCTTCAATGGCGACTTGTGCAAAAGACACTTGAACGTCTGCACCGGACGAATATTGGCAAAAAGCCCGAGCTTCTTGCGCATGGCCAAAAGCCCCTGCTCGGGACGGACCTTGGCAGTAGGATTATTGTCAAACTTAGGATCGCCAACGGCAGAGAAGAACACGGCATCGGCCTCCTTACAAACCTCAAACGTCTCTTCGGGAAAAGGATCGCCAACGGCGTCAATGGCACTCGCACCGCACAAAGCCGACTTGAAAGACACTTCGTGGCCAAACTTGTTGGCAACGGCTTTAATTACATTCACACCCTGTACGGAAATCTCGGGACCGATTCCATCACCGGCCAATACTGCTATTTTCAAATTCATATTCTAATAAAAATAATTCATTAAACTATATGCCTCACAACAACGCAACTATTCATTGTCAGCCTTTTCCATGCTTTCAAGCACGTTAAGCATCTTAATGGTGGCCTTGATTGCCGCACCCGTCTGGTCGGCATCGAGACCGCGCGTGCGGATTGTCTTGCCTTCAAAGTCCCATGAAATGACGGTCTGCACCAAAGCATCGGTACGTCCGCCCGGAGGTATCGTCACAAAGTAATTGATCAAGACAGGGAACTTGCGATGAAGACGCTCCACATAGATTTCACGAAGCCCTCGCACGAAAGCATCAAACTGACCGTCGCCCATGGCGCCGGCCTCATATTCGCGTCCATCGATCTCTATACGAAGCGAAGCATGCGAATGGAGCCCGTGAGCCGTAGTCACAAGATAACTGATAAGCTTCACCTTCGATTCGCCCACAGAATGCTTTATCACATCACTCACAATGTAAGGCAAATCATCAGGAGTGACAATTTCCTTACGGTCGCCCAGCTCCGTGATACGGGCAGTTACCTGCTTGGTCTGCTCAGGTGTAAGCTCCAGCCCGAGTTCCTCAAGATTGCGCTGGATATTGGCCTTACCGCTATTCTTGCCCAAAGCATATTCGCGGCGACGACCGAAACGTTCAGGGAGCAAATCGCTGCAATAAAGGCCGTGCTTGTTGTCACCGTCGGCATGTACACCGGCTACTTGCGTAAACACACTCTCGCCAACAATAGGCTTGTTGGGCGGAATGATAATGCCGGAATATGTCTCGACCATGCGGCTTACTTTGTATAGATTGCTCTCTTTTATACTTGTACGCGCATTAAACTGATCGTGCAATATGGCTTGCACACTTGCCAATGGGGCATTGCCGGCACGCTCGCCCAGTCCGTTGATTGTCGAATGGATGCCCTTGCAACCGCTCAGCACTGCCGCAAGAACGTTAGAGATAGCCAAATCATAATCATTGTGAGCATGAAAATCGAAATGTAGGCCGCGATAACGCTTCACCATCTTGCGCATATACTCAATGACATTGAGCGGATTCAGAATGCCTAAAGTGTCAGGAAGCATGAATCTGCGGATATTCTCCTTGCTTAAAGCATCGACCATGGCGTAAACGAAATCAGGGGAATCCTTCATGCCGCTGCTCCAATCTTCAAGATAGACGTTCACGCCTATTCCCAAACGGTCGGCATAGTCTATGGAACGACGGATATCGTCAATGTGCTCCTGCGGCTGCTTTTTCAATTGATAGAGGCAATGTCTCAACGAACCCTTGCAAAGCAGGTTTATATTTTTACAGCCGCAATCGTTCAGCCAATCCAACGAAAGATGGCCGTCCACGAATCCCAATACTTCCACCCGGTTGAGCATCGCGTTGTCTTCGGCCCAATGGCAAATCAGACGTGTTGCTTCGCGCTCGCCTTCCGAAACTCGTGCTGAGCCTACCTCTATGCGATCTACGTTGAGGTCTTGCAAAAGCAGACGGGCGATGTTCAGTTTCTCACGCGGCACAAACGATACGCTATCGGTCTGTTCGCCGTCGCGCAGCGTTGTGTCCATTATTTCTATGTAAGGCTGTATGTTTTGTTTCATTCCTTTCCGACGCTTTTGCGCTCGTAGGCTTCTATCTTGTCTTTGTTTTTCAGGAGGTAGTCTATGTCATCGAGCGCGTTTTCAAGACAATATTTCTTATAGCCGTTGATTTCAAAGTGTTCCTGCTCGCCTGTGGCCGTGTTTGTTACAGTCTGTTGGGGCAAGTCCACGATTACTTCGACACCTGCATCCTTTTCGATCGATGCAAAGAGGTTTGCGAGGAATTTTTCGCTTACTTGCACGGGCAGCACAAAGTTGTTCAGTTCATTGTTCTTGTGTATGTCGGCAAAGAAGCTGCTGATGACTACTCTGAACCCGTAGCCGGCGATGGCCCATGCTGCATGTTCACGGCTTGAACCGCAGCCGAAGTTTTTCCCTGCCACAAGGATTTGGCCTTTGTACTTAGGGTTGTTCAATACGAAGTCTTCTTTTTTTGTCCCATCGGGATTGTAACGCCAGTCTCTGAACAGGTTGTCACCGAATCCTTCTTTGGTGGTTGCTTTAAGAAAACGGGCAGGTATGATTTGATCTGTGTCGATGTTTTCAAGTGGAAGTGGCACGCATGTGCTCTTGATGATGCCGAATTTCTCTTTCATCGTTTTTGCTGTTATGGTGATTATAAAAAGTCTCTCGGGTCGGTTACTTTTCCTGTTACTGCTGCCGCCGCCGCGGTGAGCGGACTTGCCAGCATGGTGCGTGCCCCGGGTCCCTGCCGCCCCTCAAAGTTGCGGTTGGATGTTGATACGCTGTATTTTCCGGCCGGTATTTTGTCGTCGTTCATGGCCAGACAGGCCGAACATCCCGGCTGACGTATTTCGAAGCCTGCTTCTTCGAGTACTTTGTCGAGCTTCTCTTCACGTATTTGTTTGTCTACGGCCCAGCTTCCCGGCACGAGCCATGCTATGAGTCCGGGAGCTTTTTTGCGGCCTTTCACTATGGAAGCAAACGCCCGAAAGTCTTCGATGCGCCCGTTGGTGCAGGCTCCGAGAAATACGTAGTCTACTTTTTTTCCTATCATGGATTGTCCGGCCTGAAAGCCCATGTATTCAAGAGCCTTTCTGTCGGTTTCTGTTTCGGGCTCGGGTATGGTGCCGGTGATGGCTATGCCCATTCCGGGATTTGTTCCGTAGGTTATCATGGGCTGTATGTCATTTCCGTCAAAAGCAAGCTCTTTGTCGAAGACGGCATCGTCATCGCTTTTGAGGGTTCTCCAATAGGCCACGGCCTTGTCCCATTCGTTGCCTTTGGGTGCTTCAGGCCGTCCTTTGAGGTAAGCGAATGTTGTTTCGTCGGGAGCTATCATGCCGCCTCGGGCTCCCATTTCAATTGACAGGTTGCAAAGAGTGAGACGTCCTTCCATGCTGAGATTGCGCACCACTTCGCCGGCATATTCAATGAAATAGCCTGTGGCTCCACTGGTCGATATTTTCGACATGAGGTATAATGCCACATCTTTTGCTGTCACGCCGCGTCCAAGACGGCCGTTGACGGTAATGCGCATCGACTTGGGCTTCTGTTGCAGGATGCACTGCGAAGCGAGAACCATTTCGACTTCGCTTGTCCCGATGCCGAATGCCACAGCTCCCATTGCCCCGTGGGTCGATGTGTGCGAGTCGCCGCAGACGATGGTCATGCCCGGCAGTGTCAGGCCGCGCTCGGGCCCCACAACATGTATGATGCCGTTGTTGGGGTTCATCATACCATAATAATGCAGGCCGAACTCTTTGGCGTTCTTCTCGAGTGTGTCGACTTGCTTGCGTGACACGAGGTCTTCGATGGGCTTGTCCTGATCGTGGGTGGGTGTGTTATGGTCGGGCATGCAGTAGATGCGCTCCGGGCGAAAACATTTCAGTCCCCGGGCCCGCATGCCGGCAAATGCCTGCGGGCTGGTCACTTCATGGCAGTAGAGCCTGTCTATAAAGAGTTGCTGCGGACCGTCCTTGATGGTCTGCACCACGTGTCGGTCCCAAATTTTGTCGAATAGGGTATTCATTGTCTTTCTATCGTTTTTTCAGTCTTTAAAATTGTTGATGCAATCAATGTAGGCCTCTACACTGGCAGCCACGATGTCGGTGTTGGCTCCGAAACCGTAATAGGAATGTCCTTTGTATTCCACTTGCATGTGCACTTTGCCGACATCGTCGCTTCCTTTGTTGATGGCCTGAATGGTAAATTCCTTTAACACCATTTCGCGCTTGATAATGTTCTTCAACGCGCGTACTGCGGCATCTACCGGGCCGTTGCCGCTTGCACAGGCTTCAAACTTTTCACCGGCTATGTCGAGACCCAAACTTGCAACGGGGCGGAGTCCCACACCGCTTGTCACTTGCAGATAGTCGAGCTTTATCTTATGGGCATCGCTGCGGTTGGCTCCTGCAAGCACCAGTATGTCGTCGTCGGTGACTTCTTTCTTCTTGTCGGCAACACTGAGAAATTTCTTATAGATTTCGTCGAGTTGCTTCTCTTCCTTGATTTCCACGCCCAAGACTCCCAAGCGATATTTCAGGGCCGCACGGCCGCTGCGCGCTGTCAGTATAATCGAATTGTCGTCTATGCCCACGTCTTTGGGATTCATTATCTCATAGGTCTCCACATTCTTTAAGACGCCGTCTTGATGGATGCCGCTCGAATGAGCAAAGGCATTGCGTCCCACAATAGCTTTATTGGGCTGCACGGGCATGTTCATCAGCGAGCTTACAAGGCGGCTGATGCCAAAAATCTTGCGTGTATTGATATTGGTCTCGATGCCCAGCTTGTGACACTTGAGTATCATGGCAATCTCTTCTTCGCTTGTATTGCCGGCCCGCTCGCCGATACCATTGATGGTCACTTCGGCCTGACGCGCTCCGTTGAGCACTCCGCTCAATGTGTTGGCCGTTGCCATGCCAAGGTCGTTGTGACAATGGGTGGATATTATAGCCTTGTCTATGCCGTCCACATGCTCCATAAGGTATTTGATTTTTGCCCCATACTCCGTTGGCAGACAATAACCTGTGGTGTCGGGGATGTTGACCACCGTGGCTCCGGCCTTGATGACGGCTTCTACCACTCGCGCAAGGTATTCATTGTCGGTGCGGCCGGCATCTTCGGCATAAAACTCAACGTCTTCAACATATTTCTTGGCATATTTCGTAGCAGCAATGGCTTGCTCCAAAATATCTTCGCGATTCGAATTAAACTTATACTTGATATGATAGTCGCTGGTACCGATTCCGGTATGAATCCTCTTGCGCTTGGCATATTTCAAGGCTTCGAACGCACAATCTATGTCTTTTTCCTTGGCACGGGTCAAGGCGCAAATGGTGGGCCAGGTCACAGCTTTCGATATTTCAATGACCGAATTGAAATCACCGGGACTCGATATGGGAAAACCGGCTTCGATAATGTCTACGCCCAATTGCTCCAACTGGCGGGCCACTTCGATTTTCTCCACCGTATTCAACTGACATCCCGGCACTTGTTCGCCGTCGCGGAGAGTTGTGTCAAAAATGAAAAGTCTATCACTCATCTCTTTACTTCTTTATAAATAAAAAAACCTTTCCACATGCGGAAGTGGAAAGGCCCTATTTTTTAATTTCTATCTATGCGACGCTATACGATTCTCACTTCCGCAATCTTATAATTGTAGAATATGCAATCGAATAATGGCGCTGTTTTGTTTCATCTTGATTCCTTCCTTTTTGAATGAAAGCCTTACGGCTCTGTCTTAATACGGTTGCAAATGTACGGATATTCTTTCATTATGCAAAGCAATTGCCTCGATTTGTGACAATAGCCTGCAAAAAAATCGCAAAAGGCGGCAAATTGAAAACAGAAGGGAGCAAATTGAATTTCTGACGCGGCAAATGCCACAGCAAAAGCGGGCTGTCTTTTTGATGAGACAACCCGCTTCGGCAATTTCAGTATTCGGTATCAGACTTGCACCGGATTTCTGTTTACTTTTGGCCTATAATGTTTTCCATTTCCTTGGCCTTATCCTTCAAATCCAAGTTATAATAGATGTTACGCAGATTCTCGGCCCAAAGCTCCTTTTTGTCGGGAACCAGTTCGCGAACTTTTTCAAACAAGGGACGGGCGGCAGAATAATAAGCACGAGCCTTTTCCAATGTCTGCTTGTAGTCTTTCGATTTGGTATCGGTATTCAGATTCAAAGAAATCAGTTCGTTGACATAGCTTACGCCTTTGTTGTAGATGGCTTCAACGAAATTAGCGTCAAGCGCAATGGCCTTGTCGAAATCCTGACGAGCCTCGGCAAACTTCTTAAAGGTATTCATGTTAACACAACCGCGGGCATAATAGGCCATCTTGTTGTTGGGAGCTTTCTGTACAAGCTCGTCAGCCATAGCCTTGGCTTCTTCCTTCAGATTTTTCGAAGTATAATAATAAAGAAGGTTGTTGCAATATGTCGGATTATCATCTATGCTGGCAACAGCCTCACGCGAAGTCTTTACCCAACTGGCCGTATCCTTCTTGGCCAAGTAGGCTGCAAGCTTCATCATGTAGCCATCATTGCGCGAAGACTTTTCGGCTATAGCAAAATCGACATTCTTCAACACTCCATCGTAGTCTTTCATCTCGAAAGCCAACATGGCAGCAAAATAACCCACACGATTAAAAGTCTCCTCACCTGCCTTATAAATGGAATCGGTTTCAGCCTTGGTAAATACCCTGTTCTTGGGCATGTGAAGATATTTCTCGAACGCCTCATAGGCTCCCTTCTTGTTTCCTCGCTGGTTTTCAAACTGACCCGCATAGGCATAATAGGAAATCATGTCTCTTAATTGCTTCTTGTTCTCGGCATAATACTCCAGCTTGTCGCTCACCTTGCCTTTGGCATCGGGCGTGCGCTCATACTCATCGCTCTTTGTAAAGAACTCTACAGCCTTGTCCAACGAATTGATGAACAAAACCGTGTCAAGCGGTTGCTTGGCCGCAGCCTTTTGAATTTCGGCATTCAACAATGTGCCTTCAATTTTTCCGGCAAGATTGTAAGCAAAAGCCAGCTTCTTGGTTTTCGGATTTGTCAAGGCCGGTAGGATGGTTTTCTCTGCCTCGGCATACTTTCCTTCCTTGAATTGCTCCTCAGCTTTGTAGACGGCCATGTTCTGGGCGTACGAAAGTGAGGCAATCATGATTGTAACTAATGATAAGATACTTTTTTTCATACCTTTATTGATTTGAGTTGTTGTCTATATTGTCTTCATTGCCTGCTACACTGCTTTCTGCAATGCCGCTTGTGCCGTTGTCTTGCGGCACAGGCATTCCTTCGGCATCGGCTTCGCTGCCGGCCGCAACCGATTCCTCTTCTTTTTCAGATATAACGCTGCAAATACTGCTTATCTCGTCGTTACGCTTCTTGATGTCAATGAGTTTTACACCCTGAGTGGCGCGCCCCATCACACGAATGTCCGAAATATGAGTTCTAATGGCCGTTCCGCTCTTGTTGATGATCATAAGGTCGCGCTCGTCAATGGCATTAATGATGGCAACCAATTGACCGGTCTTTTCGGTGATGTTAAGTGTCTTCACACCCTTTCCGCCACGATTAGTTACGCGATAATCCTCAACGGCACTGCGCTTGCCATAGCCTTTTTCGCTCAAAACAAGGACAGTGTCCTTTTCAAGATTGTATACGCACACCATTCCGACAACAGCATCGTTCTCATTTTCAAGCGTCATGCCCCTAACGCCGGTCGCGGTGCGCCCCATTGTGCGGATTTTGTCTTCATTGAATCGGATAGCGCGGCCACTGCGGTTGGCAAGTATCAATTCGTTTTCGCCATTGGTGAGAACCACATCGATAACAGCGTCATCTTCCTTGATATTGATGGCAATCACACCGTTTGCTCTCGGACGCGAATAGTCTTCGAGGCAAGTCTTCTTGACAATGCCCTGTTTCGTACAGAATACGACGTAATGTGAATGGCAGAACTCGGCATCATTGAGCTTACGGATATTTAGGCAAACACTGACAGCATCGTCATTCTCAAGATTCAGCACATTTTGGATAGCGCGCCCTTTCGAATTGCGTGCTCCCTCGGGTATTTCGTACACCTTGAGCCAATAACAACGTCCTTTCTTGGTGAAAAAGAGCATTGTATTGTGCATCGTCGCCGGGTATATGTTTTCAATAAAATCCTCTTCGCGTGTACTGCTCAACTTACTGCCTACACCTCCACGCCCTTGCGCACGGAACTCATTCAAAGGAGTACGCTTGATATAGCCGAGGTGACTGAGAGTAATTACAACAGGATCGTTAGCATAAAAGTCCTCTGGATTAAAATCATCGCCCCCACCGGGTACAATCTCGCTTTTACGCGCATCGCCCCACTTGGCCTTCACTTCAAGAAGCTCATCCTTTATGACTTTCTTGCAAAGCTCAGGATCGGCAAGTATCTGTTCGTAATATGCAATCTTACGCTCAAGTTCATCATATTCGGCATGCAAATTTTCCTGCATCAGACCTGTAAGCTGACGCAGACGCATGTCTACAATAGCCCTCGCCTGTATCTCATCAAGGCCAAAGCGTTCCATCAGGCCTGAAATGGCAACTTGAGGAGACTTTGCCTTCTTTATAATTTGCACAACCTCGTCAATATTATCGCTTGCAATAATAAGCCCTTCCAATATATGAGCACGTTCCTCGGCTTTGCGTTTTTCGTAGCGCGTGCGACGAATAACAACATCGTGGCGGTGCTCCACAAAGTTCATAATGCAGTCCTTTAACGACAGCAAACGCGGGCGCCCGTGCACCAATGCAATGCAATTGACTGCGAAGTTGCTTTGCAGAGCTGTCATTTTGAACAGTTTGTTAAGCACAACGTTGGCATTTGCATCACGCTTTACATCAATTACAATGCGCATGCCTTCGCGATCCGACTCATCATTGATATTACTGATGCCGACGATTTTCTTTTCGTTGACAAGAGACGCAATGTACTTGATGAGCTCTGCTTTGTTTACGCCATAAGGAATTTCGGTCACCACAATACTACTATGTGTCGGCCCTTCCTCTATCTCTGCCTTCGCACGCATAACAACGCGTCCCTTACCCGTTTCGTACGCATCCTTGACTCCTTGCAATCCATATATATAACCGCCCGTAGGGAAATCGGGAGCGGGCACATATTGCATCAGACCATTTACATCTATTTCGGGATTGTCAATATAAGCAACGGAAGCATCGATGACTTCGCCCAAATTATGCGTAGGTATGTTCGTAGCCATACCAACGGCAATACCACTTGCACCGTTAACAAGCAGATTGGGGATGCGGGTCGGCATCACCGTCGGCTCTTGCAAGGTATCATCGAAATTATTAACCATATCGACGGTTTCCTTATCAAGGTCTTGCATCATTGCCTCGCCTAAGGGGGTGAGTCTGGCCTCTGTATAACGCATAGCGGCCGCTGAGTCACCGTCTACGCTACCGAAGTTTCCCTGGCCGTCAACCAAAGTATAGCGCATCGCCCAATTCTGTGCCAAGCGCACCAGTGCGCCATATACAGACGAATCGCCATGGGGATGATATTTACCAAGCACCTCACCGACAATACGAGCCGATTTTTTATAGGGTTTGTCATGGGTATTGCCAAGTCCCATCATGCCGTAAAGTATTCGGCGATGTACAGGTTTGAAACCGTCGCGGACATCCGGAAGAGCACGTGCCACTATTACTGACATGGAATAGTCAATATAGGAAGTCTTCATTTCTTCTTCCAGATTCACTTTTATGATTCTATCTTCTAATGCCATATATTTTGTTTTAGCACCCCAAAAGTATAATTTTTTTCTGAAATGAGAGTGTCAGCGAAGCTTTTTCTTTTAGACAGCATCGCTCAAAAAGGCCTTTTCGCGCGATTTCTGCGGCTTTGCTATCGTTATCGACATTATTTCAGACAATGCGAAAGAGCCCTCACGTCAAAGGAAAAATGCATTCTCGACACTCAACGCTCACTCTTGTGGTTCAGATACCAATCATACAAACGGGCAATTCCGTCTTCGAGCTCGACTTTATGATGCCATCCCAACCTGTGCAGCTTGGAAGGATCTGTCAATTTCCGCAGCGTCCCATCGGGTTTGGAAGCATTCCAAACTATATTGCCTCCGAAATCTACGATTTTCTTTATTTTATCTACCAATTCTTTTATGCTCAATTCTTTTCCCGTGCCTATATTAATGTGGCAGTTCCTTATTTCCTTGCAATCTTTTGGATGCAAATCTGAAAAATCCACATTTTCCATCAGATAGACACAGGCATCTGCCATATCCTCGCTCCAAAGAAATTCTCGCAGCGGCTTTCCTGTACCCCAGATTTCAATATGTGTTTCTCCGCCGTCACGACTGATACCATATTTATATAGCACTTTAAGAATTTCGTCTTTTCCGGCTTTTCCGTCCACACCTTCCAGAGGATACCTGTTCAGGTCACGGCGCAAAGCTTCCCAATCATCGGCCATCAGGCAACGCCCCAGATGGCATTTGCGAATCAAAGCCGGAAGCACGTGGCTTGTCGTCAGATCAAAATTGTCGTTTGGCCCGTAAAGATTGGTCGGCATCACGGCTATGAAATTCGTTCCATATTGCAGATTGAAGCTTTCGCACATCTTCAGCCCGGCTATCTTTGACAATGCATAAGGCTCATTGGTATATTCCAATGCAGAAGTGAGCAAACAGTCCTCGGCCATTGGCTGTGGAGCTTCGCGAGGGTAGATGCAGGTACTGCCAAGGAAACACAATTTTTTCACTCCGAAACGCCAGGCGTTTTGTATGACGTTGCATTCTATCTGCAAATTGCGCCAAATGAAATCTGCACGATAGATGCTGTTTGCCATAATCCCTCCAACATAAGCAGCGGCAAGAAAAACATACTCCGGCCGTTCTTTTTCGAAGAAGTCTGTAACACGGGCCTGATTGGTCAAATCAAGTTCGCCATGCGTGCGCAATACAAAATTAGTATAGCCTTTCTGCTTCAGATTATTGAGAATGGCCGACCCTACGAGCCCACGATGACCGGCCACAAACACCTTTGAATCTTTTTCCATTTCTGATTGTTTTCTTTGGTTGCTTACTTGTCAACATTGCTGGCCGCAACGTGCTTTCTTACTTCTTTCATATCGTGCTCTACCATGATTCTCACGAGCTCATGAAACGATGTCTTGCGTGGATTCCACCCGAGCAGCTCGCGTGCTTTCCGCGGGTTTCCCATCAGCTGCTCCACTTCTGTCGGGCGGAAGTATTTCGGTTCCACTTCAACAAGAACACGTCCGGTTGCAACATCAATACCTTGTTCTTCAACGCCTGTTCCGCGCCAATCGAGTTCTATACCGGCTTCATGAAAAGCCAAGCTGCAGAATTCTCTCACTGTGTGCATTTCTCCTGTCGCTATCACAAAATCTTCGGGACGTTCATATTGCAACATGAGCCACATGCATTCCACATAATCCTTGGCGTAGCCCCAGTCGCGCCGGCTACTGAGGTTTCCAAGATACAGTTTATCCTGCACTCCTTGGGCTATCCGTGCAGCCGCAAGCGTAATTTTACGGGTCACGAAGGTCTCGCCGCGACGTTCGCTCTCGTGGTTAAACAATATGCCATTGACAGCAAACATACCATAAGCTTCACGATAATTCTTTACAATCCAATAGCCATATTGCTTTGCAACCGCATAGGGAGAGCGTGGGTAAAACGGTGTGGTTTCACTCTGCGGAACTTCCTGTACCAGCCCGAACAATTCGCTCGTCGATGCCTGATATATGCGGGCATGCTTTTCCATACCCAGTATGCGCACGGCTTCCAAAAGGCGCAAGGTTCCCGTTGCAACCGTGTCTGCTGTATATTCGGGAACATCAAAACTGACTTTTACATGGCTCTGAGCGGCCAGATTGTAGACCTCGTCGGGCTTTACCATCTGCAGTACTCTTATCAATGAGCTCGAATCTGTCATATCGCCATAATGCAGGTTGACCGAACGGCTGCGTTTCATGTCGCGAACCCATTCGTTCAGGTATAAATGTTCTATTCTTCCCGTATTGAAAGACGAGCTGCGTCGCATGATGCCATGCACTTCATATCCTTTTTCGATAAGCAGTTCGGCCAAATACGAGCCGTCTTGTCCGGTAATGCCGGTTATAAGCGCAACTTTTTTCATTTTTGCCAATAGATTTCCAACTTATTCTGTGCAAAGATAATGCAAAAACAACGGAACGCCCCCGTTACTGCAAAAAAAATCGTACCTTTGTTTTTGAAATAAACACCCACAAAACTACCAGGCACAATGGAATCCTTGACCGACTTCTTGATTAACATTGACCAATACTTAATCGACATTGTCAGCAACTACCATACTTGGACTTATGCCATATTATTCTTGATTGTGTTTTTCGAAAGCGGACTGGTCATCATGGCATTCCTACCCGGAGACTCCCTGCTGTTTGTTGCCGGAGCACTTACGGCCATGCCCAACATACCAATGGAAATCAATTCGCTATCATTGCTATTGTTCATCGGTGCCGTGGCAGGCGACTCATGCAACTATGTAACCGGTCGTTACTTCGGTGAAAAAATGTTCAGCAATCCCCGTTCCAGATTTTTCAAGCCTTCCACCCTCGAAAAGACTCATGATTTTTTCTACCGCTACGGTGGAAAGACCATTATCATAGCTCGCTTCCTGCCCATCATACGCACTTTCGCGCCATTCGTTGCAGGGATGGGAAAAATGAACTACCGGCACTTCATGACCTACAATATCATCGGTGCAGCCCTGTGGATTGCCACATTTTGCTATGCCGGCTACTTCTTCGGAGACCTGCCTTTTGTCAAGAACAATGCCAAACTTCTGCTCGTGGCCGTAGCCATCTTATCCATGATGCCGGCCGTCATCGAAATAGCTAAGGCCAAATTGAAAAATCATTGACTACATGCTCCGATAAGATATAACTACAAATTATTTTGCAATCATAAAACTCCAATAAGAAACTGAATGAAAAGTACGGCAATCCTTTTGCTCCACTGTCCCGACCAACCGGGGATTCTGGCCGAAGTCACCAATTTCATTACGGTCAACAAAGGCAATATCGTGTACCTTGACCAACATGTCGACCATGTAGAAAACATCTTTTTTATGCGCATAGAATGGGAACTGAACGGTTTTTCCATCCCTCGAGAAAAGATTGATGATTTTTTCTCTACACTCTACGCCCAAAAGTATCATATGGATTTCCAATTGTATTTCTCCGACCAGAAACCGCGAATGGCCATATTCGTATCTAAAATGTCGCATTGCCTCTACGACCTGCTCGCGCGCTACACTGCCGGTGAATGGGACGTTGAGATACCGCTTATCATCAGCAATCATCCCGATCTGGAAATCGTGGCCAAGCGCTTTGACATACCTTACTACGTATTTCCTATTACAAAGGACAATAAGGCGGAGCAGGAGCAAAAAGAGATGGAGCTTCTCAAAGCTCACAAAGTGAATTTTATCGTGCTGGCACGTTACATGCAGGTCATTAGTGAAAACATGATACGCAGCTATCCGCAACGAATCATCAACATCCACCATTCGTTCCTGCCGGCTTTTGTCGGAGCGAAGCCCTATCACGCCGCTTTCGAGCGAGGCGTGAAAATCATCGGTGCAACCGGACATTATGTCACCACCGAACTGGATGCAGGCCCCATCATCGAACAGGATGTGGTGCGTGTAACCCACAAGGACACCGTTTCAGATTTGGTCAACAAAGGCAAGGACCTCGAAAAGATCGTGCTGTCGCATTCCGTACAAAAGCATATAGAGCACAAGATCCTCACCTATAAGAACAAGACGGTGATATTCAACTGAAATTCTTTATTCCATAACAGAAAAGGCGAGGCATCGTTACGACGTCTCGCCTTTTCGTATGGATTGTACAGGTTTATTTCTTGTTCAGAGCAAGGTCTACGTTAACAGCGCAGGCTACAGTGCAACCTACCATCGGGTTGTTGCCGATTCCGAGGAAGCCCATCATTTCAACGTGTGCGGGAACCGATGAAGAACCGGCGAACTGGGCGTCACTGTGCATGCGTCCCATGGTATCTGTCATGCCGTATGAAGCAGGACCTGCGGCCATGTTGTCGGGATGCAGCGTACGTCCGGTACCACCACCGCTTGCTACCGAGAAGTAAGGTTTCCCGGCAAGGATGCGCTCTTTCTTGTAGGTTCCGGCCACGGGATGCTGGAAACGGGTCGGGTTGGTTGAGTTACCTGTAATAGACACGTCTACGTCTTCTTTCCACATGATGGCAACGCCTTCGCGCACGTCATCGGCTCCATAGCAGTTGACAGCGGCACGCGGGCCGTTGCTGTAAGGAATGGTCTTGACAACCTTCAATTCGCTTGTATAGTAGTCGAATTTAGTCTGAACATAAGTAAAACCGTTGATACGGCTGATAATCATGGCTGCGTCTTTGCCCAATCCGTTTAGGATACAACGCAGGGGTTTGTCGGCAGGTCTCGATTTGTTGGCCATTTGAGCAATCTTGATGGCACCTTCGGCTGCTGCGAAGCTCTCATGCCCTGCAAGGAAGGCAAAGCACTTTGTTTCGGGGGTCAGCAAGCGGGCTGCCAGATTACCGTGGCCTATACCAACCTTGCGGTCATCTGCCACTGAACCGGGGATGCAAAACGATTGCAGGCCTTCGCCTATATATTTGGCTGCTTCTACTGCGTTGGGTGCCTTTTCTTTCAAGGCAATGGCTGTGCCTACGACGTAAGCCCATTTGGCATTTTCGAAACAAATCATCTGCGTTTCTTCGCAGGTCTTGTAAGGATCGAGCCCTGCATTCTCGCAAATCTGATTGGCTTCTTCAATATCTTTGATGCCGTGCTTGTTGAGTGCAGCGAGTATCTGCTTGATACGGCGTTCCTGGCTTTCAAATTTCACTTCTCTTATCATGGTCTGTTCCTCCTTATTCTTTACGTGGATCTATGGATTTAACTGCGCCGTCTTCGGCCTTTGTGCGGCCGTATGTGCCGGTCACGCTCTTCAGAGCCTCATCAGCGGGAACGCCTTTCTTAATGGCATCCATGAACTTGCCCATATGAACAAATTCGTAGCCGCATACCTGGTCGTCCTTGTCAAGGAACATTTTGGTGATGTAGCCTTCTGTAAGTTGAAGGTAGCGTGTTCCTTTTACCTTTGTACCATAAAGTGTTCCCGACTGGCTGATAAGGCCTTTTCCGAGGTCTTCCAATCCGGCACCGATGGCCAAGCCGCCTTCAGAGAAAGCGCTCTGGGAACGACCGTAAACTATTTGAAGGAACAGCTCACGCATGGCTGTGTTAATGGCATCACAGACAAGGTCGGTGTTCAATGCTTCAAGTATCGTCTTTCCAGGCAATATTTCGCTGGCCATAGCCGCTGAATGAGTCATTCCCGAGCAACCGATTGTTTCTATGAGGCATTCCTGTATGATACCGTCTTTTATGTTCAGCGTCAGCTTACATGCGCCTTGCTGGGGAGCACACCATCCCACACCATGAGTCAGGCCGGAGATATCCTTTATTTCCTTGGCTTGAATCCATTTGCCCTCTTCGGGAATGGGAGCCGGACCGTGGTTGGGGCCTTTGGCCACACAACACATATTTTCAACTTCCTTTGTATAAACCATATCCTTTAAATTTTAGATTGATATTACCTCATGCAAAAATACCCATTTTTTGCTATTTGCACTCATTTCCTGCCATATTTTTTTCAATGAAAAAGAGTTCCTTTTACCCGAGAATCATCAAAAACGAGGGACATCAACGATATTTCAAACCATACCCTACAAAATTGCGTCATCCGATCGCTTCAAGCCGCATTTTCGCTGTAATACGGGCAAGGCTGCGATTCTCGACGAAAAGGCTTTCTTTTCAAAAGCCAAGGCTGCAATTTGTTCCCGATATGAAGCGTTTTTGTTACCTTTGCACTACTTATTGAAAATGCGACTATGGATATGAACCACGATGATGCGGCCTCGCTTGAGCAGTTGGCCGAACAATACATCGCTCTCGCGGGCGGAAGCCTGACAGTAAGCTCAATGGCCCTGCTTGATGGCAACCGGCTTACATTGCTGGCTTATGTCATTTTTCGTCGCGAAATGCTGGAGGGTGGCATGATACAGCTTATCCACAACGGCTACGGGCCATTCATTTTTGAAAACCCTTTCGCCAAGGCCATGCGCATTTGGGGATTGAAAGACTTCTCGAAGTTTATATACTCGTGCCGCAAACTGTATGAAAAATACGGTGAAGTCTTGACGGCCGACTGTACGGACGAAGAATTCATGGCTCTGTATGAGCAATATGAGGCTTTCGACGAAATGGACGACGAGTTTGTCGAATCCGAGCCGCAGTGGACCGCCGCGATAGCAGCCTATGTAGGCGGCCACAGGAATTTGTTTTAACGAAGAAAAACATGGCAGACAAAACAATCAAGAAAAACATTGTCATCAAAAACCGACGCGCATCGTTCGACTATCTGTTCTTGGAAAAATACAAGGCAGGAATCGTGCTCACCGGTACTGAAATCAAATCGATTCGCAAGGGCAAGGCCAGTCTGGTAGACACGTTCTGCTATTTCGACAGGCATGAAATATGGGTGAAAAACATGTATATCGCGCCCTATTTTTATGGGTCTTACGGCAACCACGCCGAAAGGCGCGACCGCAAGCTACTGTTGACAAAGAAAGAAATCAGGAAACTGGAACAAGAGATAAAGAATCCGGGACTCACCATTGTCCCTGTTGTCTTGTATATTGAAGGAAACCATCTGGCCAAAGTCGAAATTGCCCTGGCACGTGGCAAAAAGCAGTATGACAAGCGTCAGGCTCTGAAAGAAAAGGACGACCGCAGGGAAATGGACCGCAGTTTCAAACGATACTAACCGGCATTTGACATGACAGCACAGCAAACCCCAAAAAGCCTGCAGGAAGTGATCAAGGAGCGCATCCTGATTCTCGACGGAGCGATGGGCACAATGATTCAACGCTACGGACTGGACGAAGAAGACTTTCGCGGCACACGCTTCAAGGACGTCACATGGCAGATGAAAGGCAACAACGACATTCTGTCGCTGACACGCCCCGATGTCATTGAAGATATTCATCGCAAATACCTGGATGCCGGCGCCGATATCATCGAAACCAACACGTTCAGCTCACAGCGCATCTCGATGGCCGATTACCACTGCGAAGACATCTGTAAAGAAATCAACGAGGCATCGTGCCGGCTGGCACGCCGGCTGGCCGACGAATATACGCTGCACAATCCCGAAAAACCGCGATTTGTTGCAGGCTCCATCGGACCTACCAACAAGACTTGCTCAATGAGTCCCGACGTAGAAAATCCCGCCTATCGCGCTCTCACGTTCGACGAATTGGCAAGTGCCTACCGCGAACAAATCGCCATAATGATAGAAAACGGCGTGGATGCCCTGCTCATCGAGACCATCTTCGACACGCTCAACGCCAAAGCCGCCATTTATGCTGCCGAACAGGAGTTTGAATCACATGGACGGCAGCTGCCCCTGATGCTGTCGGTAACAGTTTCAGACAAAGCCGGGCGTACCCTGTCGGGACAGACGCTTGCGGCATTTCTCACCTCGGTAGATTTCGCGCCGCTGTTTTCCGTCGGGCTCAATTGCTCGTTCGGGCCGCTCGAAATCAAGCCTTATGTCGAAGAAATGGCCCGCGAAGCCCCCTACTACGTTTCGGTTTATCCCAATGCGGGACTGCCCAACGAGATGGGGCAATATGATGTTACCCCAGAACAAATGGCACAGCAGATGAGTGCTTTTGTCAACGAAGGATTGGTCAACATCATCGGCGGATGCTGTGGAACTACCGACAAATTCATTGCAGAATATAACCATATCATAAAAGATGACAGCGGGTGGAAAGCACCGCGACAACCGAAACCCGCACCGCCATACCTGCGCCTTTCAGGACTTGAACGTCTGGAGGTGCGTCCCGAAAGCAACTTCATCAATATCGGCGAACGCTGCAACGTGGCCGGTTCGCGCAAGTTCCTGCGCCTCATCAAAGAGCACAATTATGAAGAAGCACTATCCATAGCCCGCAAACAGGTGGACGACGGCGCACAGATAATCGACATCAACATGGACGACGGTCTGATTGACGGCAAAAAAGAGATGGTAAATTTTCTCAACCTGATTTCGTCCGACCCCGACACGGCACGCGTGCCACTGATGATAGACTCATCCGATTGGGATGTCATCACGGCCGCACTCAAATGCGTACAGGGAAAAAGCGTTGTCAATTCCATTTCGCTGAAAGAAGGTGAAGACAAGTTCCTGTCGCATGCGCGCGATTTGAAACGTCTGGGAGCGGCCGTAGTGGTAATGGCCTTTGACGAAGAAGGACAGGCCACCTCCTACGAACGAAAGATCAGCATCTGCGAACGTGCCTACCGGCTGCTCACAGAAAAAGTGCATTTCAACCCCAACGACATCATATTCGACCCCAATATCCTGACCATCGGAACAGGCATGGCCGAACACAACGACTATGCCGTCAACTTCATCAAAGCCACGGAATGGATTCGCCGCCATCTGCCGGGAAGCCATGTAAGCGGCGGCGTGAGCAACCTTTCATTCGCATTCCGCGGAAACAATTACCTGCGCAACGCCATCCACGCAGTATTCCTGTATCATGCCATACAGCACGGAATGGACATGGGCATCGTGAACCCGGCAACCGAAATGACCTATGAGGACATTCCCCGGCATCATCGCGAATTGATAGAAGACCTTATATTCAACCGCAAACCCGATGCAACGGAACGTGTACTGGCCATCACGGAAGAGACAAACAACGGCGCCGGCAAAAAGGAACACGCAGCAGACAGAAGGCTCACCGTGGAAGAACGTCTGAAACTGGCTCTGCGTAAAGGCTCGAGCGAAACCCTGGAAGCCGACATTGCCGAAGCGATGGAAAAGTACGGCAAAGCGGTAAAGGTGATCGAAGGGCCGCTGATGGACGGCATGGGCGAAGTAGGAAAGCTTTTTGCCTCGGGAAAAATGTTCTTGCCGCAAGTGGTAAAGACGGCACGAACCATGAAAAAGGCAGTGGAATTTCTGAAGCCTTTCATGGAAAAAGAAAAAGAAGCCGGCAAAACAGCATCGGCGGGGAAAATATTGATGGCCACTGTAAAAGGCGATGTTCACGACATCGGCAAAAACATAGTGAGCGTTGTCATGGCCTGCAACAACTATGAAATCATCGACCTGGGCGTAATGACTCCTGCCGAAAAAATCGTTGAGGCGGCTCTACGCGAAAAGGTGGACATGATAGGTTTGAGCGGCCTCATCACGCCAAGCCTGGAAGAAATGGTCAACACGGTGCGCCAGCTGAAAGCTGCCGGAATAGATGTGCCGGTAATGATAGGCGGAGCAACTACCAGCAAATTGCATACTGCGCTGAAAATAGCACCGGTCTATGGCGGGCCTGTAATCTGGGTAAAGGACGCTGCACAAAATTCCATCATAGCCAACCAATTGCAAGGTGCAGACACACACGACTCTTTCGTCAGTCATTTAAACGACGAATACGATGAACTGCGCGAAAAGGAGCTCGAAAAGACAAAGCTCGCATCGCTGGAAGAAGCAAGAAAGAACAAATTGGATTTATTCAACTAAACCTCATTCAATATGAAGATGAAAATCATATGCTGCATCATCGGTTTCTTATGGAGCATGGCGATTGGCGCATGGGGTGGAAACGGTTTCGTAAAAGTACTCGACGGACAATTCATGCGCAACGGCTCACCATATTATTATATAGGTACCAATTTATGGTACGGCCCTATTCTCGGTTCAACCGGTGAGGGCGGCAATCGGGAACGGCTGGGCTACGAACTGGATTCATTGAAGAGCATCGGCATCAACAACCTGCGTATATTGGCCGGAGCTGATGCAGGAAGCAAGAACACAAACTCGGTCTACCCATATCTGCAGTCTGAAGCAGGACATCTGAACGACACGCTCCTGGTGGGACTCGATTATTTTCTGGCCGAGCTTGACAAACGCGACATGGTTGCGGTGATTTATCTGAACAACGCATGGGAATGGAGCGGTGGCTACGGCTTTTACCTGAAAAGCGCAGGAAAAGGCGAATCGCCGACAGCACGCAACAACGGATACGGTGCCTACACAAAATATGCCTCAGAATTTGTAAGCGACGACAAAGCAAAATCGCTCTTCTGGAATTACGTCAAACAGATAGTGGGACGCACAAACAGCATAACGGGCAAGCCTTACAAAGATGATCCTGCAATTATGTCATGGCAGGTATGCAATGAGCCGCGCAGCTTCAGCTCTGAAGGAAAAAACGATTTGGCCCGATTCATACACGAAACAGCTCGCATCATCAAGGAAACAGATCCGAACCATCTCGTTTCGACCGGAAGCGAAGGCAGTGTAGGTTGCGAAAACGACATGGCTCTTTACGAACAAATCCATGCAGATCAGCTGATAGACTATCTGACCATCCATATTTGGCCGGCCAATTGGAACTGGTGCACTCGCGCACGCCTGTGGGAGGATTTGCCTAACGTCTATCAAAAAGCAGAAGCCTACACTGACCGGCACATTCGCTTCGCCAACAAAGTGGGAAAGCCCATAGTCATTGAAGAATTCGGCTATCCGCGTGACGGCAATTTCTGCGGCGCTGACTCTCCCACACAATGCCGTGACGCATTCTACGGATACATATTAGGACAAGTTGTTACATCGAGCCAAAGAAGCGGAAGCCTGTCGGGCTGCAACTTCTGGGGCTGGGGAGGAAAAGGAAGACCGGAAAGAACGGAATGGCAACGCGGCAACGACTTTTTGTGCGACCCGCCGCACGAGCCCCAAGGCTGGTATTCTGTCTTCGACAGCGATTCCACTACGATAGAACTGCTTAAAACTGAAATTCGTAAACTAAAAACCGACGAATAATGATGGCCGCCAAGCCTGTTTGCGCTTTGCTCTTGCTTTGGACAGCTTGCCTGTGCACGTTTGCAAGCCCCGCTTTCAAACACAAAAAAGCCGTTCGGCAACCTGACGGCACGCTTCTGACTATCATAAAGGGCGGAGACGAAACGGGCTTTTTCTATAAGACAGAAGACGGCATACGAGTGGCAAAAGGCGCAAGCGGAGGGTTTTATTATGCGACTATTAATAACGCCGGAGTGACTGTAGCCGGTCGCTATATGGCACACGCCGCACAGCAACGCAGTCTGACGGAAGCCATAGAGGCCGAAACGTGCAAAAGACTTTGGGAAGACTTTCTACAACGCGAAAATAAAATTCTGCAACGCGCAGGCTTAGGAACAATAGCCAACGCAAGCATAAAACCAATGGGAACACCTTTAATTCCTGTCGTACTGGTGAATTTTGCAGACAAGAAAATAGGCTCAAACGGCTATGTCCATAGTAATGAAGAGGCCGTAGCATTCTACAGACGCCATTTCAACGAAGAGAATTACAATGAAGGGAAATACTTTGGCAGTGTAAGAGACTACTTCATCTGTCAAAGTGACAGTCTGTTCAGACCGAAATTTGAAATACTCGGACCCATCACGCTGGAGCACTCTTCAAGTTATTACGGAAGCAATAAAGGAGGCTTCGACATGGGAGCAACCGAAATGATGAACGAAGCCATTAGGAAACTGACCGAAGGCGGCACCAATTTTTCGGCCTATAGCACGACAGGCAACAATGTTCCGCTGATAGCTTTCATATATGCCGGTGACGGTGAGCATGCAACGGGAGAAAGTGACGATGTCATGGCCTGCTACTACCCTTTATTCAGTACTCATATAGGCGAAAACACTTTTCAAACAGCCTTGTGTGTGAACGAGACGGCCGATTATGACGGCACAGGGCAGCAACCGGACGGCATAGGCACTTTCTGTCATGAGTTTTCACATGCAATGGGGTTGCCAGACTTTTACAATACGAACGGACTAAGCGGCATTTTCGGTTTGGATGCCTGGGACATTATGGACTACGGCCAATATGTGGGACTTGGGCACCGCCCTACCGGCTATTCGGCTTATGAACGCGAATTTATGGGCTGGCTGCGCATAGACACACTGACGACAAAGAAACAAATGGTAACCCTCACGCCGCTCGCTTCGCAAAAAGCGAAACAAACAAGAGCCTACAAGATTCTGAACGAGCAGGACGCCACAGGAAACGAATATTACATTCTTGAAAACCGGCAGGCATCTACCTGGTTTGATGAAGACTATGGAAAAGGCATGCTGGTATATCACATCGATTATGACGTGAGAGCATGGACGGGAAATGCGGTAAATAATAGCCGCAGGCACCAACGGATGACCATCATACCGGCCGACGGCATACTGACCCCATCGTATGACACGGACAACCTGAAAACTTTTCAAGGTGACACTTATCCGGGACTTACCGACAACACGGAATTGTCAGACAACAGTATGCCATGCGACACAGCATATACAGGAAATTATATGAACAGGCTGTTTGCCGGTATCCGAGAAGACGAAAACGGGAACATCTCCTTTGCATACATGGCCAAAGGCAAACTGGCCACACCGGAAAAACCGTCTTTTGAATATGAAAGCCCGACATCCCTAAAGATAAGCTGGGAGCATGTTGCTTATGCCGAAAACTACGTCATTAAAGTCGAAGAAAACGGAATCCGGCTGCCGGCCGACACAGTAAAAGACGCATCGTATAGATTGACAGGCATTCACCCCGACAGCAAATATGCCATCAACATACAAGCAACCGCCGACGATTATATTGCATCGGAATGGCAAGACATCCGGATAGAAGCCACTCCCTCAAAAACGGCAGGAACTGTCATTGACAAGGCCACCACGGCCGAAATATGGACTGCCAACGGCTTTTACTTAGGAAGGAAAATGCCATCGAATCTGAAAAAAGGAATCTACATCATCAGAAAAGGAACAGAAAGAAGAAGAATTTTCATACCCTGATAAAACATTCATAACCATGAAGTACAGAAAAATGATAGAAAAAAGATTGTTTGCAATTTGCATAGCCGCGCTATGTATGGCACTGCCCTTAAACGGGAATGCACAAGATTTGAAAGACATCCTATCGGGCATCATGTCGGGCGCAACAGGCAGCAAGACGGTAACAACTGCCAAAAACGCCTTGGGCTCACTGATAGGAACCAAAACCGTAGGCCAAGACCAACTGACAGGAACGTGGAGCTACTCACGCCCCGCCATCGCTTTCGAAACCACCGACCTGCTAAACAAGATAGGTGGCTCCGTTGTAAGCACTAAAATAGAAAACAAAATCGCCGCCATCCTTTCACAATATGGCATAAAGGCCGGCATCCTGATTTTCAGCTTTCAAAAAGACGGCACGTTCACTTCCAAATTGAACCAAAAGACCATAACCGGAACTTACAAGCTGAACAAAGCAAACATCACCTTTACCTACGCCAACAAAAGAAGCATCACCGCCAATATCAAGCAGTCAGGAAAAACTCTCCAACTCACATTCACCGCAGACAAGCTGCTTGACTTTTTGAAAGAAGTAAACAGCGAGCTGGCAAAGGAAACTTCCAACGAAACACTCTCAACCATCTCTTCGCTCCTGAAAGCCTACAAGGGCATGCAATTGGGGCTTCAATTCAACAAAACAAAGTAGAAAAGAAGCCTTTTTAATAGCGACTATCGAAACGGAAGCCAACTTTTATTCGTATTTTTGCAACATATATGCACAAAGACCGCATGATTCACAAAACAATAACAGCATTCCTATTTTGCCTGATGGCCGGCATCCAAATTGCGCAGGCCGACCAAGAAGCTACAAAGTCGAAAAAAATATACTTCTTCGGTATAGCCAAAAACTACACCGATTCAACAGCCTGCCTCACCGATATCTGTCCGATAGACAACGTAGCCATAGACAAACAGACCAACGGAGTTGTCAACTTAGAGCTGTACACGGAACAATACAGCAACTTCCTGAAGCAAAAAGGCAAAGACGGCTATATATGCGCCACGTTCTTTTCAGACAAATACAAGGAAATTGAAAAACAGTTTCTCAAACAGCGAAAAAAGTTAGAGTGTAGCAAAGGAATGAAACTTGATGTCATCGCCGGCTCCGACTTCAAGTTTCAATTTGTAGATTCCAAGCTTATCTATCGCAACAGTGTTGATCAGGAATCCCAGGCAGACGAAAATGCCGAATAGCTTCAAAGCTGCATCACAAAACAACAAATCATTCAGACAATTTGTTATAGCATCAACATGTTAATAGCTGTAGATTTTGACGGTACGATTGTAGAACACCGTTATCCCGCCATTGGAAAAGAAATACCCTTTGCCACCGAAACCTTACGCCAACTGATTGCCCAGCACCACCGCCTCATCCTTTGGACCATCCGAAAAGGGCGGCTGTTGGACGAAGCCGTTGAATGGTGCCGCCAAAGAGGAGTGGAATTCTACGCAGTCAACCAGAACTATCCCGAAGAACATTGGACAGAAGACGGTGAACGGAAAATCCGCTACGACCTTGTCATTGATGATCGCAACATAGGAGGCCTTCCCGATTGGGGGACGATTTACGAACTCATCAATCGAAAAATCACTTACCGGGAATACTTAGCAGAAAAGATGGCCGGACAATCAGCCCTAAAGCCCAAGAAAAAACATTGGTGGCAATAGCTTTCGACCGTTTTTGCCTTGCAAGATACTTCCTTGCATCGTCGTTGAAATCAAATAGGAGGAAAACAAAAATTGTTTTTGATTATTAAATACTCGGAGTATGTAGCCAAAAAGCGTTCTACAAGGCAATATTGTCCTAAATAGTCAAGCCTGCCAAACC
>DJPH01000007.1 GCA_002439755.1 Prevotellaceae bacterium UBA6417 | reverse complement strand
TTTGCCACGGCAGCATCTATGCTGGCTTTGGTAGGCTGTATGGGATCTACTGTTGCCTTGGCTTCCTTGATGACGGCTGCGAAAGCATCGACAGCTTCTTGTGTGTCTACATAGCCTACACCGGTGCCTATGACTGCTGAATTAACCAGAGTGTTGTATTTTTTGTACAGTGCTGCCAGTTCCGTCGTGTCGGCATAGAGTGCTTCCACGGCAGCGATGGCTGCTTCAAACTTGTCGTTGAATTCAGAAGTCACCAATTCATGCTTGCCCATCTTCTCGGCTACATCGAGGATGGCTTTCATGGCATCGCAGGCTTCTTTCATGCCGGGCACGTAGTTGTATTGGATGCGATCCTTGTCAAGGCCAGAGTACATCTGCCATTCACCAACGTTCCAGGTAATGCCGGTAACATCCGGATTGTTGAATGTGCGGGCTGCTTTGGTGCCTGCCATGGCTGTATTCTTGATGACGAAGCGAACATATTTGAATGTTTCGCCGCTTTCGAGCTTCAGTTCGGGTGAAACATATCGTGCGCCCTGTTCTGCTCCGGGGAATCCTTCGGTCAGCTCAGTCAACAGCGTCCACTTGTCGATGTCTGCCTGGTCGGTCGATGCGCCCAGCTCATCGTCATTGGTTACATAGACTTCTATGTCGGTCGGGTTGTCGACATAGCTTGTTCCGGTTCGCCCTATATATTCAAACCAGAAGTTCTTGATTGGTTCGTCCAATTTTACTTGCAGGTTGTGATAGCCTGTTCCCGTGTGTATGGCATCTGCCTCTCCGTTCATTGTAGCAATCCACTCTTCAGGCGTGATGTCAGCCTTTTGCATATCCGTGCTCCAGAAGGAGTGGAAGCAGTTGTGATAATCAAGCACACCGTCGATCAGATGCTCGAAGCTTGAAAAATTTCTTGGGCTGCTATTGTTACTGCTTAGCTGGGCAGCATTGGTGATAAGTGTGATTTGAGAACCTGTGGCCGTATCATAAATCTTGCCAGCCTTAGTGATCAGTTCGGCCAGTTTGTTGTCGAATACGTCACGGTCAACGTAGAGGTCTTCGATGGCCTTGGCGGCTGCGGTGATGGCTTCGATGTCTGCTTCCGTCACTGTCAGGTTGGTTATCTTTTCCTGTGCTTCGGCCACGAGTTTGTCGTAGGCATCGCAGGCCTCTTTCATGCCGGCCACTTTGTAGTATTCGGACGTTTCGGCAGGTGTGCCATCATAAACCTGGAACTCACTGAGGTTAAAGGTTACACCTGTGATGGAGGGATTTGCGAATGCGGTAGCACGGTTTCCACCGTCCATGGTGGACACATGCTTGACAACGAAACGCAGATACTTGAAGCTGCCTTTGAGGTCGATGACGGGTGATTGATAGGATACGGCATTGTCGTTGCCGGGGAATCCGTATGCTTCTTTGGTCATGTCGACAATTTCGGTCCATTGCAGCGAATCAGCACTGGCGGTGCTTGCACCGAGGGCATCGTCGTTGGTGCCGTAGAGGGTGATGTGGGTCGGATTGTCGTGCCAGCCGCTGCTGTTATCGCGTCCGTTGAAGCGGAATTTGATTTTATCGACTTCCTTGCCAAGTGTTATCTGCAGGTTGTGCCAGCCTATTCCTTCAGAGGTGTTGGGATCTCCCATGATTGCATTCCACTCTGAGTGGAAGATGGTTCCGGTATTGCCGTCGATGAGGTTGGCAAGATTGCCATCCTGGGCTTTCGAGTTGCTGGCTATCTGGCTGGCCGAAGTGATGAGTGCCGTGTAGTCGTCGGCTTTCAGACGTGAAGCCGCGGTATTTTCGATGGCTTTCTTCAATTTGTTGGCCATTACTTGCTTCGGGCCTGAAGCCAGAAGTTTGTCAATCAAAGCTTGGTCGGTTACCAGATGTAGGAACCATGCAGAGCCCGTTTCTACACCGGCACTCCATGTGACAATGCGTCCGTCTGTTCCGGCTCCTCCTTTATGGTCTAAGGTGTGATAGGCTTCGGTGTTTTTCGTGTTTGCGATGTTCCATTCGCCTGAATGCAATAAGGTGAATGTTTGTGGTGTTTCCTGTGTCGCAGACATGGGAACGAGTGAGCTCTTGCCTGCGATGGTGTTGATATATTCGCCGCTTGCAGCATTTTGGATGCTGTAGTTGCCGTCTTCCAGTTTTGTGACTTTGAAGAGCTGCAGTGCCGATTGGCTGTTGAATGTCTCCCACGACAGTTCCTTGTTGGCATTGATGCACATGGCCTTGTCCACTCCCTGCTGTTGCTTGAAGCTGGGGTAGGCATTGATGAAGTAGTAGTAACCATCGCTTATTGGGTTGGCATGCTCGTGAATGGCGTTGTATGCATTGAGCAAGTCAGTGCGAAGTGTGATGTATTCGTCATCGGAGGCACTACCTTCTATGGCGTTGAGGGCTTTCAGAGCAATGTCGTCATAGGCTGTTTTGTACTGGGAGAGTGCTTCAGCCGTGTAGTAACCGGGATTTGTTCCCTCGGGGAATGTGTCTCCGATGGCGTTGATGCTGTC
>DJPH01000011.1:39728-69532 GCA_002439755.1 Prevotellaceae bacterium UBA6417 | reverse complement strand
CTGATTTCATCGAACTCACGTTACGTTTATCTCCTTCTTTACTTACCTGCAAAGATGTTCTATCTTCTTCGGACGTTATGTCTACGGATTTGACTAAACTTTCCTATTACACTTTTGAAAAGATTTCCATCTTTCTTATTTTCATCATTGCCGTAGCCATATCCATAGCCGTAACCGTAGCCATAACCATATCCATAGCCGTAACCGTAGCTACCGCCTTCGCCTCCCGAATGCGCGCCATTCACAACAATATTAAGATTGTGATACTTACCGGATTTATATAAGAGCTCCAACTGTTTTAGGAACCGACGGTCTTCAATTCCCACACGAATGACATATAATGTAACATCTGCAACTCTATTTACAATTCCGGCATCTGCAACAGAAATAGCAGGCGTTGTATCAATCACAATATAATCGTATCGCTTACGTAATTCAGAGACCAATCTATCCAAGTTATCACTCATCAACAATTCTGAAGGGTTCGGAGGCCTAATTCCTGCAGGTATAAAGTCAAGGTTTTCGGATAGGTCTTTTACTATTATATCATCAACATTATCTGTATTTCCGTTCAAAAAGCCTGTTAAACCAGTACCGTGAGAACGAACGACATTTGACAATGTGTTTTTGCGAATGTCCGCATCAACCAATATGGTCTTCTTCCCAGCAACGCCCAATATCACTGAAAGATTTCGTGATATAAAGCTCTTTCCTTGTGAAGGTGTAGACGATGTCATCATAATTACACCTTTATCTTTCAAAACAAAGTTCAAGTTATAACGCAACACGCGAAAAGCTTCTGATATCGCCTTGCCGTTATCGTCTTTTGTCAAAAGCTTTTGTTCATTATTGTCATCAACCCACTCGGGTATATCACCCAAAATAGGCGCAGTCATCACCTCTTCTACGTCGCGCCGGCTTCTGACATTGGTATCCATCTGGATTTTTGCCCATAATATCATTGCGGGTATAGCCAAACCCAAGAGGAATGCCACAAACAATATAATACCTGTTTTAGGTGATATCGGTGTTGGCAAACCGTAAGGATATTCTACGATTCTTATATTGGCCTCATTAATTGCCAATTGAAGCGCAACTTCTTCTCTTTTATTCAGCAAATAGGTATAAAGCGTCTCTTTTATAGTCTGCTGGCGCGTAATATCCAATGCCTGTATTTCTTTTTGCGGAATACCTTGCATGGCACTTTGGAAACGGTTATCAACAGATTGTATTTTCTTCAATTGAAGTTGCAATGAATTTACATAATTGTCTAATGACACTTTTATTGCGGAGCGCATTGCCACAAGCGACTTTTCATAGTCTTGGATGACAGAACTGCTATTTGAAGAGTTGGCAGAAAGACGAGTGTACTGTATTACCGCGTCATTGTACTTCCCTATTTGACCTTGCATTGCTCCATTGTCACCTAAATTCAAATCAGGAATCAAATTTGTATTGCTCGCATTCTTGACCACATATTCACGAAGATACTTGGCCACACTCAACTCAGCCTGCGTTTTATTCAATTCCTGTTGGGAAAGCGCACTTTGTTGCAAATAGGTCCTTGCATTTTCTGTAAAGTCAACAATCTTGTTGTTTTGCTTGAATTTTGCCAATTTATTTTCAACATCATTCAATTCCGAACCTATCAAGTCTATTCTCTGATCCACGAATTTTGCCGTATTGGCTGCAACACTATTTTTTGATTCAACAATGTCACGCTTATACAAATCCATCAAGACTGTAAGAATAGCTTCTGCACGATCCTTATTATTATCTTTACATGTCAGCGATATAAGACTTGCTTCCTTATTGACCTCACTGGCAGTTACAGCCTTATTGAACTTAGTGATTGCATCTTCTTTTTTAATGCGGGTAACATGGATAATCTTTCCTACAAATTCAGGATCGAATTCAGCCTGGCTGATACGGATATTGCCTGCGGGCGAATTGAATGATTGTCCATAGGAAACCACTTGTTTAAAATCAACATCCGAATCATCTATCTGCATATCCGAAACTTTCAATTGTTTGGATGGCAGAAGTTCGACTTCAAATGATATATCCTCAAAATACGGAGACAGGAATTCAACTTTAATTGGGTTGTGTTTGAACAATGTTACCGGCTGCAGCCCCTTCATCATTACATAATCCACGTCAAGGTTCATGCGTTCGACCACCATTTCCATCAACCTGCGAGACTGAAGAATAAAAATTTCATTCTTCAAGTTGTCAGTCACCTGCACGCCATTCAGCTGCTTCAGTGCATTTAAAGCCGAATTATTGGCATACTTGCCGTTGTTGTCGTTATTTTCAATTAACAAAGTCGACTGCCGACTATAAACACGAGGCTGTTTTTTCACAAACAGAAGCGCAAACAGCAAGCAAGCGACGACGGACAACAAAAACCATTTCCAATTACGCAAAAAGACTGCAACACATATTCTCAGAATTGAAAATATGTCCATTTCCTCATTCTCTTCCTGCTGCAGTTGCTGCGCTCCTTCAATATATTGTTCTGCCATGTCTTTTTCTACTTATTCAATGCAATTATCAGGGATATAATTGACGCAGCCATGCTTACAAGCGTTCCCGACACCGTCAAATATGTATAACTCGTGCTACCTTTCACCTTTACGGCTTTGTTTGACTCTACGTAAACCAAATCGTTTTGCTGCATATAATATGCAGGAGACTTAAACACAGACTCGGGATTTGTCAAATCAATCGTATACGACATTCGCTTCCCGTTTTCCTCCCTTACGACAATAATATTTTTGCGGATGGCCGTATTATTCAAATCCCCGGCTCTTCCCAGTGCTTCCAACAAGGTGAGACGCTGTCCGCTATTTGTCTGTACACCGGGATTCTTCACGTCTCCCAATACCGTAATTTTAAAACTCATGATTTTGGTGGTAACAATCGCATCGGAGATGTACGAAGCACGTATTTGCTTTTGTATTTCATTGGAAACCTGTTCAATAGTGAGCCCCTTTACTTTTATTGTCCCCAATATCGGAAAATCAATGGTTCCATCTTTCTTGACATAAAAATATGTCAAACCGGACTGCAAATTTGCCTGAGTCCCATATGAAGACCCAACTTTACCTCCACCACTATTAATAACGGTACCATTATTAAATGGAGCTATCAGCTCCTGATCTTTTGATGAGACCGAAATCGCCAATTCGTCATCAGGCTGAATCACGAGCCCATAATCTTTTGAAATATTTTGAGGCGTAGCATATAAGCTGTCCACTCCCTGAATATATGTCATTTCTTTATTTGACACACACGATGCAAACATCACGAATGTCAACATAAGTAACAAGCTTATGCCATAGGGTTTCTTCATACTTTTACAATTAATAGTGAGCTTCTCTCAAAAATTCTGTGCAAAGTTAATCCTTTTCCTTGGATAATAAAAGGAAATACACAAATATTACATTGTTACTGAAGACATGCAAGCATAGGAAAATGAACTATCGTCAACTAAGCTTCATCAATTATTCATTCCGCACAACATATCATTGAGATCCGAACAATAAAAATGCCGGCTATTTTCAGCCGGCATTTTTATACTGATTTAGGAATCTTATTTTGATTCAAGAACTACTACTCGAGACAGATATGCCTTGTTGAAGAACAACGGATCAACGCCTCCCATAGCGACTTTTTCAAGTTGCGAAGGATTAACACCTTCCTTAACCAAGGCATCATAAACTGCTTCGGCACGTTTTTCAGAAAGATATTTGTTACGCGAAGCTGAGCCGGTACCTTTATCTGCATAACCGGTAATCTTGAACTTGGCATTCGGATTCTTCTTCATGGCGTCAGCCATCAACTTGATATTAACCTTGCTTTCATCGTTGATTTGCCATTTGTTAATCTTGAATACAATAGCAATCGGCGAATAAGCAGGAATCTCCTTGACAACTTCTTTCGGAACTTCACGGGTAACAACCTTTTCAACGACTTTTTCAACCGTTTTGGGCTCAGCCGTAAATACAGGAGCTCCGCACTTGCGGTTCTTCAAGCCACCGAACACATAGGTAATACCCACTGTACCGCGCAGAGTCGATTCTGCTTTGCTGCAGTCGCTGCCGTTTCCAAAGATAGAAGGTGTCACGCCATAACGGCCTTCAACATTCAGCAACCAATTGTCAGACAAGCGGAAGCCAAGGCCGGCGCCTACAGAAGCACCGACACGAACCTTGCTGCCTTTTGTTTCGAAATGGTTGGAATATACGCTGCTGATCTCATAGTTTCCATCTTTCTCTACCGGATCAGACCAATCCAATTTTCCAATTCGGCTCACGGCAGATGAAAGGTTCAGCATAGGACCTCCGAAGATGTATACGTTCACGGCACGATTCATATTCTTATTGCCAAACAGACCGTTCAAATTCAGAGTTGCGTCAAGATTCAGCTCACCGAACTTCTTACAATAGTTGTAATATCCGGTTTCCTGAGTCTCAAGGCTCTGCCAAAGCCCACCAAGCTCGGCGCGCACACCCCATGTAGGAGTTATGAACTTTCCGAACTGTATGTGAGCATTCAATGTGGGAGAATTGATTCCGTCGTTAATAACGGTCATTCCACCTACACCGAAGTTTACATACATGTTGTCAGTCCACTTCGGCCCTTCTTGCGCGTTCACAGCAGTGACACCCGCAGCAGCCAAGAGGAAAGACGACAATAAAAACTTAAACTTCATAATTTACTGATTTAGTTTTAAGAAATCGCGTGTGTAATTATTTGCCACCGATGCCACCACCGGCATTGCCGTTGCCATGTCCGTGTCCGTGGTCATGGTCATAATCATGTGTGAAATCATGAGAGATGTCACCACTTTCGGTCTTCAGCTCGAACTTCGGTTCGATGTTGCCTTGGTCAGTAGCCTCACACTGCTTGCCGATTACATAGTAAACAGTTCCGTTTACAACGCAATATACAGCTATCGATTTTACATCATATTTTTCAGTGAATTTCAGCGTAGCCTCTTTGATGGCATCCTTTGAATTGCCTTTTACTGTGAACATACGCGGAGTCGTAGCATCCCAATTCAATGGAAGCTCATTGATCTTGTTGGTCAACAGCAATTTTGCCTGGATCCAATCCACATCACCTGCAGCGCGAGTAAACTTCTTGCTGGCAGCATTGTAGGTTTTTGTCTGGATGTTATCCTCATTCACAGCCTTCAAGAGGGCGGCCTTATCGTCAGCCAACACTTTTACGGCACCTGTATTAGGAATCTCAATGGTAGCAGCAGCAAAATATTCGCCAGTTGTTGCATCCCAATTGAAAGCTGCGCCATTAGCAACCTCGGCAGTTACAGATGTAGTAGGAACGATTTCAGACTTGTCAACGAAGCTAAGACCATTAGCATCGGCAACTATTGCTTCTGTCTTGGTTACATTGTTGAGCTGCTGAAGAATGTTAACCAAAATCTTGTAAGCCTCTTCATTTTGCTTTTTCAAGGCCTCCAATGCTTCATTGGCCTTATCCAGCTTGCCTTCTACTGTGAGCTTGAATGCATTCATTGCATTGATGATTTGATCATATGCATCCTTGTCAGCATTCTTGATGGCAGCAAGTGCAGCTTCAATCTTCTCTGTATTGGCATTGTTGTTCTTGTTGATTTCAGCAATGATGTTCTGAAGAGCCTCAGGAGTGCTTGTTACCATCTGCTTGAGGAGAGCTTCGATATCACTGACTTTTGTGGTATTGTTAGTGATCAATTCTTTCAAAGACTCAACAGCAGCCTTGTTATCCTTGACAGCATCAAGAATTTCAGCCAACTTGTCTGTTACATCTTTCAAGTCATCTTTCGAGAAATCCTTCTTGTTGTTGATAGCAGTAAGAACTTCTTCCAATTTTGCCTGGAGAGCCTCATCGTGAGCGTTGGCTATAGCATCCTTCAACTCCTTCAAGAGGTCTGTATAGTCACTCTTCAAGCCATTGATAATGTTCTGTGCGTTTTCAGCCGAAGCAGTCTTCAATGCCTCAACAGCTTTTTCCAAAGCGGCAATTGTGGCGGCACTGCCGTTGTCTTTATCATTGATGGCGGCGATGGCAGCATCCAATTTGCCAACGAGCTTATCGTTAAGAGCATTGATTGCCTCGATTACATCAGTAAGCTTTTCAGACAATTCATTGAATTTTGTGGTATTGTTCGCATCATTTTCCTTCAGCTGGTCAACCACTTTTTTCAATTCGTCTTTCAAAGCGGTGTTGTTGCCGTTCATTGCCTCGAGCAGAGCCTGCAGCTGATTATACTGCTGTTCCTTGATTAATGTCAGTATCTGCTGAACCAATGCATTTGTTCCGGTAAGATCCGTACCGGGAACAACAATAGTCTGACCGCTACCGGGGCCATTAACATCGAGCGTCTCCTTTTCGCAACTTGCGAATGTCAGAGAACCGACAATTGTTGCAGCTAACGCCAACTTGACGCCATGTCTGCCTAAAAAGTTTAAATTCATACTTTTAATTAATTAATTGAACATTGTTTGTTTACTTTCTCTTCATTATTACTTGTTATCCATATTGGATTTGATGAAATACGGATTCATGCTGTTTTGCTTCAGCAGATTGTCATCCGGCAAAGAGACAGGCATCAGATATCGGTTGCGCTCATTGCCACCATTGTATGTAGTACCCGTTGAAAGACCTGTAGTTATGCGCGGAAACTTCTTATACCTCTTATATTTGACAGGCGGCAAAGCCACATAGATGCGAAAGCCTCCATTGCTTTTCGAATGCTGAGCTTTCTGAGCATAAAACCCAATCGAACAATATCTGAAATGGCGTATCAGCTCTGCCTTGACACCTATTTCCTGCATCAGGTATTGCTCGGCCCGGAGCTTTATTTGAACATTATACGGCGACCAATAGTAATCGGGGCCTACCGACCAATAGAACATATCCTTTCCACTATAGGTAAACTTCCCGAATTTCTTGTAATAGCCTTCACCGACATATCCCAATTTGCCCCACACGCTGAAATGCTCGTCCCTGAAGTAATGCCCGAGATTCAATTCCGCCCCGTATGTCCGCTGATCGAACACGCCTAAGCGCACATCGCCTATGACATCATAAGGCAAGCGGAACTGCTGTTGCAGGGTGATGTAACCCGGACGCACATTCTCGTATTCTCCGCCATACCCGTCATTGTAGGCAGGCCAAATAACCTGAGCGGACAACTTGGCGCCCTGCCACAATGTGACTTCCACGGCAGGACTGACCTCCAGCAATATTTGGTAAATCTGATTTATAATCAAATTCTTGTAATAGAATTGCGGATAAATTACAACGTCTATGTTACCAAATGAGCTGTTGTGCCTTTTCACGGACTTCAGCTTTTCCCAACTGGCTTTGAAGCTCCTTGCAGTAATATTCCAACTTTCAGCGCTCACCTTGCCACTTCCCTGCGAGAAGTTGTAAGTAAGCGCAATCATGGGGATATTGTTTTCGGTCACTATCACGACACATTTTTTCCCCTCGACCAATCCCTCCGATTGGATTTTTCGTATAGCCTTGGCAACACCTACGGCCTGTATCTTGTAGACATTGTTCTCGACAGAATAGACCACTTCGGCAGAATCTTCGGTGCATCTGACGTTTTCGAACCCCATAGAGACCAAATCTGCAATGACTTTGTCGGTTTGAGCATTCAGCGCCGGCGCAAGGCCACAGAACAGCATCAGAGACACTGTTCTAAGTACTGCCGTCAATCTTTCAAGAGTCTTAACCATGAGCTTCCCCCATTTTCAAAGCATCACAGATATCCTTCATTGCCAATTCGACGACATTCCTCGCTGCAAAGGTGCGAATAACTTCTGACATACGCAAATTTTCAACCTCCTTATTTTAATGGCACTTTAAACACTACTCCTCCTGACAAGTACTTCAAGCTCTTCAGTTCGGAATACAAATTAATATGATCGTCCCATATCTTATAGTTCAAACCGGCGTTTATGCTGTTTGAATCGTATTCGGCCATCAGATTGAAGCCGTTGAGAAGAAAAGCATACCAAGCCTCGTTTGACAAGCCAACTTGAAAATTCGCACCTGCACCGACTCCTTTGTAGCGAAACAACTTTCGCCGGTTATACATTCCTGCGACATGTATGCCCAAGTTGCCCACTCCGTCAAAACCGAAGTGCTTGGTCACAGCGATATAAAACCGTCCCCAATAACCGTTACCAGTCGACGAAATGCCAACATTGCCGGTCTGCTCGTTCGAAAACGTGTGCAATATATCGTTTGCACCTATTACAACCTGTGGCATCCACGGCCGGAAACGGCCTTCCTCCAAGGCACGCAAGCGCACCGAAAAATTCCGGTCCTGATTGGCCCAGCGGTGATAATTGCGCCGGTTGACATTCATATTGCGAAACAAATGAGAGCCCTTGAACAAGGTCATGTCGTAGGCCACTTCCAAAAAAGGCAAAAAGGTAACGTTGACATAATAATTCCATGTGTCATAATACCATTCGCCCGGTGTTGCATGTTTGTTCAAATAGCCGCCTCCTATCATGGCTGTTCCATCGCGCTGCATATCGGCCGTCGGCAAATGCATCAGGCCTGTGGTACCGAACGGGAATTGCGCTTTTCCCTGCTTAACCAAGCAGAAGAAAAGAACCAGTGTAATCAATATGGCCTTCCCCCGCACTTTCATATTCTCCGTTACAATCACAAGAGTTGACAATGCAAATTTAGGTATTTTCAATGAGAGCTATCACTTTAACATCTTAAAATGCGCCTTTTTAGTGCGTCCAAGAACAACAAGAAGTTGTTTTGCCACATCCAAATGCCAATTCAACCATTTTAAATGTTTGCATCTGACATATCATAATGACTGACAGGAAAAACGAGCCGACAATTGGAAACATGTTCGTATTTATGGCAAAATTCAGCTTTTCTTTTGCAGAATTGCCGTCATATTTTACAGGACCAAGACTTGATTCATAAAAACCAAGTCCTGATTACTAAAAACCAAGTCTTGGTTATTAAAAATCAAGTCTTGGTCCTGCAAGTTACGGGCGCATCTTTGCAATCTTTGTGCAAGAACCGGCAATAAAGACAGACCGAAGGCCAATTTTTGCTGATTATCACGAAACAAAGGGAACAATTATCATGCAAAGCAAGGACTTGACAATGAGCTGCGCAAGGAATAGCTGTTCTTATGAAAGAAGATTGGCATGAAGAGTTGCCATTATTCCGGCATAGACGTGAAAAACACCGTCCTATGAGCATTTTATAGGAAAACGATAGCAGCAATGAGAGAGAAAACGCGTATATTTGTATAGGAAAAGGAAACAAAATAAGCTTTATGATAAAGATTACAGATGAAGAAGCCCTCAGGTATCACGAAGAAGGCCGTCCGGGCAAAATCGCGGTAGTGCCCACCAAGCCCTACACCACTCAAAAAGATCTCTCCCTGGCCTACTCGCCCGGAGTTGCGGTACCCTGTCTGAAAATACAGGAAAATCCACACGATGTTTACAAGTACACTAACAAAGGCAACCTGGTGGCAGTCATTTCAAACGGAACCGCAGTATTGGGACTGGGCAACATCGGCGCCATGAGCGGCAAACCCGTCATGGAAGGCAAGAGCCTGCTGTTCAAAATATATGGCGGCATCGATGCTTTCGACATCGAAGTGAACGAAACCGATACTGACAAGTTCATTGCAGCCGTCAAGGCCATCTCACCGACTTTCGGCGGCATCAACCTTGAAGACATCAAAGCCCCGGAATGCTTTGAAATCGAGCGCAGGCTGAAAGAAGAGCTGGACATTCCAGTGATGCACGATGACCAGCACGGAACGGCCATCATATCGGCCGCGGGGCTGCTCAACGCCTGTGAGGTTGCCAAGAAGCACCTTTCAGACGTAAAAATCGTTGTGTCGGGTGCGGGAGCCGCAGCCATTTCGTGTGCACGGCTGTATGTGGCACTTGGAGCACGCAAAGAAAACATCGTGATGCTCGACAGCCGCGGCGTCATCACATCAGACCGCGAGAAACTCACGGAGCAAAAGCGCGAATTTGCAACAGACCGTCGTGATATTCACACCTTGGAAGAAGCCCTCGTAGGTGCCGATGTATTCGTAGGCCTGTCAAAAGGAAACATCCTTTCCAAAGACATGGTACGCACCATGGCCGAACGTCCCATTATTTTCGCTTTGGCCAACCCAGTGCCCGAAATATCGTATGAAGATGCCAAGGAAGCGCGCCCGGATGTACTGATGAGCACAGGACGCAGCGATTATCCCAACCAAATCAACAATGTAATCGGCTTCCCCTACATCTTCCGCGGAGCATTGGACACAGCATCACGCAGCATCAACGAAGAAATGAAAATCGCTGCCGTCCATGCCATCGCTGACCTTACGAAAGAACCGGTTCCCGACGTAGTAAACCAAGTATATCATGTGAACGACCTACGTTTCGGTCCGGACTATTTCATTCCAAAACCTGTTGACCCGCGTCTGATTGTCAACGTTTCCATGGCCGTTGCCAAGGCTGCCATCAAAAGCGGTGTGGCCCGCAAGGAAATAACAGACTGGAATGCCTATGCCGAACACCTGCGCGAACTGATGGGACAAGAGAGCAAGCTCAGCCGCACGCTGTTTGAAACAGCCCGCACCAACCCACAGCGCGTTGTCTTTGCAGAAGGCACGCATCCCAAAGTGCTCAAAGCCGCCGTATTGGCCAAAGAAAACGGCATATGCCATCCCATTCTTTTAGGCAACGATGAATACATCAACCAGGAAGCCAAAGACATGAATCTTGACCTCACAGGCATAGAGATTGTCAACCTGCGTCACAATGCAATGGCACCAAAACGCGAAAAATATGCCGCCATCTTTGCCGAACGCAACCAACGCAACGGATGCACCTTGCAAATAGCCAACGACAAGATGTACGAGCGCAATTATTTCGGCATGATGATGGTTGAGACCGGAGACGCGGATGCTTTCATAGCCGGCCTTTATACAAAAGGAACCAGTGTCATCAAGGTGGCAAAGGAGGTAATCGGCATACGCAAGCCTTACAAGCACTTTGCCACGATGCACATCATCAACTCGAAAGTAGGAACCATCTATCTGGCCGACACGCTTATCAACCGCAACCCCGACACCGATGCGCTTTACGACATAGCACGCCTGAGTGCCGACTCGGTTAAATTCTTCAACCATAAGCCTGTCATCGCCATGCTTTCTTATTCAAACTTCGGAACAGACAAGGTTGGCAGTCCGGCATCCATACATGAAGCCGTGGCACGCCTGCAGAGCGAATTCCCCGACATGGATATTGACGGCGAAATGCAGCTGAACTTCGCACTCAACAATGAGCTGCGCGACAAGAACTACCCGTTCACAAAGCTAAAAGGGAAAAAGGTCAACACACTCGTATTCCCCAACTTGAGCTCGGCCAACTGCTGCGCACAAATGCTCCATGCCTTGGGCGACAATGCCGAGATCATAGGTCCTATCCAAATGGGTCTGAACAAGCCCATCCACTTTACCGAGACAGAAAGCTCCGTACGCGACATCCTCAACATCACGGCAGTAGCGGTAATCGATGCCATCGTTGAGAAAAAGATAAAGAAATAAGCGGACTAAAGCCCTATAAGAAGAAGGTGCATCGTGCATTACGACACACCTTCTTCTTTTTTACTATAAAAGCATCAGGCTTCCAAGGCCTGTCTTAAATCTTCAATAATGTCTTCCTTGTCTTCTATGCCGACGGAAAGCCTCATCAAATCAGAGTCAATGCCGGCGGCATGCAACTGTTCATCTGAGAGTTGTCTGTGAGTATGGCTTGCAGGATGAAGGATACAGGAACGTGCATCGGCCACATGGGTCACGATGGCTATCATCTTCAAACGATCCATAAAGGCAACAGCATCTTCACGATTGCCCTTCAATCCGAATGACATTACGCCTGAAGTACCGTTGGGCATATACTTCTGAGCCAACTCATAGGATTTGTCGGTCTTCAAACCCGGATAATGCACCCACGCCACACGGGGATGTTGCTGAAGGAACTCGGCCACGGCCTGTGCATTCTCGCAATGACGGGGAACACGCAAATGCAATGTCTCCAGTCCTATATTCAAAAGGAATGAATTCATGGGAGACGGTATGGCACCCAAATCACGCATCAGTTGGGCCACAAGTTTGTTGGCATAGGCAGCACGTCCGAACTGCTTGACATAAGTAATGCCGTGATAGCTCTCGTCAGGTTTTGTGAGCCCGGGGAAAGCCTCGGCATGAGCTTCCCAATCAAACGTACCGCCATCAACCACTGCCCCACCAACAGTAAGGGCATGTCCGTCCATATATTTGGTCGTGGAATGGACAATGATATCGGCACCCCACTCAAAGGGACGGCAATTAATCGGCGTTGCAAAGGTATTGTCAATGATCAAAGGCACGCCATGTTTGTGGGCAATACGGGCAAAACGTTCGATATCGAAGACTTGGACACCGGGATTAGACAATGTTTCCCCGAAAAAGCACTTTGTGTTGTGCCTGAAGGCAGCTTCAATCTCCGCATCGGTTGCATTCTGGTCAATGAATGTGCATTCAATGCCCAGTTTGGCCAACGTCACACCAAAAAGATTGAATGTGCCGCCATAGACAGTCTGAGAGCAAACGAAATGATCGCCGGCCTCGCAAATATTAAAGACTGCATAAAAGGAAGCAGCCTGTCCAGATGATGTAAGCACGGCACCCACGCCGCCCTCGAGTTCTGCTATCTTTGCCGCCACAAAGTCGTTTGTAGGGTTTGCCAACCGGGTATAGAAATAGCCCGGATCCTTCAAATCGAACAAGCGAGCCATCTTGTCGCTGTCGTCATATTTGAATGTCGTACTCTGGTAAATTGGCAAGACACGAGGTTCACCATTCTTTGGCTTCCACCCGGCTTGCACGCATTTTGTTGCATTTTTCATATTCGTATTCTGACATAAAAAGGACAGACAAGTGTCCATCCTTCATTTATAACTCATTAAGGTCGTCACTGTTTGTTCTCAATATACTTGAACTCGCGTTTGTCATCAGCAGAGCTTTGTGCGCTGAGTTTATCAAAAATCCTCCATCTTGGAATTGAATCCGTGCGATGCTTATGTATGCCACTTTTGGGGCGTGCAGTCTTTTTCTCTGACTGCGCAACCAATTTTTCCTGTTGCAGCTGATGGTTGCGTTCGGCCCAATCGGAAAGGAGACAATAGCCCTTGCCGAGCGGATCGTCGACCTCAAGCTGGGGCATATCCAGATTGCCATCCATGCGATAAGGAATCTTGATGTCACCTTCGACTTTTACAATCTCCACATGCGCTATTCCTCTTCGCAGCATGTCAAGTTCCTTGGCTGCAGCATATGAAAGGTCTATCACACGGCCGCGAGAGAACGGGCCACGGTCTGTGACACGCACAAATACCTCTTTATCGGTTTTCAGATCACGAACCTTTAGGACAGTGCCGAAAGGATAGGTACGGTGCGCACAGGTGAGGCTGTCTATGTGATAACGTTCACCGCTGCTTGTAGCTCTGCCATGTGCTTTCTTTCCGTAATATGAAGCTTTGCCCACTTGTTTCTTTTGGGCTTGCACCTGCATGGAGCAACAAATAGCCCAAAGTAATATCAAACAAACTCTTACTATCTGCATTTTCTTTGGTTTTCTGACTGAAAAAACATTGGCTATTACTTGCAAAATCACATGGAAACAATAGCCTTTCCGGTCAATTATCAGCTGCAAAGAAACCATTTTTCTGCCAAATATCCCAAATTGAGCATGTTAAATGGTCTAAACTTCATGGCCATTTATCGAAGAAACAGGCTCGGGAGACAAAGAGAATGCCCGTTGACAGAATCGCCGATTCTCCGCTTCCTTAGGCGGAAGCCGCCGCGTTGAAGCAACGCACTTCAGTCTATTATGGATTATTAACAGGGAAGAAACCTGTTCAGAACGTTTCCAACCACTTTTCCATCAGCTTTGGCCACACAGCCCCTGCCTTGGCGATATTGGCCCGAAGCCCGTAGCCATGGCCTCCGGTAGGGTAGAAATGCATTTCAACCGGCACTTTATGGTTGCGCAGAGCCTGGGTTATGACCAACGCACTGTTGCCGTAATCATCGTCGGCCGTCTGGAACACGAAGAAGGGAGGTGTGTTTTCCGTAATTGTCAGTTCGGGAGTCAACGTATGGTTTTCGCCCAAATCCATATAGGCAGGATATATCAATCCCACGAAATCGGGACGGGCCGACACCCGGTCTATGGCATCGACGGCCTTATAGGAATTGATTCCAAAGCGTGTGCCTGCACGGGCTGAAAGGCTCGCTCCGGCAGAAAATCCCATTATCCCCACTTTCTTTCCGGGGTTTTCGGCACGTACCATTCTGACGGCTCTTTGGGCATCCTGCAACGCGCCATCGCGATTGTCAGGCACTCTGTAGCGCAAAACATAGGCCGTATAGCCAAGAGCATTCAGCCACTGCGCTATTTCTGTCCCTTCATGATTCACGGCAAGGATGCCATAACCGCCACCGGGGCACACAATGATTACTTTATCTCTGTTTGTATTCTTGACCGGAAACTTTTCAAGCGTGGGTACCGGCATCTGCTTTATACGCAATATATCGTCGTTGCCCATTTCCTGAACCATATTTCCTTTGGCCAGCACCACATCTGCCGGACACTTTTCGGGCCAGACATTGACCACATTGTTGTTTGCTTTCACTTGTTGCATCATCGCGAAGAATAATAATAGAATTGCCTTTTTCATCACTTCCTTGTTTTTGTACTGCAAACTTAAGAAAAAGTTATGTCATGGCAATACATCTACAAACAAAAAGCAGGCAGCCCGACAAGCCACCTGCCCTATTATTTGTCCTTGATAATGTCTTATCAGAAATTCCAAACGAGACCGAACTTCAGGTCGGTTCCGTCAAGCTTCAAGCCGAAGCCGTTCTGACCGAAAAAGGTTTCTGAAGTTGCGTCGTCTGATGTTCTGTAGCCAAAGAAGCCTACGTGTGCGATGAAACTCAGCTGATCGGTCAGGTTAACCGACACACCGGGCTTCAAACCCACTTCCCATGCATTTTGAGCATCACCGCTATGATCCTCCACCTTGGTCTTGTATGTGCCAAAACCAAAGCCGCCGTCGAGGAACAAGTTCACATTGTTCAACTTCAACCATGTGTAACGTACATAGGGAGATACAACAATTGCATTGACTTTCGTATCAATCTTGCCACCTTGATATGAATAGGCATAGCCGATAGTTGTACCGATGGACAAGTTTTCATCCAGGTTATAACCGATTTCAGGAGCAATCGAAAAGGTTGTATTGTTGGCACTGTTTTCCCAATCACGCCAGAAATTCATCTCACCGCCCAAGTAAACCTGTGCACTTGCAGTCAAGGTCATTACTGCTGTAACCAATAATAAAAATAATTTTTTCATCATACTTTGATTTTAAATTAAACACTATGTTTTATCTATCTCAAAACTGCTGCAAAGTTAGCAGGTTTAATGTTCAATTGTTCATTCATGGATGAAAAATTCGATTCAGTGAAGAAGTATTGACCAATTTCATCGAACTTTCAGCAAAGAGAGCCTCTACGCGAGAACAGATTCAGTAGGAAAAGCGGGCTTTCCGAGCTCCTTGCGTTCGCTGCCTTTTGGATCCTTTCCCACGGTTGCCGCCCATCGTGTTGATTTTGTATTGGAACCCTATCATGAAGTAGTCGCGCAGGGCAGCCGAGCGTGTGTCAGTGATGGTCAGGTTGCTGATTCTTCGCACCACTTCCGAGCGTTGATGCAATATGTCGAATATCTGAAAGGTGAGCAGGCCTGCACTCTTCCTGAGGAAGCGCATAGACAGGCGCGCATTCCATAAGGCTATGTTTTTCTGTATGTTGGCCGAATATCCGTGGCGACTTGTGAAGTTTATGGATGAAGCAAGCTGGAAATTCAAGGGCAAGTCCATTTGCATCGTGGCCCGCAAATGATAGTCGAAAGTCTCGCGCTTATTGGCAGTACGGATGCTGTTGTCTATCTTATAGTAGACAAGACCGGCACTGATGCCGGTTGAAAATGTCTCATAGCGACAGCGCAGCTGCAGGTTTTGGCGCAGACGCAAGCTGTGCGTGTGGTTTTTCAAAGCATATGCCTGAAGTTTGTCTACGTCATCGGGCTGCAAATCCTGGAAATCGGCATGTATGCCTGCCGACAGGAGTTCATTGGATGTCAGCGGTGTGGAATTGTAGTTGACGTCGTCACTCATATCCATCTGCGTAGATGTGGACAGGCTGAACCGTTGCAATGAATCGAGGGGCGTGTTGAAATTCAGGTTGGCACGCAGGCTATGACGGCCGTCAACATTCATCAGTTTGGAGACACGTATGCCCGACGAGGATTCATAGAGCGACATGTTCGACACTTCATTGCTTACCACTGCATAGCGGAATCCGGCCGACAGGCTGCGACGGGTCTTTTCCCCGTAATGGTTGAAGTTGGCTTCCATGCGGTTGGTAAACGAGGGTTTGAGTGCCGGATTGCCATAGCGCACATTTTGGGGATTGGTCTTGTCGATGACCTCCTGAAGGTTTTCTATGTCGGGTTCGTTGCTGTTTCCGTGATACCTGACATTCAGCGATGTGCGTTTGCTGAAACGATAGCGGAAGTTCAGGCCGGGCGACCAGTTCAACAAGTCTTGTGTGACCAGTCCCTTATCCATTTTCGGCCCGAAGATGTAGTTGGTTGCATTGTGACGGGGATTAACATTGATGCCGTAGCTCAGGTTAACCTTCTTCGACACGTGGCGCATGTTAAGGTTGAATGTGTGTGATATATAGGTATTTTCATTGCAAGAACTCAAGGAGGTGTCTACGGGAACGACGGTCCAATCCACCTCAGGAGCATCAAGACCCACAGAGTCGGCACGGGCATATTCCACCTGATAGCCATAGCGGTTGGCACGGGCATGGCGATAGCTGTAATTATATCGGAACTGCAGAAAGGCACCCTTAAAGAGGGGCTCACTATAGGTTGCCCCCACACTGTAGTTCATGCTGAAGCGATCTGCGTCGGATCGGCGGTTATAATTCCTATTGCGCTGCATCTGCAAGTAGTAGGTGGTGATGTTGCGTGAATGGGAATTTGAAGCTGACGAGCTGTATCCATACGATGCATTTACAGCCACATTGCGGCCTGCGGGGCTCAGACGCCGTGAGGCATTGAGACTGATGCCTTCATTAGATCCCTCGCTGTCGGAAGCATTGTGCGAAAGGCGTTGGTTGATGTCAACTGTATCGGCTTCGGCCCTGCCGTTCCAGCGTTGGGCCGAAGAGCTGCCGGAAGCCCGGTTGTCTGTCTTGTAATAGGAGAACGAGGGCCGTACATGAAGAGAGGTCAGGGTATCGATTTTCCATTCCAATTTAAAGTCGGCACTCAATTCGTTGCGGCGGCGACCGGAATGATTTTCGCCATCATTATAGCGATAGCTTGAGTCACTGTAGGATGTTTCCGAGTGAGAAAGCGAGCTGTTTTCCGCATCTGTGTAGCCGTATCTCACGTTACCCGACAGGCGATATCTGTCTTTTTTGTCCTTGGCATATGTAATGCCCGCCGACTTGGATGCCGTGAATCCGGGTCGGGCTGCCCGCGAAAAGTTCATGGCGTCGTTGCCTTTTTCAGAGAAGCCGGGGTTATTGATGTTGTTCATTCCTCCCATGACCGACAGTTGTCCGTCTCTACGAAAGCGGTTGACATTCAAAGCTGTGCTATACCTATCATCACTGCCGGCTGCCGCGCTTGCCCTGCCCACGAGGCCTTTAAGCAGGTCGGGCTTTATCACGAGGTCTATGACATTGTTTTCCACCCCGTCGTCTATGCCGGTAAGGCGTGCCTGCTCGGATTTGCGGTCGTAGGTCTTTATACGTTTGATGATGTTGGCAGGAAGGTTTTTCAGTGCCATTTGCGGGTCGTCACCAAAGAACTCACGGCCGTTGACCAACACTTTGCCATACTCCTTTCCATTGATGGTTATCTTGCCGTCGTCGGAGATTTCGGCCCCGGGTATGCGTTCAATCAGGTCTTCCACCATAGAGCCCTCGGGCGTAGGGTAGGCATCTGCGTTATACGAAACCGTGTCTTCGATGACTGTAACCGGTGGCAGACTTGCAGTGACAACAGCCGCATTGAGCATCAGGTCGTCGGGCACTATCTTCAGCACGGGAGCAGAGACTGCACGGCGTGAAGCCGTTACGGAGAAATTGACAAAGCCTTTTTGGTATCCCACCATCGAATAGCTCATCACATAGTTGCCCGCAGCCAGACCTGCAATGCGGTAGTTCCCGATGGAGTCGGTCACGGCTCCGGCACGGAGAATACTGTCGTTTGCCGTCATCACCCTCATGGAGATGCCGGCCATGGGCCTGCCTTCATCATTGACCACACGGCCTTCTATGCTGCCGAGTGTATCGGCTGCATAAGGCCTGAGTGCATACATCGGCAATACTGCCTGCAACATGATGACAAGCAAAACAGCACGCTTGAACCGTTTTGCATGCTTGATGATTGCTGCTATGACCGGGGTTGACAACATTATTATATCTATTCTCTTCTGTCTTTAACTGACCCTTGAAACCCGATAAAGTTTAACGGACCAAACGATGTGTATAGCTTGTGCGTGCGATGTGTACAGATCGCAGCATGCGATGCGTCAAGTTGTGGCATGCGATGTGTACAGGTTGCATTGTGCGATCTGTACACATCGTAACCTGCAATGCGGCACATTGCAACCTGCGATGTGTACAGATCGTTTTCTCAATCTATACAGACCGAAATGCGCAGTACATATATACCTGACAAACATCATCTTGGCTATTGATGCATCACCACTGTCATCAGAAGTCCCAAAACAGGTCTACAAAGCCGAAGAAGCCTTTCACCCATGGGCGAAAGGCTTCTTCACTTATGTCTCTGACAGGCATTTTCAGTCTGCCGTTGCAGTGGTTTCGGTTTCGGGAGCCTTGTCGATCAAGTCCATGAACTGGTCGAGCTTCGGCGTAATGATGATTTGTGTGCGTCTGTTGCGCTGCTTGCCCAATTCGGTATCATTGGATACAATGGGATTGTATTCGCCGCGTCCGGCAGCCGACAGCCTTTTGGGGTCAACCCCATAGCGTGTCTGCAATGCCTGAACCACTGAGCTTGCACGCAAGCAACTCAAGTCCCAATTGTTGCGGATGTTGGGACGCGAGATGGGCACAGGGTCGGTATTGCCTTCAACCAGCACGTCATAGTCACGATAGTCCTTGATGATTTTGGCTATTTTGCTCAGGGTTTCATCTGCACGGTCGTTGATTTCATAGCTTCCCGACTTATAGAGCATGTTGTCGGCCAAGGAGATATATACCACTCCTTTCAGCACTTTCACGTCTACTTCCTGCAACTCGTCACGGCTCAGGCTGCGTGTCAGGTTGTTGGTGAGCACCATGTTCAAAGAATCGCTCTTGGTCTTTGCGTCTACCAGTTGCTTGATGAAGCGGTTGGAGGCATTGATTTCGTCGACCAGCTTCGATATATTAATGTTGCCCTGAGAGTTTTGACGTAAGCTCTGATCCAGAGAGCCCTGCAGCTTCTGGTAGTCGGATCGCAGGTCGTCGACCCGCTTTTTTTCATCTTTCAGGCGCTGCTGCTCGGCTGCAATTCTGTCTTGAAGGTTCTTCGTGGTTGCATTACACTCAGCCAGCTCTACGCGGGTATCTTCATTCAACTGTTTCAGTTTGGCGTTTTCAGCCTGCAAAGCCTGAAACTGTTTCTTACTTGCACAGCTGCTCACAAGTATGGCAGCCAACAATGTCACTAATAATAATGATTGGTGTTTCATCTTTGTTTGTTTTGCACAGCATCAAGGCTGTATGTTAAAGTAATGGGGCGCAAGTTACACATTTTCGTCTGTTGGTCGATTACAAAGAGCCGGATTAAAGCCGAATTATGCTTTATTTAACTTCTGAGAGACGCCAAAGTAAACTATTTGACATCTTTAGATTGCTTCTTGACCCAGGAATAATAGTTCTGAAGCTCTGCACCGACCATGCGCATGACATAGCCCAGCAATGCCACATCGTCCAGGAATCCGATGCCCGGCAGCCAGTCGGGGATGATATCGATAGGGGTGACCACATAGATGAGCAGGGCTACTATCAGAAGCAGCTTGGCCGGGTTATAGGCTTTGTAACGCCCGTGCGAAATGTCGGACACATAGTGATAGAGCAGCAGCAAGTCTTTCAACACGGAGGCCAATGCCCCGTTGTTGAACATGCGGGCAACGAGACCTAAGAGTCCCTCCAGCCGTTTCTTGTCGGCCAGATAGCTGCGTGCCTCCTGAAACCAGTGACCCTGTTCGAACTCATGGAACAGTCTGCGTCCTGCATCCACGGGATTGTAGTTTCGTTTCCACCTCATCTTTGCTGCTGTTTTGAGGGCTATGAGCAACAGAACAAAATGATCAGCTGTGCCGTAAGGATGCGCAGGAACATGGAAAGCGGGTAAACCGTTGAGTAGCTCACTGCAGGAGCATCGTTGTTGGCCAAATCATTCGAGAAGCCAAGCAAGGGAGGGTCGGTATTGGAACCGGCAATCAATCCCATGAAAGTAAAATAGTTCAGCTTGTATCTGAGGCGGGCAATCACACCGATGATGAGTATCGGAACTATCGTTATGATGGCTCCCGTCCATACATATTTAATACCGTCGCCGGCAATCAGGGTGTTCCAGAAGTTGGCTCCGGCCTTTATGCCCACACTGGCCAGGAACAGGATAAGTCCCAATTCGCGCACAAAGAGATTGACACTGGTGGTTGTATACGACACCAGATGCAGCTTGTAGCCGTAGCGGCCGATGAGGATAGCCACAATCAAGGGGCCTCCGGCAATGCCAAGCTTCACGGGATTGGGTATGCCCGATATGGTGATGGGCAGACTTCCCAGCAGGATGCCCAGCAAGATGCCGATGAAAATCGGTGCCATGTTGGGGGTATTGAGACGCTTTACCGAGTTACCGACCAGGTCGGCCACACGCTTTACCTTGGCTTCTGTGCCTACCACCATCAGGCGGTCGCCTATCTGAAGCTGCAAATCGCGGTTGGCAAACAAGTCCATGCCCGAACGGGTGAAACGGGTGATATTGACACCATAAACAGAGTTGAAATGCATCTGGCCGAATGTCTTGCCTTCTATTTCGGGCTTCGTCACCACTACGCGCTTGGAAATAATCGGAGAATGGTCTTCGTCCCAGTCCATCTGGATGCGCTCTCCAAGGAATGCCGTAATGGCCTCTGCATCATCTTCGGCACAGACGATGCGCATCTTGTCGCCGGCACAGAAGAGTGTATCGTTGTTGGCCTGCAAAATCTGGCCGTCATGCTCAACACGTGTGCAGACAAATGTGCGGCCGAGAAAGCGGCTTACATCAAACAGCGACTTGCCGTTGAGCGACTTGTTGGACGCCACAATGGTCATATGGAAAGGACGGGCATGGGGATTGGCATCCATCTGCTTCTGTATGGAATCCTCTTCCGACTTTAAGGATATGCGCATAATATAGCGGATGGCAATGGTGGCACCTATCATGCCAAGAACACCCAGGGGATAGGCACAGGCATAAGCCGAGGCCAGCTGATGACCGTTCATTGCTTCTTTCAATGCCGGATTGTTGACAAACACTTCGGAAAGTGTCTCGTTGGCTGCACCGAGACCGGGAGTGTTGGTGACTGCACCGCAAAGCACACCCACCATCATCGGCAGATTGGACGGGTTATTGGTGTCGAACACCAGGAAATAAAGGGCAAACATAACTCCCACATTCAGCACTACAAGTGTCAAGGCCAGCATATTGAGACGTATGCCCCCCTGCTTGAACGACGAGAAGAAACCGGGACCCACCTGCAGACCTATACAATATACAAAGAGTATCAGGCCGAAATCCTGCACGAAATTCAAGGCTGCGGCAGGACAGGCAAAGCCTTCCTCGGTCTGAATGCCCAATATGTTGTAGATATGCCCTACCACAATTCCCATAAAAAGGACGAATGTCGTACCCAAAGATATTCCGCCCACTTTAATCTTTCCCAGCCTGAAACCGCACACGATGACGATGGCATAGATAAAGACTATGTGAGCCGACGATGTAAGATTCGTAAACAGCGATTGTAACCAATCCATAATTGTGCCTATAAAAAATTCGGGTGCAAAATTACGACTTTTTTATATTTGGCAGTAACTACACAGGCAAGAAAGTATGCCTGCAAGGAGAAAAAAAGTAAATCAGCATCACATTACATGCTCAAGACAGATGCCAAAGCCCTTCTACCGTTGAGACATGATGTTCGCTGATGCCTTTTTCATCCATCCAACGGCGGGTTTCAAATGTCTTAAGCCCGCCGGTGTTGTAGCCCTTTCCCTGATCGTTGTTCCAGACCCAAGTGGGCGTGGGCCACAGACAGACGCTGAATTTCACTGTCTTGTAGAAGTTTTCATCGCAACCTCGCTGCCCGTGATGGGCCATCTGCATATAGTCGCAATCCAGGTATTTGGCATAAGGGCCGTTCAATACCTTATTGCCGCACTCGACACCGGCATCACCGAGGAAAACCATCGTTTTGCGCTTGTCCCACACCCTGAATATAACTGACGAATTATTATAGGTGTTCATGGACAGTTCCTCATTGGCCACACCAAGCACTTTCATGTTGAGACCGTCATATTTAAGCTCCAGCCCCGGCTCGCGCATATCCGTTACAGGTATGGATGTCTCATCCAAACGTTTATAAAACTCATTGGCATAGGCATCATAGGGGCTTTCCATTTTAAGCAGCCTTTGTGACAGGCGCGAATGATATATATGGTTTATCTTCAGCCCGTTCGGCTGTCTTAAAATCTCGTTGAGGGCTCCCATGTGGTCACCGTGAGGATGAGATATGAACCAAGCTTCGACTTCATTGCCCAATGCTCCCAGAAAGCCTCGCAGATAGGGAACCTCCTTGTCCACACCGCCGTCCATCACCAGAACACGGCCTTTGTTGGTGAGAAACACATATGAATTTCCTATGGTATTCACCTGTGACGGTATCTGCCACAAGGCAAAGCCGGCTCCCGATTCTGCCGTTTTCACAACCGACTTGCGGGCTTTTTCGGCTGCCTCTGCCGGAGCACCGACGGCAAGAGCCACGCCACCCAATGCTACACTCTTCAAAAAATCACGTCTATCCATGGTAATATCAGTTTTTCAAGAACTTGGTTGAATGTGAACGACCGGCAAATTGCCAATTGACGATATAAGTGCCATCGGGCATTCCACCCATATCAAACTCCTCATCACCTCGGAATGAGCCCACACAAATGCCGTTCAGATTATAGACATAAACCTTGAACACCAATTCAGACAAGTTATCGGCATTGAAGTGAAGACAATGACTAACAGGTGAATATGACAGCACATAATCTACCTGTGACTCGACATTGCTGATGCCTGTCGCCCCATTCGGCTTGGGACAAGGGGCTATTGTCCACATACGGCCGTCGTTGGTGGCATCAAGTGCGCTTGACGTATAGCCGAACAGGCTGTTTCCTTCTGTCGCATAACTGTTATAATTGGTCAAAATGTTCTTAGTCTGCACATTAACCAGGTTATAATATACCTTCTGACATGAAGCGAAAGTCCACAGCTGCCGTTTGTCTGCCTCATCGGGTTGCAAAGTAATGATTTTTGTGCGTGTCGTTGTGGCACCTTCATCAGCCAATGCCTTTCCCGTACGTATGTTTATCAGCATGTAGGCATCCTTCACAGGACGTATCTCCCACATTTGGGCCCACTGGTCCTTTTTGGCTCTTCTCAAACAGGCTGTCGTTGCATCATCGGTCGAATCGGAAAGGGCTATCAGGAAGTTGGTCAGTCTCTTGTTGTATATCCGATAATAAAAATTCGGGTTATGTTCAAACTCAAAAGGCGCGCGGTTGCCAAACTGCTCTTCTATGTAAGCATTACGCTTGACAATGAACTCTTTCAAGTCTTCCACATATTCTTCGTAGGTATCATACAGATATACCTCCAAATGTGTTTGGGCCGAGATGCTCCAACCTGCCCCACCTTTCGATTTTGACGCATAGTTCAGTCTTATCGACTCGCCCATCTTGTTGATGATGGAATCGGCATAACCTATCATCAGATTATTCAAGCGGTTGTTCTTATATAATTTATGGTAAGCGGCATACTGAGCCTTTTTCCACCATTCGTCGGTCTTCATACGATCAAACCAATTCTTGAAATAACCTCCTCCGAAATCTATATCAGCCATCAGCACTCGCGTCACATCTCCATTGTCACCCCTGCGCGAATCATCGTTAAAACCAAGGTCAAAATCCCATACCGGTCCCAAATAAAGCTTGTTGTCGCGCTTTTGTTTATAAAAATATATGCTGTAGAAGAGGTCGGTATTGGCACATATTTCATTCGTAAGATACCAGCCCATGAACGTAGCCGAGTCCATATACTGCCTGTAACCCTTCTTCGGGTCATCATAGTTGCTGCTTGTCAAAGCTTTCTCAAACTTGCCCACATGGTTACGTATATAATTATACTGACGCTCATTGATTACATCAGGCTTCGGACTATGCACTCTTACGTTATTGCCATAGACAGGAGATTTGAAATAGGTCTCGCCGGCATCGGTATAGCCGTCTACCTCACAGAAATAACCGCCCGAGACATCTGTGGTTGCCGAAACAGGCTCTTCCTGTTCATATATTTCCACACGGTTCTTATGAACCTGCACTTGGTCGGAAATCTGATAATTGCCCTTGAAATCGCCGTTAAGATACAAGTCAACAAAACGAGCCGCAGGGACAAAAGGCAGGCCAAACAATCCACTCACATAATTGGCCAGACCATTGCGAAACAGCAACTTTTCACCGCCATTCGACAGTAATGTCCAACTCTTCGCCTTGGCATGTGGTTTGCCCAGCAAACGGGTCTTCTTGGGGAACTTGATGCGGTAGGGCTTCTTGGCAAAGCCCCATGAAGCATTGCCCCGACCGCGTATGCCCACAGAATCATACTTGACTACACCCGTATCAGACACAAGCACAATTCTGCACAACTTATAGTTTTCCTTGTCGGTAATCGACTTATTATCAAAAGTCTCGATATACATCGTTTGTATATTGGTGAGCTGCTTGTAGGTGGTCTGGTTGAACACAGACCCTTTTACGCCCGACACGACAAAAAAGGCAAGCAGGACTGCCAAGTTAAGCAATTTCATAATAACCGCAAATCTTCTTAGTGTTGTTTATACGCTATTTTTATAACTCTAAGTTGCAAAGATAATAAATAAGCACATTACAGCGTACCTTTCGCAAAAAAACTTTCAATGGTCGTCACAACATGTAGTGAGTTCATTTCTCATGCCCGGACAAACAAAAAAGGGAGGGAGCAAATTGAAAATGCAGCAAAGGCTTTTCAGTCTTAACCGTATCATAGCCTGTTACACCACTTTTTCGGACACTTAGAGGCTTGATTCGGTTTTTCTGCGTAAGTTTGTAGATATTTTGCCGGCATAAGATGCCACAACTGCAATTCACGAAAAAAGCACAGGCACCCGGCATAGGAAGATTGACTTAAACCACAATAGATTATAAGCATATGAAAAAACTAATCTTAGGAACGTTTGCAGCACTATTGCTTGCATCATGCGGCACATCGCCTAAAAGTGGAGAAATTGATGTAGTAGGCCGCTGGTATGTATACACAGACGATTCGCGCACAGAAGTAGACTCCACCGCATTCTTTGACTTTAACGAGAACCAGCATTATGCCCGACGTTATCACGATGCCGGCAGCCTTGAGGTAGGCACCTATGCATGCTCAAACAAAACAAAAGTCGATTATGGCGACAAACCGGCAAAACGAGTAAGCATCACCACACAAGGAGGAGACCAATATTATGTAGACATTGTTAAGGACAACGACACCTACATGTTTGACATTACCTACCAGCAAAACGACAAAGAAACAATACTCTACTGCACCAAGGAACAGAAAAAAGAAGAATCAGCCCAATAAGCACAAAAAAGCACAGAATCTGTTGCCTGGAACATAAAAAGTCACTAACTTTGCACCGCCTTGTAATAAACACAGGGCGTATAAACAAATTAAATTCATATTTATGTACTTAGATTCTGAAAAGAAGAAAGAAATCTTTGGACAATACGGAACGTCCAACACGGATACCGGCTCACCTGAAAGCCAGATAGCCTTGTTCTCATACCGTATTTCCCATTTGACGGAACACATGAAGGCCAACCGTAAAGATAATACGACAGAAAGGGCCTTGACAAAGTTGGTAGGCAAACGCCGCGCTTTGCTAAACTACCTAAAGAGAAACGATATCGAAAGATATCGTGCCATCATCGGCAAACTTGGCCTGCGCAAATAGCAGAAAACAGAACCAAGGATTTACTTAAGCAGGAAGAAAACAACATTGTTTTCTTCCTGCTTTCATTCTACCAAATCCCACAAATATGATACCCGAAATAGCAACACTTCAAAAAAAAGACAGTAGCGACAATCGCGACCGCCTTTTTGCAACCAACTCTGCAAGGATTTACTTCACTTCCTCTTCAAAGTCATAATTTCCTTACCGGAAGAATCATACATAGCAGCCGTAGAGCCATTAATTCGTATGGTTGAAACGGCGTTAAGAGCAGCCGTAATGGCTCTCTCCACATTCATGCTAGACCCCAACATACGAGTCATTCCTATGTTTGATAGCTCCAGCTTATTCCCTGTACACTTGTAAGAGCCGAAAAAACTATTCACACTAGCATTTCCACTCATCTTTCCTCCTGCATCAAAAGTAATAAAAGCTTGCTTCTCACCGGCATCTGTACTTATGCCGCTTGCAGTAAGAATGTTCCAGGTACCTTTAATCTGTATACCGGAGATTTCTTTGTTCGACTTACATGCAAACAATATCAGCAGCAAGCAATACAATAAGAATTTAAATTTCATATCAAGATCATCAACATTAGAATTAATATAAACTATGGGCTTAAGCCCGATAGAACAATACGGGTATACAAAACAAGCATAAAAAATGCCGAAACAAGTTCGGCATTTTCTATGCTAATAAGCGAACTTACTCGGGCTTTTCTGCTTTATCAGCCTCATCAGCAACCACTTCCTCAGCCGTTGCCTCTTGAGAATCTGCCAACTGCTCTTTAGCTGCTGAACGACGTCCGCCACGACGAGTACGCCCTTTCTTCTTAGGCGCATTAGACATGTTTTCATCAAAATCAACAAACTCAATAAAGCACATGTCAGAACCATCGTCTTGACGCATACCAAGTTTAATTATTCTTGTATAGCCACCCGGACGATCGGCAACCTTCACTGAAACCTCTTTAAAGAGTTCCTTTACAGCTTCCTTGTCCTTCAAGTAACTGAATACGATACGACGAGAACTCGTTGTATCATCTTTAGACCTGGTAATAATCGGCTCAACATACTTTCTCAATGCTTTTGCCTTTGCAACTGTCGTAGTAATTCTCTTATGACGAATCAATGAACATGCCATATTAGCAAGCATCGATGCCCTATGAGAAGCCGTACGACTTAGATGATTGAATTTCTTATTATGTCTCATGATTAATCTTTATCAAATTTATACTTGGATACATCTATTCCAAACGAAAGATTCAATGTATCTAAAAGGGCTTCCAATTCAGAAAGAGACTTCTTTCCAAAGTTGCGGAACTTGAGAAGATCATTCTTATTATAATGCACCAAATCTCCAAGTGTCTCTACATTCGCTGCCTTCAAGCAATTAAGAGCACGAACAGACAAGTTCATTTTAACAAGCTTGGTCTTCAGCAATTGGCGCATTCGTAATACTTCTTCATCAAACTCGTCATTGGTTTCCTCTTCAGCATTCTCGATTGTAATCTTATCCTCTGAGAAAAGCATGAAATGATAAATCAGTATTTTTGCAGCTTCTTTCAAAGCCTCTTTCGGACTTATGGATCCATCCGTTGTTACCTCAATGGCCAATCGCTCGTAATCGGTTTTCTGCTCTACACGATAATCGTCCACTGTGTACTTAACATTACGGATAGGGGTGTAAATAGAGTCAATCGGCAACACATTTACCGCCGTACAAAACTGTCTATTCTCTTCAGCAGGTACATAACCGCGGCCCTTATTGATCGTCAAATCGATATGCATCGAAGCTTTCGGATCTATATGACATATTACCAATTCAGGATTTAACACTTCAAATCCGGTTAGGGACTTTCCTATATCACCGGCTTTAAAATCTGTAGAATTTTCGACGGTGATACTAACCCTTTCATTCTCGAATTCATTTACCAACTGTTTGAAACGCACCTGCTTCAAATTCAGAATAATATTGGTAACATCCTCACGAACACCGGGAACAGTAGAAAACTCGTGCTCAACACCTTCAATTTTTATGGTGTTGATCGCAAAGCCTTCCAAAGAAGACAACAAGATACGCCTTAAGGCATTCCCTATCGTTGTACCAAAGCCGGGTTCCAACGGACGGAACTCAAACTTTCCGTACGTTGCTGACTCTTCCAACATTATTACTTTTTCAGGTTTCTGAAATGCTAATATCGCCATGGACTTAATTTTTATTTAGAATACAACTCAACGATCAATTGTTCCTTGATATTCTCAGGTATGTCTGAACGCTCTGGCAAATGCAGCAGCTTGCCACTTTTTATATTCTCGTCCCATTCCATCCAGGAATACTTACTGTGATTGAAGCCGGCCAAAGCATCGGCAATAACCTCTAAAGACTTCGACTTTTCACGGACACCGACAATCTGACCAGGCTTAACCGAATACGATGGTATATTAACTACCTTTCCATCAACTACAATATGTTTATGACTTACAAGTTGACGGGCAGCCGCGCGTGTAGGCGCAATACCAAATCGAAATACAACATTATCAAGACGAGACTCCAGCAGTTGCATAAGCACTTCACCTGTTACGCCACCTACTCTTGATGCCTTATCAAACAAATTTCGGAACTGCCTTTCCAGGACTCCGTAAGTATACTTTGCCTTTTGCTTCTCTGCCAACATAGTTCCATATTCAGACGTTTTACGACGTCGATTGTTACCATGTTGTCCTGGTGGAAAATTTCTTTTACTGAGTACCTTATCCGGTCCGAAGATCGGCTCGCCAAACTTACGCGCAATACGTGATTTTGGACCTATATATTTAGCCATATTTAAGTATTTATCGATTAAACAGATTGATTAGACTCTTCTTCTTTTGGGAGGACGACAACCATTGTGAGGCAACGGAGTCACATCTATGATTTCCGTTACTTCGATACCTGATCCATGTACGGCACGAATTGCAGACTCACGCCCATTTCCTGGTCCCTTGACATAAGCCTTTACCTTTCTAAGCCCTAAGTCAAAAGCAACTTTCGCACAATCTTGTGCAGCCATCTGAGCTGCATATGGAGTATTTTTCTTAGAACCACGGAAGCCCATCTTGCCCGCAGATGACCATGAAATTACTTCGCCTTCACCATTCGTCAAAGATACTATGATGTTATTAAAGGAACTATGCACGTGCAACTGACCAGATGCATCAATCTTTACGACTCTTTTCTTTGCTGAAACTGTTTTCTTTGCCATAATTCACCTCTTATTTAGTAGCTTTTTTCTTGTTAGCAACAGTCTTCTT
>DJPH01000011.1:39431-39634 GCA_002439755.1 Prevotellaceae bacterium UBA6417 | reverse complement strand
CCACGATAGCAACCAATATCCATTAGTCGCTTAATATTCATTTGGACCTCAGAACGAAGATCGCCCTCAACCTTAAATCCATCAGCAATAACTTCACGAATCTTAGCCGTTTGGTCATCAGTCCAGTCCTTAACCTTTATGTCACGATTGATACCGGCCTTATCCAATATCTTCGCGGCACTACTACGACCTATACCATATAT
>DJPH01000011.1:38726-39368 GCA_002439755.1 Prevotellaceae bacterium UBA6417 | reverse complement strand
GGCAAATCTACACCAACAATTCTAATTGCCATATATAATCTTAAATTATTTGCAGTTATTAACCCTGACGCATTTTATACTTTGGGTTCTTCTTATTAATTACGAACAAGCGTCCCTTTCGACGGACAATTTTACACTCAGGAGTACGCTTCTTTATAGATACCTTTGTCTTCATATTTAATGTATTATTTATATCTGAACACGATTCTACCCTTAGATAAGTCATAGGGACTCATTTCAACTTTCACTTTATCACCAGGAAGAATCCTTATGTAGTGTAAACGCATTTTACCAGATAAATGGGCAGTAATCATATGACCATTTTCCAATTCAACACGAAACATTGCATTTGACAATGCTTCAAGGATAACACCATCCTGTTCTATTGCAGACTGTTTGGACATTAGCAACTAATATATTTTTCCTTCAACTTCTTCTATTTCATCAAAAGACGACATAATATCTGCCTTACCATGATGAATGGCTATCGTATGCTCAAAATGTGCTGCGGGCTTCCCATCTCGAGTTACAACAGTCCAGCCATCTTCAAGCAGGGAGATTTCACGATTACCCATGGTTATCATCGGCTCAATAGCTATGCATAAGCCATTTTTCAGCAACATACCATTGCCACGATGTCCA
>DJPH01000011.1:0-38709 GCA_002439755.1 Prevotellaceae bacterium UBA6417 | reverse complement strand
GTCCATAGTTCGGAACCATCGGATCTTCATGCATTTCACGTCCGATACCATGACCCACAAGCTCTCTTACTACTCCATATCCTGCACTCTCACAATACGACTGAACAGCATATCCTATATCACCAATTCGATGTCCAACAATAGCTGTTTTTATAGCTAAATACAAACTTTCCTTCGTAGTCTTAAGCAATTGTTTCTTTTCATGCGAGACATCTCCAACACAAAATGTATAGCATGAATCTCCATTAAAACCGTTTAAAAGAGTTCCACAATCAACAGAAACAATATCACCCTCACACAAAGGAGTGTTCGTTGGTATACCATGTACTACTTGTTCATTGACAGATGTACATACCGAAGCAGGAAATGGATCGGAATAAGGACTCGGAAAACCCTTAAATGTTGGAACTGCGCCATGGTCTCTAATAAAAGTATCAGCTAACTCATCTATTTGAGATGTAGTCACACCTGGCCTAACCAAGCGTGCAACCTCTGCTAATGTCTTGCTTACAAGCAGATTCGCCTGACGTAACAGCTCTATTTCCTCTTCAGTCTTTAAATATACCATCTTACTTATCAATTGGCACCGATTCGTGTTCTTGTCCTGCCTGCATTTAACAGGCCATCATAATGACGCACCAAGAGATAGCTCTCAATTTGTTGCAAAGTGTCAAGAACTACACCAACCAAAATTAGCAATGATGTTCCACCGAAAAATTGGGCAAATGACTGATTAATGCCAAACAGTTTGGCAAATGCAGGCATTATTGCAATAAAAGCAATAAACAATGCACCTGGCAATGTTATACGTGACATAACATTATCCAAATAATCAGCAGTATTCTTTCCTGGTTTAATACCGGGGATGAAGCCATTGTTACGTTTAAGTTCCTCCGACATTTGGACAGGGTTCAGCGTAATCGCCGTATAAAAATAGGTAAAAGCCACAACTAGTATGACAAATACCACATTATATAGCAAACTATTTACATCCAAGAAACTATGCAATATATAGCCACCTCCATCTTTCGATCCATAACTTGCCATTGTCAACGGAATAAACATCAAAGCCTGTGCAAAAATAATTGGCATCACATTGGCCGCGAATAACTTTACAGGAATATACTGACGCGCACCATTATATTGGCGATTATTAACAACACGCTTAGCATATTGAACGGGTATTTTTCGCGTAGCCTGCACCAATACTATTGAAGCAGCGATAACTAATAGCAATGCAATAATCTCAAATAAAAATTTGATCAGACCTCCAGCACCAGGCGAAGTAAGCGCAGTGACAGCCTCTTGTATCAAAGCTTGTGGCAACCGCGCAATAATGCCAACCATTATGATCAACGATATCCCATTACCAACACCTTTATCAGTAATACGTTCACCTAACCAAAGAATGAACATACTTCCCGCAGCAAGAATCAAAGTTGAGCTCACCAAAAACCAGGCCCAATTCAATGACGGATTAATAGCCATCGCAGCCTGCCCCTTCAAATTTATCAGATACATCGGGGCTTGGAATAAAAGAATTCCGATTGTTAAATAACGAGTCAACTGATTTATCTTACGCCGTCCACTTTCACCTTCACGCTGCATTTTTTGAAAATACGGCACAGCAACAGCCAATAATTGCATTACAATTGAAGCTGAAATATAGGGCATGATACCCAAGGCAAAAATAGATGCATTGGAGAACGCACCACCTGAAAACATATTCAGAAGTGACATAAGACCCGTACTTGTCTGCTCATGCAATTTTGACAGTTGTTCAGGATCAATTCCTGGTAAAACCACGAATGATCCTAAACGATATATTGCCACAAACAGGACTGTAATCAGAAGACGTTTCTTCAAATCCTCAATTCTCCAAATATTCTTTAAGGTTTCAATGAACTTTTTCATCTTAAAGTATTGTTACAGTGCCACCTAACGCAGTAATAGCTTCTTTCGCTGATTTAGAAAAGGCATTTGCAGATACATCTAATTTAGCTGAAAGCTTTCCTTCGCCTAAAATTTTAACTATATGCTTCTTGGAAATAAAACCAGCTTCTACGAGAGTATCTATTGTTATTGTCGTCAAATTCTTTGTTTCAGCCAAGGTCTGAAGCAATCCAAGATTTATTGCTTTATATTCGACACGATTTATATTCTTGAAACCTGATTTCGGAACTCGACGCTGCAATGGCATCTGTCCTCCTTCAAATCCAATTTTCTTTTTGTAACCCGAACGCGACTTTGCGCCCTTATGTCCACGGGTTGAAGTTCCGCCCAAACCAGAACCGGTACCACGGCCTATTCTACGTCGTGCATGCGTTGAACCAACAGCAGGTTGTAAGTTATGCAATTTCATTATAATTCGATTTAGATTATTCGACGATAGTCACTAAATGATGAACTTTCTTTATCATGCCACGCAATGAAGGAGAATCTTCATGCTCAACAACTTGATTGAGTTTTCTCAGTCCTAAGGCATTAAGAGTTAAACACTGTGTCTTAGGAGCACCTATGCGGCTCTTAATTTGTTTTATCTTTACAACTGCCATAATCTAACCTCTAAAAACTTTTTCCAGACTAACATTTCGATTCTCAGCCACCATTTTTGCATCACGCAACATTAATAATGCGGCGACTGTTGCTTTAACCAAATTGTGAGGATTAGAAGAGCCTTTCGACTTTGCCAAGACGTCTTTTACCCCCACGCTCTCCAACACAGCACGCATTGCACCACCAGCAACCAGCCCTGTACCAGGAGCAGCAGGACGCAGTAGCACCTCTGCACCACCAAATTTTGCATTTTGCTCGTGAGGAATAGTTCCTCTCAACAAGGACACTTTTACTAAATTCTTTTTTGCCATTTCTACGCCTTTGGCAATAGCTGCAGAGACTTCTCCAGCCTTTCCTAAGCCATAACCAATGACACCATTGCCATCACCTACAACGACAATAGCAGCAAAAGTAAAAGTTCTACCGCCCTTTGTTACTTTAACTACACGATTAAGAGCAACCAGTTTGTCTGTGAGCTCTTCAGCGTTTACATTTATTCTGTTTGCCATAATCATTAAAATTTAAGTCCTCCCTTACGTGCACCGTTTGCCAATGCCTGTATTCTTCCATGGTACAAATAACCATTTCTATCAAAAACAACACAAGTAATGCCCGCTTTCAATGCAACTTCAGCAATTATTTCACCGACTTTCTCTGCTTGTTCTTGTTTTGGCATCTTATCCAAACCTAATGATGAAGCTGAGACTATGGTTTTTCCATCTTCATCATTTATGATTTGAACATATATCTGTTTGTTGCTTCTGAACACACTCATACGAGGACACGCTGCTGTTCCAGAAATCTTATTGCGAACACGATATTTAATCCTTTGTCTTCTATCTAATTTACTAGTCATGATCTTACACTTTAAAGATTACTTAGCAGCAGCCGTCTTACCGGACTTACGACGAATAATTTCACCTACATATAAGATACCCTTGCCTTTATATGGCTCCGGCATACGGAAAGAACGAATCTTTGCACAGACTAATCCTAAAAGTTGCTTGTCACAAGATTCCAACGAAATATATGGACGCTTATTTCTCTCCGACTTTGTGATGACTGAAATTTCTTTGGGTAATTGAATAAAAATGGGATGTGTATAACCAAGAGAGAACTCTATCAAATTACCTTCATTAGAAACACGATAACCGACTCCCACTAATTCCAGTTCCTTTTTGTAACCTTCTGAAACTCCAACTACCATATTATGAACTAAAGCTCGATAAAGACCATGAAACGCATGTTTCTGCTTTTCACTCACAGTATCGTTCTTTTCATCAACTTCAAATGTTATGACATTATCTTTTATCGCAACTAAAATCGAAGGATGCACAGTCTGGCTCAACTCACCCTTCGGTCCTTTAACTGACACGACATTGCCCTGAAGTGAAACAGAAACACCCGCAGGAATGTTAATTGGCAATCTACCTATTCTAGACATTATTGTAATCCTCCTTTTACTAATAAACAAAACACAGAACTTCACCGCCTATTTTCAATTCGGCAGCTTCCTTATCTGTCATTACACCTTTAGAAGTAGAAATTATTGCTATTCCTAAGCCATTTATAACTCTAGGCATGTCTTTATACCCCGTATACTTACGCAAACCTGGAGTTGAAATTCTCCGCAGGCACTTTATTGCGCTTGTTTTGTTAACTGCATCATACTTCAATGCAATTTTAATTATTCCTTGACGGCCATCATCTATGAATTTAAAATTCAAGATATAGCCCTTATCAAAAAGGATTTTCGTAATATCCTTTTTTAAATTTGACGCTGGGACTTCCACAACACGGTGCTTTGCCTGTATCGCGTTACGCACTCGCGTCAAATAATCTGAAATTGGATCTGTCATATTGATTAATGTTTAATTGATCGGGCAAACCCGACAATATTAAAAAAATTACCAACTTGCCTTTTTTACGCCAGGAATCAAGCCACTTGAAGCCATTTCACGGAATTGGATACGCGAAAGACCAAATTGACGTATATAACCTTTTGGGCGACCTGTTATTTTGCACCTATTATGAAGTCGAATAGGATTTGCATTCTTAGGTATTTGCTGCAATTTACGAGCTGCATCATATGCCTCTGCAGGATCATTTGACTTGTTTACTATTTCCTTTAGAGCGGCACGCCTCTCTGCATACTTAGCAACCAACTTGGCCCTTTTAACTTCCCGAGCCTTCATAGATTCTTTTGCCATATCTCTTATTTTCTGTTTTCTTTAAAAGGTAAGCCGAATTCTTTCAAAAGTTCAAAGCCCTCTTCATCGGTTAGCGCTGAAGTAACGAATGTTATATTCATACCTTGAATTCGCTCTATAGAATCAATATTGATTTCTGGAAAAATAATTTGTTCCTCAATACCTAATGTATAATTACCTCGTCCATCGAATTTACCACCTATTCCCTTAAAGTCTCGTATACGCGGCAAAGCTACTCGTACTAACTTTTCCAAGAACTCATACATTCTCTCTCTGCGAAGAGTTACACGAGCTCCAATTGGCATCTTTTTTCTGAGCTTAAAATTAGCCACATCTTTACGGGAGACTGTAGCTACAGCCTTCTGGCCTGTAATTGCGCTCAGTTCTGCAATTGCCACATCAACAATTTTTTTGTCAGCAGTTGCTGCACCAAGTCCTTGATTGATGACTATCTTTTTCAACACGGGTATCTGCATAGGAGATGAATAGTTAAACTTCTTCATCAAAGTAGGTGCTATCCTCTCAGAATACTCTTTTTTAAGTTCTGCAGTATTATTCATTACTTTATCTCCTCTCCTGATTTTTTTGAATAGCGAACCAGCACTCCGTCATCGTTCAACCTCCGGCCTATGCGAGTAGGTTTACCCGTTTTAGGATCAACTACATTCAAATTAGAAATATGAATAGGTGCTTCTTGCTTTATAATTCCGCCTTGCGGATGTTTTGCATCAGGCTTGCAACTTTTACTAACCAAATTAACACCTTCTACAATGGCACGTTGTTCATCAACTAATACCTTCAAGACTTTGCCTTTTGAGCCCTTATTCTCTCCGGAATTCACGTAAACTGTGTCACCTTTTTTTATATGTAACTTACTCATTGATTAAAACAAAATAAATTATAGAACTTCAGGTGCTAACGAAACAACTTTCATGTTGACAGCGCGTAATTCGCGAGCAACAGGACCGAAAATACGGCTTCCACGCAATTCATTAGCTCCAGTCAAAAGGACACAGGCATTATCATCAAAGCGAATATAAGAACCATCGGCACGACGGATTTCTTTTTTTGTCCTCACGATTAGCGCCTTAGATACTGCACCTTTTTTTATATCACTCGAGGGAATAACATTCTTTACTGACACAACTATTATATCACCTACAGAGGCATAGCGTCTTTTGGTCCCACCTAAAACGCGTATACAAAGAGCTTCACGAGCTCCGCTATTGTCAGCTACGGTTAATCTTGTTTCTGCTTGTATCATGATTACTTAGCTCTTTCAACTATTTTTACTACTCTCCATCTCTTTGTCTTGCTCAAAGGACGAGTTTCCATCAGAAGCACAGTATCTCCAGGATTACATTCGTTGTTTTCGTCATGAGCATGATATTTCTTTGTTTTGGAAACAAATTTACCATATATCGGGTGCTTTTCTTTGAAAATCGCAGCAACAACTACAGTTTTATCCATTTTGTTGCTTACTACAACACCCTGTCTTGTTTTTCTTAAATTTCTTTCTTCCATTGGAACAAGTCAATTATTTATTGAGTTCTCTTTGACGTAACACCGTCTTCATACGTGCAATATCACGACGTGCATTTTGAATCTTAGAAGAATCAGTTAAAGGGGACACAGAATGATTAAGCACCATCTGCTCATAATTTGACTTTTCAGTAGCAAGTCTTTCTTGCAATTCACTCGTAGGAATCTGTCTAATTTCTGCTATCTTCATAGATTAAGCATTTTTATCGTAATCACGTCTAACCACAAATTTAGTGGTAACAGGAAGCTTTTGTGCCGCTAAGCGCAATGCTTCTTTTGCCACATCGTAAGATACGCCTTCGACCTCGAAAAGGATACGACCAGGCGTAACAGGAACAACAAAACCAACAGGATCACCCTTACCTTTACCCATACGTACATCAGCAGGTTTTTTGGTAATGGGTTTATCGGGAAATACACGAATCCAAATTTGGCCTTCACGCTGCATATACCTTGTAACCGCTACACGCGCAGCTTCTAACTGACGACTGTTCAGCCATTCTGTTTCGAGGCTCTTAATGCCGAAGCTACCAAATGCCAACTGATTTCCACGCTGGGCATTTCCTTTGCTACGACCTTTTTGAGGCCTTCTGTATTTAGTTCTTTTTGGTTGTAACATTTTTCAACTCGTTTATCGATTATTGTTTCTTCTGCGTCGTGGCTTAGAGTCCCTGTCGCCTCTTCCGCGATTATTAGATCCAAATCCACGACTCTTATCATTCTGCTGTGCAAAATTTGGCATTAAGTCCTTCTTGCCATAAATTTCACCACGGCAAATCCAAACTTTAATTCCCAACAATCCAACTTTTGTCAAAGCCTCTGTTTGGCAATAATCAATATCAGCACGGAAAGTATGCAAAGGAGTTCTACCCTCTTTATACATCTCATTGCGAGCCATTTCAGCCCCATTGAGACGACCAGCGATTTGTATTTTAATCCCCTCAGCCCCCATGCGCATTGTATTTGAAATTGCCATTTTAATAGCTCTTCTGTACGCAACAAGCCCTTCTATTTGACGGGCAATACTTTTAGCAACAATTTGTGCGTCCAATTCAGGCTTTCTAACCTCGAATATATTCAATTGAATATCCTTGTCGGTTATTTGCTTAAGCTCTTCCTTGAGCTTATCAACTTCCTGACCGCCCTTGCCGATAATTACGCCCGGACGAGAAGAACAAATTGTAATTGTCACAAGTTTAAGCGTTCGCTCAATAACTATTTTGGAAACACTAGCTTTTGCAAGACGAGCATTTAGATATTCACGAATCTTATTATCTTCAACAAGTGTATCGCCAAAATTCTTGCCGCCATACCAATTAGAATCCCAACCGCGGATAATGCCTAACCGGTTTGCAATCGGATTAATTTTTTGTCCCATACTTATACTTTAATCATTTAAAGAACCCACATGCAACGTTACATGATTTGAACGTTTGCGAATTCGATAACCTCTACCTTGAGGTGCCGGTCTCATTCTTTTTAAAGTGACACCCTCATTAACATAAGCCTTAGTCACGAATAATTCGCCCTCGTCAGCTTTTCTATCATTCTTTTGTTCCCAATTTGCTATAGCTGAGCGCAACAACTTTTCCAATGGAACTGAGGCTGCTTTTTTTGAAAATCTCAGTGTTCCTAAAGCGCGACCTACTTCCATTCCACGAATCAAGTCCACAACATAGCGCATCTTACGTGGTGAAGAGGGGACATTCTGCAAAGATGCAAAATACTGGGTTTTCTGGGCTTCTTTTCTTTCTTTGGCCGCTAATCTTTTTCTTTTTCCCATTTATTTCTTTCTTTTAATTATCGCATTAATGCCCATTACCTGTTACCAGCATGGCCACCGAACTTTCTTGTAGGAGCAAATTCCCCCAACTTATGTCCAACCATATTTTCAGTAACATAAACAGGTATGAATTTATTACCATTATGGACTGCAATCGTATGACCGACAAAATCCGGAGAAATCATTGAAGCCCGAGCCCAAGTCTTTACGACGTTCTTTTTACCGCTTTCATTCATAGCCAGAATCTTTTTTTCCAGCGAAACAGCGATATAAGGACCTTTTTTTAATGAACGACTCATAATCTTCTAAATTAGCTTGTTTATTTGTTACTTCTCTCTATGATATACTTGTTAGACTGCTTCTTTGGTCTTCTTGTCTTCAAGCCCTTAGCATATAAGCCTGTACGAGAACGTGGATGACCACCGGACTGACGGCCTTCACCTCCTCCCATCGGGTGATCTACCGGGTTCATTACAACACCTCTATTATGAGGACGGCGCCCGAGCCAACGAGAACGTCCGGCCTTACCGGAGCTTTCAAGTGCATGATCTGAATTGCCAACGACACCTACAGTTGCCTTACAAGCACTGAGGATTTGTCTGGTTTCACCGGACGGCAATTTTATGACGCAATAACGACCTTCACGAGAGGTCAATTGAGCAAAGTTACCCGCTGAACGAACCAAAAGCGCACCTTGACCGGGACGCAGCTCGATATTATGCACAACGGTACCTACGGGGATATTCTGCAACGGCAAGCAATTCCCAACCTCTGGGGCAGCGTCAGCACCTGACAATAATGTGCTCCCCACTTCAAGGCCATTAGGCGCGATTATATAACGCTTTTCACCATCTGCATAATAAAGCAAAGCGATACGAGCGGAGCGATTAGGATCATACTCGATTGATTTGACTACAGCTGGAACTCCATCTTTCTCTCTTCTAAAATCGATAAAACGGAATTTTCTCTTGTGGCCGCCTCCCATATAACGCATTGTACGTTTACCAACGTTGTTGCGGCCTCCTGTGGAATGCTTCCCATAAACAAGAGATTTTTCTGGTACTGATGCAGTAATTTCCTCAAATGTACCAATAATCTTGTGTCTTTGACCCGGAGTCGTGGGTCTAAATTTCCGTACTGCCATTTCTATTATATATTGCTATAAAAATCTATAGTTTCGCCTTCTCCCAAAGCAACGATGGCTTTCTTAAAAGCATTAGAGCGTCCGCGAACAAGTCCTTTTTTTGTGTAGCGACTTTTAGCTTTTCCAGCATAACGGAGCGTATGAACAGATTTCACATTAACATTGTAACGTTCCTCTACTTCTTTCTTAATTTGCAATTTGTTTGCTTCAGGACGCACTATAAAGCCGAACACATTGTTCTGCTTATCTGTGAGTGCGTTCATTTTTTCAGTAACCAACGGTTTTATTATATAGCCCATCTTTTCGGTTATTTAATTAATATAGCATCAATGCTACTCAAAGAGCTCTCCGTAACAACCATAACACCCGCATCCAAAACGCTGTAAGTATTTAGTTGGCTTGCCGTCATCACTTTTGCTCTTTTGAGATTTCGAGCTGACAAATATACATTTTTCTCCACACTTGGCAAAACCAAAAGAACTTTTTTATCACTCACTTTCAAGTTTTCAACCAATTCAACGAATGATTTTGTCTTAGGTGCTTCAAAATTAAAATCCTCTATTACAATTACAGCTCCTTCTTTTGCCTTATAAGACAAGGCTGATCTACGCGCTAATAGCTTGACTTTTTTGTTCAACTTAAAATCATAATCACGCGGGGTTGGTCCAAAGACTCGTGCTCCACCTACCAACAATGGCGAATTTATATCACCTCGACGGGCACCACCACCGCCTTTTTGACGGCCGAGTTTTCTTGTAGAGCCACTCAATTCGCTTCTTTCCTTGGTTTTTGCTGTGCCTTGACGCTTCGCAGCCATATGCCTTTTCACGTCCAAATAAATGGCATGATCATTAGGCTCAATAGCGAAAATTGCATCGTTCAACGTAACCTTTCTACCGGTGTCTGCACCTTTAATATTTAATACGCTAACTTCCATTACTCCTTAATTAAAACAATTGAACCTTTACAACCAGCTACGGAGCCTTTCACTATTATGAGGTTATGCTCCGGTATTACTTTTAACACGCGCAGATTTTGTGTTGTAACACGATCACCGCCCATTTGGCCACCCATGCGCATACCTTTAAATACTTTTGCCGGATATGAACATGCACCGATAGAACCCGGTTTGCGCGCACGGTCATCTTGACCGTGGGTAGACTGACCAACACCACCGAAACCATGACGTTTCATTACACCTTGGAATCCGTGTCCTTTCGAAGTACCTACCACGTCTACAAATTCAATATCCTTGAATATGTCCACCGTAACGGTATCTCCCAAATTTAATTCAGAAGTAAAATCCTTGAACTCGGCCAAGTGCCTCTTCGGCGTAGTTCCAGCTTTTTTAAAGTGTCCCTTCAAGGGATTTGAAGTATTCTTTTCTTTCAACTCTTGAAATCCGAGCTGAACTGCTGAATATCCATCCTTTTCAACACTCTTAACCTGAGTAACTACGCAAGGACCAGCTTCAATAACAGTGCATGGCACATTTTTGCCCTCGGCACTGAAAACGGATGTCATTCCGATTTTTTTTCCTATTAATCCTGGCATTTCAGATACTATTTATTAATTCTATACTTTAATCTCAACTTCTACCCCGCACGGAAGCTCAAGCTTCATCAGCGAATCTACAGTTTTCGCCGTCGAACTATAAATGTCAATCAATCTTTTGTAAGAGCATAATTCGAACTGCTCGCGAGATTTCTTATTGACAAACGTACTACGATTCACTGTATATATACGTTTATGTGTGGGTAATGGAATAGGGCCGCTTACAATTGCCCCTGTTGCTTTTACAGCCTTAACGATTTTGTCTGAAGACTTTTCCACCAAGGTGTGATCGTAAGACTTCAATTTGATTCTAATTTTTTGACTCATTATTATATCTACTAATTCTAACGAAGAAAAGATACGCTTAAGAGTCATTCGTTAAGCGTACCTCGTCTTCTCATGTTTAAACTAAATCTGTACGTCCCTTAACTTCTTCAAGAACCACTTTCGCCAAGTTGGACGACATGGGTGCATGGTGATCGTACTCCATTGAAGAGGTAGCACGTCCTGAAGTTATCGTTCTCAAAGCTGTTACATAACCAAACATTTCAGCCAATGGTACCAAAGCTTTAATTACACGCGCTCCGGAGCGATTTGTATCCATTCCTTCAACTTGTCCTCGGCGTTTATTCAAGTCACCTATTACATCGCCCATGCTTTCTTCAGGCGTAATGACTTCAAGACGCATGATAGGTTCAAGCAAGACCGGACCTGCCTTGGCGCAAGCGTTCTTATAAGCACTTAAAGCTGCAACCTCAAATGATAATTGGTCGGAGTCAACCGGATGGAACGAACCATCTACCAATTCAACTTTCAAGCTGTCCATGGGATAGCCTCCAAGCACACCATTTTTCATTGCACTTTCAAAGCCTTTCTGAACAGAAGGAATAAATTCCTTGGGAATATTTCCTCCGGTCACCGAATTGATAAATTGCAAGCCGCCCTCTTTGTAGTCCTCATCAATCGGGCCTACATTGACTATAATATCGGCGAACTTACCGCGTCCTCCCGTTTGCTTCTTATAAACCTCACGCAGATTAACGGTCTTCGTAATAGCCTCCTTATAATTAACCTGAGGCTTACCTTGATTGCATTCAACCTTAAATTCCCTCTTCAGGCGGTCAAGAATGATATCCAAGTGAAGCTCGCCCATTCCAGAGATAATTGTCTGGCCAGATTGTTCGTCTGTTCTCACTGTAAAGGTAGGATCCTCCTCTGCAAGTTTGGCAAGTCCCAAAGACAGGCGATCCATATCTTTTTGGGTCTTTGGCTCTACGGCAATACCGATCACTGGATCAGGGAACGTCATAGATTCAAGAACAATAGGAGCTTCTTCATCACACAATGTGTCACCGGTTCTAATATCTTTGATTCCCACTACGGCACCAATATCTCCGGCCGAAATTGTTTCAACAGCCATCTGATGGTTTGAGTGCATCTGGAACATTCGCGATATTCTCTCTTTCTTACCTGAACGCACATTATATATATATGAGCCTGCCGTCAACTTACCGGAATAAACACGGACATATGTCAACCGTCCTACATATGGGTCTGTTGCAATCTTGAATGCAAGAGCAGAAGTGTGATCGTTCACATCAGGGCGACGGTCTTCTTCCTCACCAGTATTCGGATTTGTTCCCACCACATTAGGAGTATCCAATGGTGAAGGCAGAAAAGCGCACACATAGTCGAGCAGCGTTTGCACGCCCTTATTCTTAAACGAAGAGCCACAGCACATAGGTGTCAACTTCATCTCCAAAGTTGCCTTACGAAGTGCACGTATTATTTCCTCTTCTGTTATTTTAGAGGGGTCATCAAAGAATTTTTCCATAACCTCATCGTCAAAATCCGCCACTTGTTCAAGCAGCTTATTACGCCACTCGTCAGCCTCATCCTTCAAATCGGCAGGTATTTCATCAACCTCATATTCAGCGCCCATGGTTTCGTCATGCCAAAGAATTGCCTTCATTTTTATCAAGTCAACGACACCTTTAAAGTTCTCTTCCGAGCCTATTGGTATATTGATTGCGCAAGGATTGGCATTAAGGACACTCTTCATTTGCTTGAGTACCTCAAAATAGTCTGCTCCCGAACGGTCCATTTTGTTGACATAACCCAGACGCGGAACATTATATTTGTCGGCTTGACGCCATACCGTCTCAGACTGAGGCTGCACGCCGCCTACGGCGCAATAAGTCGCAACTGCCCCATCCAGCACACGCAAAGAACGCTCAACTTCCGCCGTAAAATCCACGTGCCCCGGAGTGTCAATCAAATTAATCTTATATTGATGTTTGTTCCAATTCCAGAACGTTGTCGTCGCAGCAGACGTGATAGTTATGCCTCGTTCCTGCTCCTGCACCATCCAGTCCATGGTTGCAGCCCCGTCATGTACTTCACCTATTTTATGCGTTTTTCCCGTATAAAACAATATACGTTCCGAAGTTGTAGTCTTGCCGGCATCGATATGAGCCATGATACCGATATTTCGCGTCAAATGCAAATCAGCTTGTGCCATTTCTTCTCTATCTTAATTGTTTAAAATCTGAAATGAGCAAACGCACGGTTGGCTTCAGCCATACGGTGCAAGTCCTCTTTGCGCTTGAACGCTCCACCTTGTTCATTATAGGCATCCATAATCTCTGCGGCCAATTTCTCAGCCATGCTCTTTCCGCCACGCTTGCGAGCAAATATTATCATATTCTTCATTGATATCGACTCTTTACGGTCAGGGCGGATTTCTGTGGGAACCTGAAATGTTGCACCACCAATACGGCGGGACTTCACTTCCACTTGCGGCGTTATCTTATCCAAAGCTTCTTTCCAAATATCAAGAGCTGGTTTTTCTTCATTTTTCATTTTCTCGCCCACAACATCAAGTGCGGCATAGAAAATTTCATAGGAAATGTTTTTCTTCCCATCATACATCAGATGATTTACGAACTTCGAAACCTTCTGATCATTAAACTTCGGATCCGGGAGAATCTGACGTTTCTTTGGTTTTGCTTTTCTCATTTTATTTCTTTATCGGTTCGGGCTGCATCTACGTTCTTCAAGCATGCGCTTTACTCAACCTTTCCGCTATCCCATTTTGTTAATGTCTTACTTCTTACCTGCCTTTGGGCGTTTTGCGCCATATTTAGAGCGACGCTGGGTGCGGTTAGCCACACCGGCAGTATCAAGCGTTCCACGCACGATATGATAACGAACACCCGGCAGATCCTTTACACGACCACCGCGAACCAGCACAATCGAGTGCTCCTGCAGGTTGTGCCCTTCACCAGGAATATAGGAGTTCACCTCCTTAGAGTTTGTCAGACGCACACGCGCCACCTTACGCATGGCAGAATTAGGCTTTTTAGGCGTTGTCGTATAGACGCGAACGCACACACCACGACGCTGAGGACATGAATCCAACGCCGGCGACTTGCTCTTATCCACAAGTACTTTTCTGCCCTTTCTAACTAACTGTGAAATAGTTGGCATTTCTTTAATCTTTAATTTATTATATTCTTATTCTTCTTTTTATCGTAGCAATATGGCACAAGTTATCACAACCCATATGGGTACAACTCGCCTTTTGGGCTGCAAAGTTACGTTTTTTTATTGAGAATCACAATATAGCCTTTTGCTTTTTATTATTCCAAGATCAGAAGACACGCCCTTTAGACTTATATTTATGATTATTTAACCCGCCAATCTATGAATTGACACAACAGTAACCCAAAAACGACATATCCACCTCATGAGTCAAGCCATAGGAGAAACAATGAAAAGAATGCTCTCGTTTTGCCCATATGCTCTCACCTGCATGCTCGCGGCATGTTCCGGCATCAACTGCAAATTAGAAAGACGCCAAGGCTAATTCATGGTTGCAGATGGACCTTTATCCACCATTGCGGCTAAAGCATTCGAACATGCATCTGCATTCGCACCAAACAAATGGCAAACCTCAATACATTTTTGGCACTTTGAGCGGGAAAGTTGCAAAAACATCCGTAAAAATTGCAGAACCAAGTCTTGATCGATAAAAACCAAGTCCTGGTTACTTACAACCAAGTCTTGGTTACATTGGATCAAGACTTGGTTTTACAAAATATTGCCGCAAAACTGCAATTTACAATGGCAAAACGAAAATAGCATCAAGCATTCGGGCAACAAACAGCAAAGATTCTCAAGGGAAAACTTACAAACAATAAGGACTTTCTGGCCGACGAGGAAATCAAACTCACCGCATGTACCAATCTATATGTTCCATTGAAAAGTGGCAGCTCATTGCGACAAAAAAGAATTGATGAATTTTGAAATCATCCATGATTACTCTTAACCCTCCATCAACACCAAAACTTATCTAATAGAGCTTTTTATTCAATCAGTAGGGAAAACCATTATTTTATTGTACATTTGCCACACCATAATAAACCATATTTGAATTATGAAAAGACTATTATCCTTTATCGCAAGTTTGTCTGTGCTTGTGACATTGGTCGCCCAATCTCCGACAGAACTAAAGGTGATTAACGGCACACAACGCCTCTTCGCCAATGGGAATCCTTATCTTCTATTATGCGGTGAATTACACAATTCCACATCTTCCACCCGCGAGTCGTTAGAAGCAGCCATGAAAACACTCAAGGCCATGCAACTCAATTCTGTAATTACAACTTTGGGTTGGGAACAGTTCGAGCCTGAAGAAGGCAGATTCGACTATTCAGTCATTGATTACACTATTCAATTGGCCGTAAAATATGAAATGCGCATTGTTTTGGCATGGTTTGGTTCATGGAAAAACGGAGAATCATCATATGTGCCTATGTGGGTCAAGCAAAACACAAGAAAATATTTTCACGCCAAACAGCCAGACGGAACCAGTTCTTCTATGATTTCACCCTTTTGCAAAGAAGCATGCAAAGCCGATGCACGAGCATTTGCACAGCTCATGAGGCACATTAAAAAGACTGATACACATAAACTGATTTCTGTTGTACAAGTAGAAAACGAAGTTGGCGTATTTATGGATATGGATCACGGGAAAGAAGCCTTACAGGCTCTTAACAGCGATGTGCCACAAAAACTTATCTCATATCTGCAAAAACATAAAAAAGTTTTGGGAAAGCGCCTGCTTCAACGGTGGGCAGAAAACGGATACAGAAAACGTGGTACATGGTTGCAACTTTTTGGAGACAATTTCGATGCACGACAGTTCTTGATGAGTTATGCCTACGCCGAATATCTTGAAGAGATTGCCAAAGCCGGTAAGGAAATCTACGCACTTCCCATGTATACCAATTGTTGGTTGGCATCCAGTGATGACGAAAAGCCCGGCCGATGGTCACCATGCGGAGGACCGCAATCAAAAGTCATAGACATTTATAAGGCGGCAGCTCCATCATTGGATTGGCTTTCACCGGATATTTATAATCCCGACTTCAGGAATATTTGCCAACAGTATCACCGCTTTGACAATCCTCTGTTTATACCTGAAACAAGCCGTACAATGGGACCGGCCTATTACGCTTTTGCCGAGCACAACGCCATGTGCTTCGCACCTTTTGCAATTGAAGACACCTATAACGCCCCCTACCTGTTAGGGGAATACCAGACTCTTTCAGAACTGTTGCCCGTAATATCCGAAAACCAAGGAAAAGGAAACATGCATGGTTTCGTCAGGCAAGCCAACGATACGACTAAAGATACGGTACAATTTACCATGGGCGATTACCGGCTTGAAGTCCATTACATAAAAGGGGAAAAGAATGCACACGGCCTTATCATCCAAACAGGCAAAGACCAATTTCTCGTGGCAGGCGTAGGCTGTTTCATTAAGCCCAAAGCCATCAAAACCGGAATGGAATGCCGCATAGGTTTTGCAGAAGAAATTGAATGGAAAGGAAGCAAATGGCATACAAAAGTTATCCTAAACGGAGACCAGACCGCACACCATTCGATGCTTTACCTGCGTGGGAGAATGCCGAATGCGCCTTATAAGAGCTTCGGCTTTGACATACCTGCACCATATACAGACGTATCGTCACAGCGAATGCATCTGCCGGAATGGCAAAATCGCTTTAAATACTCGGGCGTGTATAAAATGTCGCTATATAGTTATCCGCTGTAAACAATAAACATGAGAGGCGCCACAATCTCACCCTTTGCCAAACCTGCATACATGATGGCCAAGCCAGTAGGCTCACTGTGCAATCTGGCTTGCTCATACTGCTATTATACAGAGAAATCGCACCTGTACCCACACAGCAAGAACCACATAATGAGCGACGACTTGCTGGAAGAGTTTATAAAGCAATACATCGAAATGCAGACCTTGCCACAAGTATTATTTACGTGGCACGGCGGAGAAGCACTGATGCGGCCACTGTCCTTTTATAAAAAGGCCGTTAAGCTGCAGCATCGTTACGCCAATGGCCGAAGAATAGACAATGCCATCCAGACCAACGGCACGTTATTGACAGAAGACTGGTGCCGTTTCTTCAAGGACAACGGATGGCTGGTAGGTGTTTCCATTGATGGGTCACAGGAATTCCACGACGAATACCGGCGTTCCAAATCCGGTTTGCCATCATTCAGGCAAGTAATGAATGGCATACGCCTGCTAAACCGTTTCGGAGTAGAATGGAATGCATTAGCAGTAATAAACGATTATAATTCCGACTATCCGTTGGACTTCTATTCTTTCTTCAAAGAAATAGGCTGTCATTACATACAATTCACACCAATTGTAGAACGACTTTCGCCCCACAAAAACGGTTGCCGTCTGGCGGCACCCTTTGAAAAGAGCCCAATGGAATTGACCGAATTTTCGGTTCAGCCCGCACAATGGGGCGAATTTCTTTGCACCTTGTTTGACGAATGGGTAAAAAATGACGTAGGCAAAATTTTTATTCAGCTATTTGACGCCACATTAGCCAATTGGATGAATATGACTCCAGGCATTTGTTCCATGGCTGAAACTTGCGGACACGCAGGAGTTATAGAATTCAACGGTGACGTTTACAGCTGCGACCATTTTGTCTTTCCAGAATACAAACTCGGCAATATTAGGCAACAGACGTTGACTGAAATGATGTACAGCCAACGTCAAATGCAGTTCGGGCAAAACAAGAACAAACTTTTACCTTCCCAATGCCGCAATTGTGATTTTCTCTTTGCATGCCATGGAGAGTGTCCTAAAAACCGTTTTGCACTTACACGGGACGGTGAGCCCGGTTTGAATTTCCTATGCGAAGGATATAAACGTTTCTATAAACATGTCGCTCCATATATGGATTATATGAAGCATCGGCTGATGCACGATGAAGCACCAGCCGATGTCATGGAATGGATTCGTCAGGGAATGCTCCCTTATGATTCAGACTAACGTTTGTTTATGCATTATCCTAAAATCTGATTCCTGCCGTAAGTATAGGGTAACTGCAATGAACTTGAACGTCCAAAAGACTAAAAGTTCACATCTGTCTGCAGAGGCAGATTATCAGATGACGACCCTACCATTATTCTGAAACTACCGTTGTCCGGAACAAAATCTTCGGACGTTATGTCGTAATAAGAGAACGCGTCTTCGTTTAGTTCTATTTCAACAGTTTTAGACTCTCCTTTTTCAAGGTAAACTTTTTCGTAGCCCTTCAATTCCTTAACCGGTCTCACCACTTTGGATTTTAATGGACTAACATACAGTTGCGCCACTTCAGCACCCGCTCTGCGTCCTGTGTTGGTAATACTGAATGTAACACGCAGGCGGTTTTTGCCAAGTGGGCTGGCTTTTATGCCTGAATACGAAAAAGTTGTGTAGCTCAGCCCGAAGCCAAACGGAAACAGCGGGCTTTTGTTCTGCACGTCATATCCCCTATACCCATAGAAAAGCCCCTCTTTATATGTGATTTCCTTCGAACCGTCGGGGGCAAAGAAGTTGTCGTGTGCGGGATTATCCTCCCATCGCTTTTCTATTGACATGGGAAGTTTTCCGCTTGGATTCACTGTTCCTTTCAGAATGTTCGCAATGGCTGTACCGCCCTCTTGTCCGGGATACCAAGCCATAACAACACCTTTCACGTTATCTATCCATGGCATAAAATTGAAACCTCCGCCCGAATTTGCCACAACGATAACATTCTTAACTTCGGATGCAATATGGGAAATGAGTTCGTTTTGTGGGTTGGGAAGGTCAAAAGTCCTGTCGAAGCCTTCACCTTCTGTGTCTGTGTCATACCCAACCACTATCACTGCCGTACTGAAGTTTTTGAGTTGTGCGTCAAGTCTGCCAAAGTCATACTCGTACATGGTAAAATCAAACTGCCGATCAGATGCGCCCTGGTAGTATTCTATCGTAATGTTATAAGTCTTTCCGGCTTCCGTTTTAAGTGTACATGATGATTTTCTTGCTGCTTGATCTCTCCATTCGTTGCACAAAATATTTCCGTCAACAGTCATGCGGTAGCCGTCATCACCTTTAAACTGGAATATTATTGTTCCTGTACTTGGAGCCTTAAGCACTCCGCTCCAGCGTATTGAGAAGTTTTCGTTTGGTATACCTTCGGGATTTTTTGTGCTGTTTGAAATTGCCGGACTTTCCTCCGTCCTTGTAAACAACGGTATACCTTCAAAGTTTTTGTTGCTAAAGTATTCTGCTTTCAGGCCGGGGCGGCTCAAAGAAGTATCGGTAAAAAACGCCCCTTTTATTGGAGTCATATATTTTTCATCGGAAATGAATGACGCCTGTTTGCCGAAAACGTTTCTGATTCCGTCCCACGGTGTTACGGCAGAATAAAAGTTCACTTGACCGCTACCGCCACCGCGGGCTATTTTGTCTGCATTGGGACCGATAACGGCAAACTTCTGTCTCCCTATAGGTAACACATTGTTATCGTTTTTAAGCAGGGTTATTCCGCTTTCAGCGATTTTCAATGCGGCAGCTTTCAATTCAGGTTTTTCATAAGGTTCGGTTTTCTTGTCCTCTTTCTTGTCAAGAATTCCGAACGCACTCATCGTTTGAAGTATGTGTTGCACTTTCTCGTTTATTGTTGCCTCCGACACAAGGCCTTTTGAAAGAGCTTCTTTGATGAGTTCCGGCTTCCAATATTGCGAGCTGGGCATTTCGATGTCAAGCCCGCCATTTGCCGTTGCAACAGTAGAGTGCACCGCTCCCCAATCGCTCATCACTATGCCTTTGAACCCCCATTTCTTTCTCAGCAAATCAATATTGAGATAACGGCTCTCTGTCGTGTGGAGCCCGTAGAGCAGGTTGTAGCTGTCCATCACAGCCCCGACTTTCGCCTCCTTTACTGCCTTACGGAACGTGGCAAGATAAATTTCGTTCAACGTACGCAAGTCAACGTTCGAATTCACGAACGTGCGCCCCCACTCCATGTTGTTGGCAGCAAAATGCTTTATAGTGGCTATAACCCCTTTTGACTGCACGCCCAATATATATTGCTTCGCTGTCTCGCTTGCAAGATACGGGTCTTCACCGAAGTATTCAAAATTGCGTCCGCAAAGTGTGGCACGGTAAACGTTCACTCCGGGACCGAGAATAACATCTGTGTTGTGGTCTTTGAAGTCGGTTGCAAGGCTTTCGCCTACGAGTCTTGCCATGCTCCTGTCCCACGTGGCAGCAGTGAGCATCCCGCATGGGAAAAACAGCCCCTTTATGCCTTGCCCTATTCCTTGCGGGCCGTCGTGCATTTGAAGCGCGGGTATTCCCAAACGCTTTACAGGGCGCAGTGACATGCCGTCTTCATTTCCACTTATAAGCGAAATTTTCTCGTCAAGCGTCATTTTTGAAACAAGTTCATTGGCACGCTCAATATCCTTTTCCGTGATATCTCCAGGAATCTGTGCATGCCCAGTCAATGCCAACATAAGTGACATTGCCGCCGTAAAAAATCTCTTCCTCATATTTTTATGTTTTAATACCACAGTGCAAAGTTAGTACTAAAACAATAACGGTAGAGACATTTACCGCAACTATATTCGGTCTATTCGATATACATAATTTGCGGAAGGCCGTCTTAAGATGAAATCCAATCTCAGTCCCTCTAATTAGAATTGTTAGGATACTTTTCTCGTATCGGATCTTCGTATTGGATTTGCAGGTTATCCAACTCTTTCTGCATTCGGCGAGTAAGCTTTTCTGTACCCGGCCGGCCATAAATGTTATTCAACTCATGTGGGTCATTTTGCAAATCATAAAGTTCCCACTGATCGATATCATTGTAGAAGTGAATCAATTTATATCGTTTGTCACGTACTCCGTAATGACGTTTTACGGCATGTTCGGCAGGATATTCATAATAATGATAATAGACTGATTTACGCCATTTCTTCGGATGCTCTCCGCGCAATAGCGGAAGTAGTGAAACACCTTGAATATCGTTAGGAATCGGAGCTCCTGCCAAATCTAAAAAAGTCGGTGCATAATCTATATTCTGTACCATTTCCGTAATTTCACCGCGCGCCTTGAAGCCCTTTGGCGGCAACATCACAAGCGGTGTACTTAATGATTCTTCATACATAAAGCGCTTGTCAAACCACCCGTGTTCGCCCATATAAAAGCCCTGATCGGAAGTATAAACCACCAAAGTGTTTTCCAAAAGGCCGCTTTGTTTCAGATAATCAAGCAGACGTCCCACATTGTCATCCAGGCTTTTTACAACTTTTGCATATTCACGCATATATCGTTGGAATTTATATTCGGCCAATTCGCGGCCTTTCAAGTTTCGCGAATAGAAGTCTTGCGACAGCGGTGCATAGAATTTGTCCCAAGCTATTTTGTCTGGCATATCCATACGCCCCAGATTATTCAAATAGACCCCTGAAAGACCGGATTTCACACCTGGAATATATAGGTGCAAATCATATATCGGATCCATATCTTTCAGTATGTGCATTTCTTGAGCTGCTGCTGCGGGACGCCCCTCATAGGTATCATAGAACGTCGAAGGCAAAGGAAACGTGCGATCTTCATATTCATTCAAATACTTGATTTCAGACAACCAATCGCGATGGCAAGCCTTATGATGGACGAAAAGCGCGAAGGGACGAGCCTTGTCGCGTTTACTCTCCATCCAATCTATACTCATATCCGTAATCACATTGGTCACATAACCATGCTCACGGACGGTCCTCCCATCCATTGTATAAAAATCGGGATTGTAATAATCACCTTGTCCCGGCAATATCTTCCAATAATCAAAGCCTGTAGGCTTGCTTATGAGATGCCACTTGCCGATTATTGCTGTTTGATATCCGGCTTTCTGCAAAAGCTTTGGCATTGTCTGCTGGCTACCGTCGAAAACACTATGTTCATTGTTCGTAAAGCCATTCTTATGACTGTGCTTGCCTGTCAACATGCAGGCTCGGCTCGGTCCCGACAACGAGTTGGCTACGTAGCTGTTTACAAACTTCACGCCATCGTTGGCTATACGGTCGAGATTGGGAGTTTCAATGTTTGTCTTGTCATAACAACTCATCATCTGCGCCGTATGATCATCGGTCATAATATAAACGATATTGCAGCGTTGTGCTGCTTCAGCTGTTCGCGCCGCGATGGCCTGAGGTAGAATTGCCATGCCCAATGTAGGCAGCAAGATGTTTGCCGGTTGTGAAAATCTTTTCATAATACTATCCCTATCAGAGTTATCTTAATCTTCATATTAAAGTTGTTTGCCGGGAATCAACTACAGACAAATCCCTTTCAATGTGGCTGAAGAAGATTCGGTGATTCTTACTCGCACAGTTTCGCCGGCACGATGCATCCCTTTATCGAATATTACCACCTTATTCTGTCCTGTTCGACCGAATAATTGCTCTGCCGAACGTTTGCTGCGACCTTCTACGAGTACATCGAACGTTTTACCTATATCTTTACTATTGCTTTCTGCACTCAATCGGTTTTGCAAGGCTATCATTTCTTCCAGGCGTCTCACTTTTGTCTCTTCGGGAACATCATCAGCAAAATGGCGGGTAGCATATGTTCCCGGCCTTTGGCTGTACTTAAACAGAAAAGCGGAATCGAAAGCACAGGCGCGCATGAGAGATAACGATTGCAGGTGGTCTTCTTCGGTTTCACCGCAATATCCGCAAAACATATCGGTACTTAAACCACAATCGGGAATGATGCGCCTAATAGCGGCCACCCTGTCAAGATACCATTCACGAGTATATTTTCTATTCATTGTCTGCAGGATGGCATTACTTCCGCTTTGCACGGGCAGATGAATATGGTGGCACACATTCGGCATTTCGGCTATGGCATAAAGTGTTTCATCGCTCATATCCTTTGGGTGAGATGTCGTGAAACGAATACGCATCGATGGAACGGCAGCAGCTACGATGCGCAGCAGTTCGGGAAAGCCCACCACTTTCCCGTTCTGTTCCCAACGGTAAGAATTAACATTCTGTCCAAGCAATGTAACTTCTTTGTAGTTTTTGCTTTCCAAATCGCGCACCTCTTTCAAGATACTTTCAACATCGCGACTGCGTTCACGACCGCGCGTATAGGGAACTATACAGTAATGGCAAAAATTGTTGCATCCACGTGTTATACTGACAAAACCGGATATCCGGTTGCCACAGATCCTACTGGGCACTATATCTTTGTATGTTTCCGTCAACGAAAGTTCCACATCCATGGCTTTTCCGCCGTTTTCAGCCTGTGCAATAAGATCGGGCAGGCGTAAATAGGCATCGGGACCGGCCACGACATCTGCATGATGGTGCTCCAACAGGCTTTCCTTGGTTCGTTCCGCCATGCATCCCAACACTCCGATAATAAAATTGTGCCCTTTTGCACGCTCAGCATGTAGCGCATTGAGGCGATTGATTATTTTTTGCTCCGCATTGTCTCTGACCGAACATGTATTAAGAAATATGGCATCAGCCTCAGATTCCTGTTCACATATATCATAGCCGGCCATCTTCATGACGCTTGCCACGGTTTCACTATCTGCCACATTCATCTGGCAGCCGTATGTCTCTATGTAGAGTTTCTTCATCTATGATAATAACCTGTAGTTTTCTTCTTCATGCAAAGATAATACTTTATTCGGTTCATTTTGCCCTCAAAAAACGTTTTTAATGGATGATTGCGGCCTTGTTCCAAAAAGAAAACGTAACTTTCAGCCGAAATTGCAAAACGAGTATTCTATGAATTATAAACTATTGGTGCTTGATGTTGACGGCACGCTGCTAAATTCCAAACACGAAATTTCGCGTCGCACGCTTTCTACTCTTCTGAAAGTGCAACAGATGGGAATCCGCATCGTCTTGGCTTCTGGACGCCCTCCACACGGACTGACAAACATTGTAAGACAACTTGAAATGCCGCTTTACGGCGGATATGTCATTGCCTACAACGGAAGCCAAATCATCGATGCAGCTTCGGGCGAAGTGATGTATGAGCGCAAGGTCAATGCCGAAGTTGTTCCGTATCTTGAAAAGAAAGCTTTAAAAAACAACTTTCCAATATTCACCTATACGGAAAACCGCATAATCACCGACACACCCGACAATGAACACATCCGTGAAGAAGCGGCACTCAATGATATGGAGATTGTCTACGAACCTGACTTTTCAATCGCGCTGGATTTCTGTCCTTACAAGATTGTTCTGGTAAGTGATGATGAACCGGCACTTTCTACTCTTAACCAGCTTTGGAAGCGCAAGTTGAACGGCACGGTTGAATCGCACCGTTCGGAAGACTACTTTCTGGAAATACTGCCTTACGGGGTCGACAAAAGCGGAGCCTTGAGTGTATTGCTGGAGCACTTGAAACTTGATGTAAGCCAAGCGGTCGCTTTTGGCGACGGTGTGCGCGATGTAGGAATTCTGCAGATGTGCGGTTTAGGAATCGCCATGGGTAACGCGCGCGAATCTGTACAAGCCTGCGCTGACAGGACCACGGCCACTTGCGACGAGGACGGTGTGGCACAAGCTCTGGAAGCAATGATCATTTCAAAATTAAAGCAATCAGCCGTACCTCTTGACGAGCTGAACCGCCAGGCCGCATCCACACTAATGGGAGCCTTGGGCATTTGCTACACCTATGCGTCGCCCACAAGAATCGAGGCCACGATGCCGGTTAACCATCATACACGCCAGCCTTTCGGCATACTTCATGGGGGTGCCGCTCTGGCCTTGGCCGAAACCGTTGCCGGCCTGGGTTCAATGATCGTGGCAAAACCCGATGAGGTTGTCGTTGGCATGCAGGTCAGCGGCAATCATGTAGCTTCGGCTCACGAAGGGGATACGGTCCGTGCCGTTGCCACCATAGTACATGCCGGACGAAGCAGCCACGTATGGAATGTCGATATCTGCACTTCAACAGGGAAATTAGTCAGCACCGTCCGCGTAGTCAATAGTGTAATGAAGAAGAAATAGAACGCCTCAACGACTAAACCTCAGGGTGAAAAACGAAAAGGAGGGGAGCAAATAGGAACGGGAAGGCTGCAATTTTGAACGAGAAAGCAGCGAATAAGCATTGACACACTATACAGTAATCCGAACAACAAAACGAGGCTCATTTTCAACGATTAATATTGAAAGCGAGCCTCGTTATTATTAACGCAAAAAGCGCCTCATACATTTTAGCGGTTATTTCCTCGTGAGAAACCGCCTCCGCCCTTGCGTTCGGAACGTTTCGGCGTTTCGGCCGGAGCAGCGGGCTTACCCGATTTTGAGACAATGTTACCTGCCGAAGACGGTTGTTTGCCAGCAGGACCGAAACGACTATTTGCCGGCTGCACTGACTGTGGCCGGGAAGTCCGCGTTGCAGAACCGTTTTGCAGCCCGGGACGAGAGAAATCCTTTCGATCCGGTCTGCCGCTGTTCTTATAATCGTTGCGGCGGCTATTTTGGTTTCTGTCGGGCATCTGCGAATAACGTTCTTTGTTCTCCGAACGCCCATTACCCCCGAAACGGATAGCGCCATTTCTTCCAGGATGCCCACCATAGGGATTCTCTATGCGAAAGCCTTTCTCGTTAAGAGCAGAGCGATTGTCGCGGCGGCCATCGCGTATGCCTGCAGGACGCATTGACGGACCAGAAGCACTATCAAAGCGTTTTCCGCCAATGCTGAACCCATTACGGGGAGAAGGTGGAGCAACGGGCGCTCCACGATGTGCAAAGCCTCCGTGAGGAAAGAAGTGGCGCATGGGACGGTGGGCAGCCTCGTTCCATGCCCGAGTACGATAATTATAAAAATGATGGACATCGCGCACGGCATAGGGCAGACCGGCTCGCAATAACGCCGTGCAGAGGAATTCGGTAAGAGACTCGGGGGCGGCCGCATAGTTTCTTCCGACATAAAGACCCGGCGACCAACCACCGACCCACGTATAAATGCCTGTTCGACGTTGCCACGCCAATGCGGTCTCAATACGCGCATTCAACCAACGTTGCTCATAAGCACGCCGCGTATTCCAACGATGCCAAAAAGCACGATACTTGCCGCGCGAAAGGAAGTGCCATTCGGCCATCAGATAGCCGTTGGCGCGCGATGGGATGCGAAGATATTGCAGATACATGGGATCGCTGTTGCAGGCGGGAGCTATAAACACAATGCGATAAGGATTGCTGATGCGGATGGCCGAAACGCAATCGTCATAAAAGCCATTAAGCTCATCATACGTGGCAAACATTGTACTATTGGGTTCAAGAAGAATCTCGAACGACAGGCGTGCTGTATAGCCGCGGTAATGTTCAGCCATATTGCGCCACCAGCGCGCAACACGCGCTCTGCGAGAGGGCGTGAACCTGCCTGAAAAGTCAGGTTGATAGGCAATAATAGGCGTAATACCGTTGCGGACACAAAGGTCTACCTGTCGGTCAAGAAGCATCAAATCGTCAGGCGACATATATTCCTTGGAAAGCGCGATGCGCACATGCTGTATACCGGCCTCACGGAAGTCTGAAACGGCATTGTCCCAGTCTTGCGAAGCATATTCGTTGGCATCTGTCCACCAATCAACATCAATTCCGCTACCCAGCATTTGCTGATAGCGCGCAGGCTCAATCCAATCGGCCTTGATTGAATTCGTTCCGACCAAAAGCAAGATGAACAAAGTGTAGATGTAATGCGACTTTTTCATGGCTTTGTGTTTTTTGTTTCTTATAAGACTCCACTGGTTCTGAAAAGTTTCATTGCCATGGAGGTTTTGACCAATTATATGGACAAAAAGAGTCAATCGATAGCCAACACGCATCAATCGCCTTCGGCCTTGACTTCTTTAATTGCCTGTGCTAACGCTTGAATATATCCTTTGTGAAACTTCAAATCTGGCTCCATGTAATTACCTTCTCCCCACTCATTCCAAGATTTTAAAAACACAAGCTGGTTATTTTTGCGCTTGACTATACGTAGGACTTCTTTTGCATATCGTTTGAAAAGCTCTGGCGTCGATCCCGTGAAGATGGCCGCCCGGTTCTTGCTGCGTGGAGAATGATCCCAATTGGGAATCAGCGAAGGGAAAAAGTTCTCTTTCGAGTCTTCTTGCTCATTGATAAAATGCCTGACGGCATATTTGTAGGGGATTGCAACCCTCACATGCTTTAATTTCGATGAAATACGTATAAGGATCTTTTGAAACAGACTGCAATCAAGATACGCATTGCCCCAACGCTCTGTACAGAAATAGTTAAAGCCTTTTTGCTTGTAAACAGATGTATTTTTCCCTCCCATGATAATTGCAACAAAAAATATGTCGGCAATTCCGGCTTCCTTTGCCAATTTGTTCCAACAGGGAATGAAATCAGACGGAAGAAGATCCGGGCTGTGTATGATGAACAACGGTCTTCTTTCTTTTCCGATGGTAATATATCTGGGATCCTTGAAAGCTTTCAACGCATAAGAGAAATGCATCTCATAATCTTTCACTCCAAAATAGGATTGCTCGATGAGGAGCTTGTCTTTCTTCGCATCTTTATCCCAAAGTTTGGATTTCCAAGATTCATTGGCCCAGCCTAAGCAAAAAGGGAAGTCAGGTTCTTTTGTTGCAATTACTTCATCAATGATTTCATTCATCAGTTGCTTGCCGTTGCCAAACCAATAGTGCCAATAGCAAAAGCCATAAATGCCGGCTTCCTTAGCAAGAGCAGCCTGTTGCTCTCTGACTTGAGGCAAACGCAAATCGTAGTAACCTAAATCTGCAGGAACTTTTGGCTGATAATGACCTTTAAAAAGAGGTTTGGCCCGCCCCACATTTGTCCACTCGGTAAAGCCTTCACCCCACCATTCATTGTTTTCTTTGAAAGGATGATATTGCGGAAGATAAAATGCAACGATTTTTGGATCGAATGCGCTCATAAATTACTTCTTGAATATTTCCTTGATACCGCCAAGGCTTCCCAATACACCGGTAGCCTCGTAAGGAATGTAAACAGTCTTGCCATCTTTGCCACTTACCATTTCCTTTAAAGTAGCGATATACTTCGTTGCAAGCAAATATGCAGCCGGATCCGTCTGGCTGGCTTTCACCGCTTCAGAAACAAGCTCTATAGCTTTTGCTTCGGCGTTGGCTTGCAGAATCTTGGCTTCGGCTTCGCCTTGAGCCTTGAGTATTTGAGATTGTTTTTGAGCTTCAGCTTGATTGATGAGGCTTTGCTTTTCGCCCTCCGACTGTAGTATTGCCGATTGCTTCTCACCCTCTGCCCTCAGTATCTCGGCCCGACGCGAACGTTCGGCCTGCATCTGCTGTTCCATGGCATCACGAACGGAATCGGGAGGCGTAATATCCTGAAGTTCTACGCGGTTGACTTTGACACCCCACTTGTTGGTGGCTTCGTCCAATACAGTCCGTAATTTCGAATTAATAATGTCGCGCGACGTAAGACTTTCATCCAATTCCAATTCACCGACAACATTACGCAGTGTGGTCTGCGTCAGTTTTTCAATGGCATTGGGAAGATTATCTATCTCATATACAGCCTTTACCGGATCCATAATCTGGAAATAAAGCAATGCGTTGATTTCTGTTACTACATTATCCTTTGTGATGACACTTTGCTTTGGAAAATCGTAGACTTGTTCCCTGAGGTCAATCTTACGGGTATTTTTGATGATGGCATATGTTTTACCATTAGCCGCCTGGTAGGAAATGCGAGTACATATCTCGCGTGAACGGTCAATAAAAGGAAGAATAATGTTAAGCCCTGAAGCCAAAGTCCGGTCATAGCGTCCTAAACGCTCAATCACTTCCGTCTCAGATTGAGGAACAATCTTGATTCCTTTAGAAATTAGCACAATGACAGCTAATACAAGGATGCCTAAAATAGTAAGTGCGCTCATGATTTATAGTTTTAGTATTAATCTATTGTAATTTGTCGGACGAGGTTTCACCTATGCGCTTTACGGTAAGAATGATGCTATCTATACTTTCGATGACAACTTCCTCGCCCATCTTGACAGGCTGATTATCAGACGAGACTGCCTGCCAATTGTCGCCATCTACAATTATTCGCCCCGGACTGTGTCCATCAATCGGTTCCACAACTTTAGCTATACGGCCAATAAGAGCCTCAGCATTGGTTTTGGGACGCGATTGGCTGCGTTTGTCCAACCGGCTGAGTAACATAGGACGTATGCAGACGAAAAGCAAAAGAGATGTTATGGTAAAACCTACTACCTGCCATATCTCATTGGATCCAAGCAAACCAATTAGAGCCGCCACGATTGAGCCTACAGCAAAACACAGCAGCGCAAAAGTTGAAGATGTAATTATCTCCAAGATAAAAAGTAATAGTGCTATACCCAGCCAAACGTAAAACGCCATCATTACTTGAACTTAAAATGCCCTATCCTATTTCCACTGATAAAGTACATAATTCCCGGCTGTAAGATTTACCGTCTGTATTCCACCGGATGGGAGCTTGGCTGTTTTCCCCGTTGGGAGCACACGCTTTAGCCCCTTATCCATTCTAACAGTCACATTTTGCGCTTGATCAATGTCACGGTTGAGTATCATCAAAAAATGGTTCCTGCCATTGACGAAGTGTGAGACCAGTACGCCTTGACCATCAGCCTCAACACTATGTACTTTGGAGGGCAAAACAGTAAGCCTCTTCGTTCCCTCAGGAATATTCTCACCTGTATGACTTACATCTAAGGACTTCGCACCGAGAAACACCCACGCCAAATTTTGTATCTCGCGATTTAAATTCTTAACCATATAATAAACATGAGTACGTCTGCCATTTTCATCAATCGGGGCATTGTGAAAATTCCAAACGGTAGTTCCTGGTGTCCAATAAGTAAAATATTGGATGCATTGCGCTCCATAAGCAAGTGCACTGAAAGCCTCAATGCGCAAATGCGTATCGGTAGGTATGGGATAAGGGTCATGAGCTGTCGACAAGCAGAATGCCCAAAAAGGCTGTCCCGCACGCAACCCGACACGTCGTACATTCTCTAAATTATCATAAAACTGGGGGCGAAGAATCACTTTCTCGCCTTCCTGGATAACAGGATAGAAGTCATAAGAAATTTGTGACAAGTTAACCTCGTCTACGAACCTTTGCACATATTCTTCATAGGTTTTTGTACCTAAATCTTTAGGTGATACAATACTTGGCAGCAAATTCAGATAAACGATATGGTTAGGGTCGGCTTTATATACACGATCTCGGAATGCACGCAATTCTGAAAAGCCTGAAGCAACGGGTTCATCGCGAAGAAACCAACCTGCAACCATCTTATCGTTTTTAAAACGATTTACTGTTTCCTCCGTATTCTTTTCGAGCTCGCTGCAAGTCACCATGAGCTTTACACCTGTATTTCGGCATGCTTTCAAACCTTTTGCAACGTCTTCGGCTGTCGCGAAATGCGAAAACGAAATATTAAACCCGGCATTACGAAGTTCTTTATAACGTTCGGGGGTCAAATTGTCATCCCCTATGATAGAAAACCATGCCAATATAGGAAATTCCTTACCTGTCGGATTCTTATAGTCATTCTTTTCTGCAGCATATCCACCTTGTAACATTGCTATTAGCAAGAATATGGATATAAAAAGTTTTTTCATGTAATACGGCTTATAGATTATAAAATGTGGTGAATGCCCGCACGGCATAACTTTGGTCTATAACTGCCCCCGTTTCACGGACACTGTGCATTGCCCAAATGGCATTGCCCATGTCTACGCCGCAAAGCGGAAGTTGTGCTGTAAGAATGTTTCCTAAAGTAGAGCCTCCAGCTATGTCACTATGATTTACAAAATATTGAAATGGCACATTTGCGTTGTTACATATCCCAGCGAAAACAGCTGCCGATTCAGCATCGGTTGCATATTTCTGATTTGCATTATACTTGATTACAGGACCTTTTCCCAACAATGGATGATTGGTCAAATCTTGCTTTTCAATGTAATTGGGGTGCAAGCCGTGCGCATTATCTGCTGAAATCATGAACGATCGTTCAACAGCCTGGAAAAAGTTCTCGGGTGTAGCACCTTCATTATAGTTAATTCGCTCCAATATACTACGTAATACCGGAGAATGTGCACCTTGCTTTGTTCCACTTCCTGTTTCTTCATTATCAAATATGGCCAGCACTTGTGTAGCATCAGAAACATCACTATTAAGCAAAGCTGCCAAACCAGCATGAACCATTGAAAGGTCATCCAAACGCCCGCTGTTGATAAAATCATCATTAAGCCCAACTGTGCATGCTGGTGTTGTATCATATAAATACAAATCGAAATCCAATATGTCATCCATGGCTACATTCAATTCTTTTGCAACAAGGCGAAAGAGTATATTATTGTGCTCTAACTCACCTTTTATATAGCCTAAAACAGGAAGCATGTCCTTTTGTTTGCTTAGAGAATTGCCCTCATTGACCAAGCGATTGAAATGAATGGCCAAATGAGGTATAATAAGCAATGGACGTTTGATATGCAAGAGACGCGTTACAGGACGAAGTGGATCACTTCCTTTCAAGATAACACGACCCGCAAGAGACAAAGGTCTATCAAACCATGTATAAAGAATAGCGCCTCCGTATAGTTCCGTATTTAAACTTATGATTCCACCTTCTTTCACTATTTCAGGGTGAGGTTTAATACGAAAACACGGAGAATCACAATGGGCTGCAATCAATCTGAAGCCCTCTTCGTGAAGAGATTTACGCCCCTTACGGAAAGCATAGAGCGAAGATCCGTTTTTTTGAATATAATAGCCTTTTCCTTCTTCTAATTTTGGAAAAGGGTATGCACTATCAAGCTCAACAAAACCGGCGGCATTAAGTCTGTCAGTAATGTATTTTACAGCTAAGAAATTGACTGGTGATGCATCAAGCATCGCCATCAAATCGTTGATAATCGTTGCCTTCATTTTTCGCTACTTCTTGTGTGATTCAACCCATTGACGCGCATTCACAAATGCTTCTATCCAAGGAGTAACTTCATCTTCCTTACGTTGCAACGGATATGTGGCACATTGCCAAGGATAAAAAGCACGTTCAGGATGGGGCATCATGGCAAGATGACGACCGTCTGCACTACAGATTCCAGCTGTAGCATAATCAGAGCCATTAGGATTTCCAGGATACTCATCGTAAGTATATTTTAACACTATATTATATTGATCTTCAGGTAATGGCAACGAAAAGCGGCCTTCGCCATGAGCCACCCAGACCCCGAGCTTGCTTCCACTTAAGCTTCCAAGCATTACACTCCTATTTGTCTGCACAGTAAGTCCTAAATATGCACTTTCGAATTTGCCACTGACATTATGCAGCATCCGCGCCCTTTCTTTCTGCTCAGGATTAATCAAATTAAGTTCCACCATAAGCTGGCACCCATTGCATACACCCAGAGAAAGAGTATCCTCACGCGCATAAAAACGTTCGAGAGTAGCTTTCGCTTTTGGATTGTAAAGGAACGCACCTGCCCAGCCTTTTGCAGAGCCTAACACATCTGAATTGGAAAAACCGCCACAGAAAACAATCATATTGATATCATCTAAGGTCTCACGCCCTGAGATAAGGTCGGTCATCATTACATCTTTCACATCGAAACCGGCCAAATATAGAACATAAGCCATCTCACGCTCTCCATTAGTTCCTTTCTCACGAATAATAGCCGCACGAATACCTGATGGAATTCTGCGTTCCGGAGATATACCATATTGTAAAAGTTTTCCTGTGAAGTTTTTGTTATAAGAGAACTCTACCGGTTGTTTTTTATAATTGGTAAAACGTGCGCTAGCCTGACCATTGAAGCTTTGCTTTGTATCAAGCAAATAGCTGGTCTCATACCACACGTCACGAAGATAATCAATACCAAAATGGTAAGTCTTATCTTCATAACTAACGAGAATATGGCGTTCATCAGTCGGTTTGCCAAGCTTTAGATAACCTACTCCGGCTTCATCCAATATGTTTTTAAACTTACTACGGTCTTCATCAGCCACCTGAACAACAATACCCGGATTCTCAGCAAACAAGATTTTTACAAGATCCGTGTTCTTAAATCCATCAAGATTGATTTCAAGACCGCCTTCAACGTTGGCAAAGCACATTTCTAAAAGACACGTAATGAGTCCACCTGCCGATATGTCATGCCCAGCCAATATGACTTGTCCTCCAACAAGCTCCTGTACTGCATTAAATGCATCACGGAAATATTCGGGATTTTTTACGGTCGGCACATCACTGCCAACTTTATTCAAGCTCTGCGAGAAAGCAGAGCCGCCTAAGCGCAATTCATCAAAGCTAAAATCTATATGGTAGAGCGTCGTATGTTTTTTATTGACAAGAACAGGCGATACTACATGCTTTATATCGGAAACTTCCGCTCCGGCCGAAACTATTACAGTTCCGGGACTGATAATTTTTTCTCCATTCGGGTATTGCTGGCTTAGCGAGAGAGAGTCTTTGCCGGTTGGCACGTTGATTTTGAGATTACAGCAAAAATCACTCAAGGCTTTCACTGCTGCATACAAACGCGCATCTTCCCCTTTTTGAGAGCGGCAAGGCCACATCCAGTTGGCTGAAAGAGAAACACTGTCCAACCCATTTTCAAGAGGCGCCCATACTATATTGGTCAAGGCTTCTGCGACAGACAACACGCTACCTGCTGACGGACTGGCCAATCCAGCTTGCGGAGCATGACCTAAAGCCGTAGCTATACCTTTCTGTCCGCGATAATCAAGAGCCACCACGCCACAATCGCTTAAAGGCAATTGTAATTCGCCCTGGCACTGTTGCCTTGCGACCTTACCTGTAACAGAACGATCAACCTTATTTGTCAGCCAATCTTTACATGCAACAGCTTCCAGCTGCAGCACATTTGTCAGGTATTCAGAGATATTGGAAGTTTCATAGGTCACATCCTCATAGCTACGCTCTACTGTTTCATCTACCATGACTGTCTTAGGAGAATGACCGAACATTTGAGCCACATCAAGGTCAAACGGCTTTTCTCCGTCCTTTTGGACAAAAGAAAAATGAGCATCACCTGTCGTTTCACCAACGACATACATCGGAGCACGTTCTCTTTCCGCTATTTTTTGTACATGCCCAAGATGTTGCCGGTCTATAAGCAACCCCATTCGTTCCTGGCTCTCATTGGCAATAATTTCCTTGGCCGACAATGTCTTATCGCCTATCGGTAGTTTTTCCATATCAATAACCCCTCCGCAGTCTTCGACTAATTCGGAAAGGCAATTAACATGACCCGCACTTCCATGATCATGAATCGAAACTATCGGATTGACATTTTCTTCACAAAGTGCACGGATTAAATTATATGCACGTTTTTGCATCTCAGGATTGGCTCTTTGTATGGCATTAAGTTCTATCCCGTTTGAATAGCGTCCGGTATCAACACTTGACACACTGCCACCGCCAAGCCCTATCCGATAGTTGTCGCCTCCTATTACGACTATTTTATTGCCTGGTTGCGGCTCTTTTTTCAGGCAATCGCGCTTTGTGCCGTAGCCCACTCCACCGGCCAACATAATGACTTTGTCATATCCATACTTCTCGCCATTTTCCTGATGTTCGAAAGTAAGGACTGATCCGGCAATCAACGGTTGTCCGAACTTGTTCCCAAAGTCGCTTGCGCCATTAGAAGCTTTTATCAGTATCTGCTCCGGAGTTTGGTATAACCACTTCCTGACCGGCAATATGTTTTCCCATTTACGGCCACCGCCCAAACGAGGATATGCAGTCATGTATACTGCTGTTCCTGCAATCGGCCACGATCCTGTACCACCGCCCATTCTGTCGCGTATTTCGCCACCTGTTCCGGTTGCCGCGCCATTAAAAGGTTCTACCGTTGTAGGGAAATTATGAGTTTCAGCCTTCAATGAGATGACACTCTCAATGTCTTTTATCACGAAATAATCGCTTGTGCTTTGGTCCTCAGGTGCAAACTGTTCCACAACAGGTCCCTGTGCAAAGGCGACATTGTCTTTATAGGCAGAAATTATTTTATGAGGATGCTCTTTTGTCGTTTTTTTTATCATCGCAAAAAGAGAGGAGGGCATTTCCTTGCCATCAATGATGAATATCCCACCGAATATTTTGTGACGGCAATGCTCCGAATTAATCTGAGCAAAACCAAAAACTTCCGAATCGGTAAGCTTTCGTCCCAATTGACTTTCTACTTTGTGCAAGTAGTCAATCTCTTCCGGTGAAAGTGCCAATCCTTCTTTTTCGTTTTCTTCTTCAATGTTTTCAACAATGCGTATAGGTTCCGGCTTGCGCGTCGTTTCAAAGATTTTCTGATCGAGACCGTGATAAAGGCGCTGCAACATTGGGTCAAACGCAGCTTGTTCGTCTTTCACAGGAAAATACTCTTCAATGCGGGTTATGCCACCCATATTCATATTCTGCGTAATTTCTACCGCGTTTGTACTCCAAGGAGTTATCATTTCTCTGCGCGGTCCCACGAAGCAACCTTCAATATTTTTCTCGTTAAGAACTTTCGCATCTCCAAATAGCCAGCATAAGGCTTTTACGGATTCTTCGGGCAGTATTGCCTGATTTTCAACGGCAATAATGCTGCCCGAAGTAGTTTTGAAGAATTGTATCATATTTATTGTCTGTATTTTTATGGTTGTGTGCAAAGTTACGTATAAATATTTATTGCCGCCCGGATAATATCAGGAAAAGCATAGGCTCAGTTTTCATTTGAAAAAAGCTGGCCATTGACCGCTATACCCTGCGCATCAATCTTTATGCGCGTGCCTTCTCTGAAATTATTGAAGAATACGACCGATGCCCGTCCGTCCTTATTGGTAGTCAATGATGGCGACCAAAAAAGAGTACGCCTACGGTCAGCAGAAGAAGGAGTATCGCGCACACGATAATCAGGACTGTAGAAGTCGCTGACTTTCGAATAGCCATGTATGACAGTATTGCGCATTCCCTTTTTAAACGTATTTGTAAAATCATTTCCGACCTCACTATAAAACAGGAGCGTCACATTATTTGTCGTTCTCGTGCGCACCTTCCCGAACATATTCGGGGCTTGCGGATCACCTGTAATAAACAGTGAGCGGAATTCGCTCATGGCACCTGTATGATTGGGCGGAGGGGATGGCAAATTATCATAGAACATGAATACATCACGCCCTCTGTAGGTCAGTTTGCCGGGCTGGTCTTTTTCATGGGTAAAGTCAGGCATCACCTGCTCTATCCAATCATAGATATCCGGCTCGAATCCTACAGAATCAAGATACTGCTGCAATTCTTCTTCTATATTAAAGTATATGCAAGAGTGAGCGCGACGTGCAGCATTTTCTCCCCCGTAATAAGTCCAACGAGTACCAAAAGGCGGTGTAAAGCGCGACTCTTTTTCAGCGACTTTTACCGGAGGCAAATGCCTTACTTTCGACAATGTATCAATCCACTTGAATGTCTCCGGTGTTCGGACAACGGACTCGGGCAGCTGCTTTGGAGATTTGAAATAGCGGTATTGCAACCATTCATACGGCTGCGGATGCGGTGAAAAGTTACGATTGAGCAGTATATGCGCTTTTAAACGTTTGTCCTTATCGTTCGTGGCAACAAAGCTGCCCAACAAGTCTCCATATATTTCTTCGTCTGATGAAAAGGCAAAGCTTCCATCAGCATTTGTTTTTGTGTCGGAAAACTTGAAGGAACTTATTCCATCATAACGTACAAGAAGCATGCTGAGATTAAAATCGGGCAACGGTCTTTGCTTCTTGGACATATCCACTACCCATCCGTCAAAAATCTGTTTGTCCTCGGCAGGTTGTTTCAACTTGAAAGGACGGACGCCCGACATCTGCTTCCACTCATAGCGTCGCCATCCTTGCACCATCAGCAACAGATCCAAGTCCTTAAGCCGTTTCTCATCATTTGAAGCCAAATAATATTCAGGATGTTCAATATAGCCTTTTAAATCAGAACAGAGCAGCATGTCCGTGCGCAGATCGGCACCACTCTCCGCAATATTTCCCGCACAATCCTGTACAGATAGGGAGAAGTCGCCTTCGAGAGGGACTCCACTTTGATCTTTCAAGTAAAACTCCAATGCAATGGGATTGAACGGTTGGAAACTCGTGCCCGATTGACGTGTTGCCAGCACAAGCGGTGGTTTTTGAGGAATGCACCACGAAAGTCGCTCACATACGACTTGTCCTTCCGACGTAAACAATGTTGTTTGAAGTATGCCATCATGCAATTGCTTCCGAGGTATTTTCTTTATGATACAACTTCTGTCTGTATTCACCGTATCAAAAAAACATGCCATTCCTCTACATGTAATGCTGATTCCCAATTTCCGATTTAGCATCCTGTCATTGGGGCTGATGATAACCTTCATGTCTCCATTACTATCCGACTCCACTTTCATCGTGCATCCTTCTTCAACTGCTTTTGGTAACGGGAAACGTTGCATTTCGCCCTTTTCTCCGGCAATGGCGGCATAACCGCCACTCCAATTCTCCGGCAACTCTATAAGTCCCATTCCCTCATGTATCGGCCTGACTTTATCAATTTGCCTGTCGTCATTTCCACAAACAACAAGTTCATCTTCAATAGGCAGCCCCCGACCGTCAGTCAGCTTGAAAGCCACACGGCCGGGCAATCCCTTTACAAGATTGCCGCCTTCAGGATAAAAAGTCAAAATGTGTCCCTTCTGCTGCTGCGCCGACGGAGCTATCAGCGGAGCAGCTTGCTGCGATCTGCGCAATCTGTTTTTGAAAAGTGGAGCCGATAGATCAAGGTCGAGAGGAGCAAAGCTGACCGTATCCTTAGGTGGATTGAATATGGGAATCACGCGACTGTAGACATAAGCAGCATCCCAATTGGTCATAGCTCGTGTATAGGCTCTTATTTCGTAAAACCCCGTACGCAGAAGATCACTGAGGTCAAACTCCCCATATGTGCGGCCATTGTGGATTGGCAATATCTTTCGGTCCCACACTGTTCCATCAGGCATCAGCAAATCTACATATAAGATCCGGCTTAAATCGGTCGGAAGCAACCTGCCGGCAGTCAGCACGTATGCTTTAAACCATATCTTTTCTCCCGGGAAATATCCGTTATTGTCAAGATGCAGATAGACCTTTTCTTGCGTATACATATTGTCATAGGCCGAAATGTTCGTAAAGAATCTTTTCAAACGCACCATAGTACTGTCTTCAGCCTTTAAAACAGGCGCAAGCCCGAAAAGGGAAATGAGTAATAATAGTTTTTTCATGGCAATTATCTTTTTCGGCATCAAACCCGTGTCTGGCACAAGTTATCGCTTATTTCTTGATAGCTCTGATGTATATGAATTTTTCGAAAGGATATCCCGGCAGTATTGTCTTCCGCCTGAGAGACACGCTCCTCTCAAGCTTCCATATCCATATGGATGGACCTTACGTTTTCTTGCAGGAACAAACGGGCCGTTTGGTCAAAATTGATACTTTCTTCTGTTGTATAATATCGGCAT
>DJPH01000020.1 GCA_002439755.1 Prevotellaceae bacterium UBA6417 | reverse complement strand
ATTTCCGTGCTTGTTATTCCAAATGAGTTTCCGAGGCTCTTGGCTAAACGCGAAATAATAGCGAATGCTTTGTTTTTACCGAAAAATTAGCGGACAAGGCTTGCGCCAAGTCCGTTTCAAAAGTACAAAAAAATTACGGACAAGCCGCCATTGTCGCATAAAAAGTATCTTCGGATTCATAATTTCATTTTCATATTGCCTGAATAGCTGACATTCATCCCGTTTCGCCATAACAAATTGCAGGATTGCTGCATCATTTTTCCGGCAACTTCCCGCAATTTTACCCTGCAAATCCGCAAATGCCCCTTGCGTTCCACCATTATTCCGCCACGAATTGCGCCATTGGTGATTTGTTTCATGAAACAGCAATCAGCCCTCCCCGGAGTTTTGCGGGCTTGTTACTTGGCCAAAGCGGGGCAATCGTTTCCGGGCGTGTTGCTTATGCGTATGATTGACAAAATGCGTATTTTTGCACTCCATATTTATATATATGTATGCGAATAGGAAATATTGACTTAGGCGAGCGACCTGTTTTACTGGCTCCGATGGAAGATGTAACCGACATTGGATTTCGTTTGCTTTGCCGAAAAATGGGAGCGGCCATGGTATACTCGGAATTTGTATCATGCGATGCACTCACCCGAATGATCGAAAGCACACTCCGTAAGTTACATATCTGCGAGGAAGAACGCCCCGTGGCCATTCAAATCTACGGAAAAGATCCGTCAGCTATGGCAGAAGCTGCACAAATCGTTGTAGGACAAGCCCACCCGGACATTCTTGACATTAATTTCGGCTGTCCGGTAAAACGCGTAGCAGGAAAAGGCGCAGGAGCCGGTCTGTTGCAAAACATCCCTCTCATGCTCAAAATTGCCCGTGCTGTTGTCAACGCCGTAAACATTCCCGTCACCGCAAAGACCCGTTTAGGATGGGATCATGACCATATAATAATAAAAGACCTGGCCGAGCAGCTGCAGGATACCGGCATCCAAGCTCTCACAATTCACGGAAGAACCCGTTCGCAAATGTACACCGGAGACGCCAATTGGGACTATATTCGTGACACCAAGCTCAACCCACGCATCAAAATCCCCATTATCGGCAATGGCGACATCGACTCTGCAGAAAAAACGGCCAAAGCCTTCAACGAATATGGCACGGATGCCGTCATGATAGGCCGTGCATCGTTTGGACGGCCGTGGATCTTCAAAGAAGTCCATGACGTGTTGCACCCTTCCTGCGATACCGGAGCCATCCAAGCCATCAACAGCAGCTATTTGCCGATGACTCCGGACTGGAAGTTAGACGTTCTAAAAGAACAAGTGCGCCAAAGCGTAGAACGAATAGGAGAATATCGTGGCATCTTGCACATACGCCGCCATCTCGCAGCGACGCCCTTATTCAAAGGTATACCCAACTTCAGAGAGCACCGTATAGCCATGCTGCGTGCCGACACTATTGATGATTTGTTTCGCTTAATGGAAGAAACACGCACTCTTATCCGCCCATGAACTCCCATACAAGAATTCTCGTCTATCTTGCTGCCGGAATCTGCCTTTTGCCAGGAGCGGGCTGTAAAAACCCTCAAACAAGAGCCTTCAGCACACCAAAATTCCAAACAGCCATACTTCTGCCTCACACCCCGCAAAAAAATCAGGGCGAATGGCCTGCCGGCTGGATTTATGCCACTTTGGCCTTGATTGAAAGCGAACGGATTTCGGCCGGTGACTCTTTAGAACTGTCTGAAACGTTTCTCATCCGCAAATACCTTGAAGAAAATGCAGACAGCCACCCGAACGATACCTCTTTCAGCGGCAATCCGTTCAGTTGCCTACGGCTGCTTGAACGGCAAGGCCTGATTACCTATCAATGCTATCGCAGCCAACCGACCATCAACTGGACTGATTTCCGCCGCCTTGCCAATAAAAGCAATCTGCAGATTGTCTGCGACACAGGGTTTGCTTATCTGCCAAAAACAATTGGCCTCTACGGCGTTTCGTATACGCCTCACGACCTCATGGAATCTCTTTTCGTGCAAAACAATTACATCGGCTTTATATCCGATGCGTCACTCCCGCTCGGCCAACAAGTAGAATGCATGTTTCCTGGCGACCGGCAAGAAGAGACTTATTTCAACCTGTCACAAGCATCACTCCTACGCATCATCGAACAATCACTGCATAAAGGGCACACGCTTGTATGGATGGGCGACACGACAGAAACCTGCTATTCGGGGAATGCCGGATATGCCTATTGGCCTGCCGACAGCGACAATTCGCAACAGGCAAGAATGCAAGAACTGTCGGACAAAAAGACAACGCCTGACCATTGTATGCAAATAATAGGCAAGACCTATATCGTCAATGACCCTTACGAAAAGAATGCAAAACGCGGCAGCACATACTACATATGCAAAAATTCGGCCGGAAGCAATTCGGCAAACAACGGGCTCTTTTATCTGTCGGCCGACTATATAAAGATGAAGACTGTGGCCCTCTACAGACATCGTTAATCTTGAAATTCAATTGCAATGGGACTATTCAGTAAAAAAACTTTCGAGCAACTTAGAAACGAAGCTGCCGAAAACGGACTCGGCTCATTGAAACGCGTGCTCGGTCCAATCAGCCTGATTGCCATGGGTATCGGCGTCATTGTCGGTGCCGGCCTTTTTTCAATCACGGGACTTGTAGCAGCCAACTACAGCGGGCCGGCCATCACGCTCTCATTTGTTATCGCCGCCATATGCTGCTGTTTCGCCGGCCTATGCTATGCCGAATTTGCCTCCATGATACCTGTTGCGGGAAGTGCCTATACCTATAGCTACGCAACTATGGGCGAACTCATTGCCTGGCTTATCGGATGGGATTTAGTCCTTGAGTACAGCGTAGCTGCTACAACCGTAAGTATCAGCTGGAGTCGCTACGTTGTTGTCTTCCTTGACAGCATAGGTATAAGCCTGCCGACCCAACTGACCACATGCCCATGGAACGGCGGCATTGTAAACATTCCGGCTTTCTGCATTGTAATCGCAATGAGCCTGTTTTTAATTCGCGGCACCAGGGAAAGCTCCATAGTCAACACCATTATTGTCATATTGAAAATCAGTGTAATCTTTATTTTCATCTTCTTGGGATGGAAATACATCAATAACGATAATTTCACGCCCTACATCCCCGACAATACCGGTCAGTTCGGTCATTTCGGCGTTTCGGGCATTTTCAGAGGTGCCGCCATAGTGTTTTTTGCTTTTCTCGGTTTCGACAGTGTCAGCACAATGGCTCAAGAAACCAACAACCCCAAACGCAACATGCCTATAGGTATCTTAGGATCGTTGTTTGCGGTGCTTATCCTTTACCTCGGTTTTTCGTATGTCATGACTGGAGTTGCCAACTACAAGATGTTCAGCGGGCACGATGGGATAGCCCCTGTAGCCATCGCCATATCCCAAATGGGAACAACCGGAGCCGATGGTCATGTGGTTCCGGCCTACCCCTGGTTGAACCGCGCCATTCTAATGGCCATCCTCATCGGTTATTGCAGTGTCATCATGGTCACACTCATGGCTCAAAGCCGCATTTTTCTCAGCATGGGCCGTGACGGGTTGCTTCCGCCATTCTTTAGCAAAATACATCCCCGCTTTCGCACACCGGCCCACAGCAATATGCTTTTCATGCTGCTTGTAGGCCTGCTGGCAGCCTTTGTACCGGCTGAAGTTGCCGGTGAAATGACCAGCATCGGCACCCTGTTTGCTTTCATTCTGGTATGCATTGGCATCATTATCCTACGGCATACCATGCATGACCAAGAGCGAGCATTCAAGGTTCCGCTTGTTCCGCTCATTCCAGGCTTAGGTGCAATCAGCTGCTTCATCGTTATGATGTCACTTCCTGCCGACACCTGGATTCGCCTGTTCATCTGGATGGTTGCCGGCATTGACATTTACTATTTTTACGGCATCCGGCACAGCCGCCAAAGCCTGACTGACCCAATCAAGAACATCTACATTCTCCATTTCATCGGCGCCGCAGCAAGTCTTTTGTGCTGCATTGCCGGCTTCTGGCACCAGCAAATCATCGGATGGTGTGGGAGTAAATGGCTGTTTGTCTTCTCCATGGTTTTCGGCTTGCCACATCTGATTTTTCATTTGACAAAAGGGGTGAAGCAACGGCGAAGAGCTCCACTCTGACCCTCTTTTTCATATCAAATATTTGGGCGTTTCTACCTCTTTTCGTACTTTTGTCACTGTAAGCACCGTTGCTTGCACGTAATCAATTTCCTATGAAAGAAAAAAAGTTTGTACGAAGAAACATCGGGCTGGTAGCACACGATGCCATGAAAAAGGACTTGATAGAATGGGCTCTTTTCAACTCCGAACGCCTGATAGGTCACAAATTCTATTGTACCGGCACAACAGGAAGGCTCATCCTCGATGCTTTGCAAAAGAAACATCCCGATGTCTTTTGGGACTTTACCATTTTGAAATCCGGTCCCTTGGGCGGTGATCAGCAAATCGGCTCACGAATTGTCGACGGATTGATCAATTACCTCTTTTTCTTCACCGATTCAATGACTCTGCAGCCTCACGACACCGATGTAAAGGCTCTTACCCGACTTGCCGGAGTGGAAAACATTGTATTCTGCTGCAACCGCTCAACAGCCGACCACATCATCACAAGTCCGCTATTCAGCGACCCCGACTATCACCCGTTGAAAAAGGACTACTCCACCTATACCAACCGTTTCTCGAGCATCAACCTGGTTGCCGAAGCGATGGAATACGACCGCCAGCACGCTGCACAAAACAACGGCACAAACAACGAAAACAACGGGACAAATCCTGAGACACAGGAAGCCTGACATACCCGACTGCATGCCATGCCCTGCACGTTATCGATTGACAGTGCAGGGCATGACCATAAAAACACTCCCCGCGACACAAAATTTGCTGCGCCAGAAACCGAAAAGCAAAGCCACGAAAAAGAATCAGCCTTAAAACGGCTTACAACTCCACCTTACAAGAAAAAGCCCTCACTCTTTTGACTTCTGACAAAACTTTCGTAAGTTTGCATCAGAAACATTCTTTTTACGCAATCTCACCAGTAAATCACAGATGAAAAGACTCGCCACAACACTCTTGTGTCTTTTGGCCTTGTTCATGAGCTCAAAAGCAGCAAACAGATGGACTTTGCAACCAGACGGAAGCATCGAGTGGAAACCTTTAAAAGACCTGCCTCACAACGATCATATCGAAATGAGCGGCAAGCAAGTTTCGACCGTTCTCCGATATGGCGTAGAAGCCAATGGAAACTTTACACTCAATTACAGTATGGTTTGGCCTATGCTCCGCACCATACCTAACAACACACATGGCAGTCTGATGCGCCGCATTGACTGGAATCCGCTCAACGGCATCCTGGCAGACAAAAAGCCACTTGGCAATGAAACGACCGAAAGCATCAGGCTTGACGGCATCATGCACGTGACAAGCACCTTTAAGAACGCAGGGCTGAGAGTTGAGCGAGAACTTTTCCCTTCGACAGACAAACCCGCCTTTCTGACACTTGTCACACTGACCAATATGAAGAAAGACAAAGCTATTGTTTTAGAACTGCCGGATGAAAGGAGCACACTGCAAACACCTGCCGGTCAAGGCGTTGACGGAACTTACACCATCGTCAGGAAAATACAAGGAGCCAAAACCTTACAGCTCAAAACGGGTGAAAGCATCACCATCACAACTTCCATCCAAGCTTTCAGCAGCAAAAAAGGCGAAAAAGAATTGTCGTTCGATGGGGCGAGAGAACTGGAAGAGCGCACAGCCCTGGTAGAAGCATGGAAAAACAACCTTGTGCTCGAAAGCCCCGATGCCACAATAAACAGCATGTTTTCATTTTCAAAGATACGTGCCAGCGAAAGTATCTTCGAAACTGCCGGCGGTCCCATGCACGGGCCCGGCGGAGAGAGCTATTATGCAGCCATCTGGGCAAATGATCAGGCAGAATATGTGAATCCGTTTTTCCCTTACCTCGGTTACGATTATGGAAACGCCTCAGCCATGAACAGCTACAGACACTTCGCCCGCTTCATAAACGACCAATGGAAGCCCATCCCCAGTAGCATCATAGCCGAAGGAAAAGACATCTGGAACGGAGCCGGCGACCGCGGCGATGCGGCAATGATTGCACACGGTGCAGCACGCTATGCCTTGGCACGAGGCTCCAAGGACGAGGCGCGACAATTATGGCCGCTCATCAAATGGTGCCTGGAATTTTGCCACCGCAAATTAAACAAGGAAGGAGTTGTGGCTTCAGACAGCGACGAATTGGAAGGACGCTTCCCAGCCGGGAAAGCCAACTTATGCACTTCAACACTTTACTATGACGCCCTGCTTTCGGCAGCAGACCTGTGCAAGGACATGGGCGAAAGCAAGAAAATGGGGAAGCAGTACCTAAAACAAGCTGAAGAGCTGAAAAGAAACATAGAAAGCTATTTCGGAGCAGATATAGAAGGCTTTCACACCTACCGTTACTATGAAGGCAACAAACTGCTACGGTCGTGGATATGCATGCCTCTGATTGTAGGCATCAAAGAACGCACCAAAGGAACCATAGAAGCACTGTTCTCACCTAAGTTGTGGACACAAAACGGATTGTTGACACAAGAAGGCAGCAAAACCTTTTGGGATCGCTCAACTTTATACGCTTTACGCGGAGTCTACATCGCAGGACATCCCGACAAAGCCACAGAATTTTTGCATTCTTATTCCAACACGCGCCTACTCGGAGAACACGTGCCATATGCCATCGAAGCATGGCCCGAAGGCAACCAGCGCCATTTGTCGGCCGAAAGCGGACTATATGCACGCATCGTTATCGAAGGACTTTTCGGAATACGCCCCACCGGTCTGCGCTCATTCACGTTAACACCCATGCCGCCCAAAAGCTGGAACGACATGGCATTGCGCCATATCCGCGCCTTTGGAAACGATTTCGGAATACAGATAAAGCGCAATAAGCCAAACAGCCTCGATGTCTTTGTGACGAAAATTGTCGGAAAAGCTCAAAAATATACCATCAAAGAAGGACAAAGCATACATATCACACTTTAAGTCACCCCGTTCATTAAAGCATGAAAGAAGCTCTCCCGCATGCTGAAGCCAACTTCTAATCTTTATTTCCGGATAAAAGCTCCAAAGCTTTACGCACAGTAGGGCTTTCTTCATTCATAATTGAAAAGTATTCGGACATATCCCATAAATCTCGTGCCGTCAAAGCCTTGAGCGTAAGGCGAAGCTTGGGCAAAGTCTTCTGAAGCTCCGCATCATCCTTGGGCTTGACATTAGCTTTCTCGCCCTCCGACAAAATTTCATCGATAAGAGACTGAGGAACGTCATAGTCTTTCTTAAACTTCTCAAAGTCCCTATACTTTGCACGCAACTCACCACGATGCTGGTCCGAATAATGAAGATATTTGTTCAGAATAATGTTCTTTAAACTCAACTGACGGTAGAACCTGGTATACACAGTGGTGTCTAATGGAACAAAATAGTCAGGCATAATGCCTCCGCCGCCATAAACCGTACGCTGTTTTCGCAACGTTTTAAACTTTAACGAGTCAGAAAAATGTATGCTATCAGCATGCATCAGCTCGCCACCCTTTAAACGCTGCATGATATCATCTTCATACTCTTTCTTATTGCCTTTCTTATACGGCTTTTGTATGCAACGCCCGGAAGGAGTATAGTAATGCGAAACTGTAATGCGCAGCAATGAACCGTCAGGAAGCTCAACGGGACGCTGGACAAGTCCTTTTCCAAATGTTCTGCGACCGACTATCACACCGCGGTCCTGATCTTGCACCGCGCCACTGACGATTTCTGCCGCAGAAGCCGTATAACCGTCAACCAACACAACCAATTTGCCCTCCAAGAATTTGCCTCCTCCTTGTGAGCGATATTCTGAATGGGGAACCGCACGCCCATCGGTATATACTATCATGTCGCCTTTTTCCAGAAATTCACTGGCCACATCGGTAGCGGCCTGCAAATAACCGCCCACATTTTCTTCCAAATCAAGAACGAGGCTTTTCATGCCGGCCTTCTTCAACTTTGTCAAAGCATCCTCAACTTCTTTTCCGGTAGTTGCCGCAAAGCTACTGATACGAATCAGACCGATACCGGGGCGTATCATATAAGCCGCATCAACAGAATGCAAAGGAATCTTGTCGCGCACAACATTAAACTTAAGCATTTCAGGAACTCCGCGACGCACAACGCCAAGACGAGCAACGGTCCCTTTCGGGCCACGCAGGCGCTTCATTATGTCAGCACGATCCATTTTAACTCCGGCAATTGCCGTATCATTTACGAGTATTATGCGATCGCCCGGCAGAATGCCCACTTTCTCAGAAGGTCCCTTTGCCACTGTTTGGATTACGACAAGCGTATCCTCCAAGATATTGAACTGTACTCCTATTCCCTCGAAGTTTCCATTTAACGGTTCATTTAGTTTTTTCGTTTCCTCTGCCGTTGTATAGCTACTGTGAGGGTCTAACGATGAAAGCATGCCCTTGATAGCTTCATCTGTCAGCTTATTGATATTTATTGTATCTACATAAAGAGACTTGATGGCTATTTCCGCCATTGTGACTTTGCCCAAAGCTTTTTCTACATCCTTTGGCATGCGTTGTGCACCTGCCTGTTGCAGAAAGAACGATAGAAATAATATTACTACAGCTTTCTTCATTTGTTTGTTTATTTACCTATTTTCCAATGACAATGTTGCTTTTGGCAGATAGCTGCTCACATCTTTCCCGTAGGAGATTAGTTCGCGCACTGCACTTGAGCTGATGCAAGCATACTGGTGTTCCGTAAAAAGCAATATGGTTTCTATTCCGGATATTCTGCTATTCATCTCTGCGATGTCACGTTCATATTCAAAATCGCGTACCGATCGCAAGCCACGCACTATAAAACCGGCTCCGACCTTTTTAGCAAAATCTATAGTTAAAGTCTCATAGCTTTGAACGTCTATTTTAGGCTCTTTATTATATATTGCCCGTATGTCGGAAAGGCGTTTTTCCACGGGAAACAGCGTTTTTTTTGAAGCATTGATACCTACGGCTATTACTATTTTGTCAAACAAAGGCAAAGCACGGCGCACAACACTATCATGACCGATGGTGAAAGGGTCGAAACTCCCGGGGAATATTGCAATTCTTTCCATTATGGCACTGTTTTCAAGATTCAACGAAGTCATCGTCTGGGCGTTCCTCTTCTATTACCAGATTATTAATGATGAAGTCCTGACGTTCGGCAGTATTTTTACCCATATAATAATTTAGCAATTCGTCCACCTGATCATCTTTATGTAGCGACACCCGCTCCAAACGCATTTCGGGACCGATGAAATGCTTGAACTCCTCAGGAGAAATCTCTCCCAATCCTTTAAAACGGGTTATTTCGGGATTTGGTCCAAGCTCTTTTATGGCCTGTAGCCGCTCTTGTTCGCTATAGCAATAACGTGTTTCAAATTCAGCACGACCGCTGCTTTTTTGTTGTTTCAGAATAGCAGCGCCAGCCGCCTTTGAAGATATTGTGGCCGTCTTTTCCGAATTCTTTCGTGCTTTTTTCACTTTGTTGCGCACGCGAAACAGAGGGGTCTGCAGGATATAAACGTGCCCTTTCTTTATCAAGTCCGGGAAGAACTTCAAGAAAAATGTTATCATCAGCAGCCGGATATGCATTCCGTCAACATCTGCATCGGTAGCGACTATTACCTTATTATAACGCAGGCCGTCCAAGCCGTCTTCAATGTTCAAAGCCGCCTGCAGCAGATTGAATTCTTCATTTTTATATACCAATTCTTTCGTCTCGCCAAAGCAATTCTTGGGTTTTCCCCTCAGGCTGAACACCGCCTGTGTGCTCACGTCGCGGCTTTTTGTAATCGAGCCGCTGGCCGACAAGCCTTCTGTAATAAACAAAGAGCTGTCTTCTTGTCTGTTGCCACGTGTATCGTTGAAATGTATATGGCAATCGCGCAGTTTATCATTATGCAGGTTTACCTTTTTTGCACGTTCGCGTGCCAGTTTTGTTACTCCGGCCAAAGCCTTCCGCTCGCGTTCCGAGTCCTGTATCTTTTGCAGCAGAGCTTCAGCCATCTCAGGATTGCGGTGCAAGTAATTGTCTACGTTTTCCTTGATAAAATCGCCTACGAACTTGTTCACGCTTACACCGCCCGGCGACATTGTGAGCGAACCGAGCTTTATTTTTGTCTGGCTCTCAAACATGGGTTCTTCGACATTCAAGGCAATTGCCGCCACTATACCGTTGCGCACATCTTGCACTTCTATATTTTTCCCATAGAAGTCTTTTATGGTTCTGGCGATATGTTCCTTGAATGCACTTTGATGTGTTCCGCCTTGCGATGTATGCTGTCCGTTCACAAATGAATAGTACTCCTCGCCATATTGATTGGTATGGGTAAAAGCTATCTCTATGTTTTCGCCTTTTAAATGTACTATCGGATATAATACCGGCACTGTCAGATTGTCGTTGAGCAAATCTGCCAGCCCGTTGCGGCTTACAATATGATGACCGTTGTAATAGATGCTCAGTCCGACATTCAGATAGGTATAATTCTTCAGCTTTTCCTCAATATAGTCGTCACGGAACGAATAATTCAAGAATAATGTATCGTCCGGCGTAAAGCTGATTTCAGTGCCATTTGGCTCGTCTGTCTCCACTGTAGTATCGTTTACCAGTCGTCCGCATTCAAAAATGATACGTCTGACCTTTCCATCACGATAAGAAGCTGCTTCAAAACGGGAGCTCAGCGCATTTACGGCTTTCAAACCGACTCCGTTCAGGCCTATGCTCTTCTGAAAGGTCTTGCTATCGTATTTCGCACCAGTATTCAGCTCACTCACGGCTTCTATCAGCTTACCCTGCGGTATTCCACGTCCATAATCGCGCACTCGCATGCCAAGGCAGCTGCCTGTCATGTCAACATCAATGCGTTTGCCATACTGCATGCGAAATTCGTCAATACTGTTGTCTATCACCTCTTTCAGTAGCACGTAAATGCCATCTTCCGGGTGCGAGCCATCACCCAAACGGCCGATATACATACCGGGCCGCGTACGGATATGATCCATATCACTGAGATGGCGTATGCTCTCCTCGTTGTATTCCGCCACTTTATTTTCAATTTCCTCTGCCATGGTTTCCTCAAATTTGTTTTGAATAGCAGCGGCGCCGCTTATGAATCTTACCGTCTATATATTGCCACTGAGACTGCACCTTTTCATTGACTTCCAATTCGGGATTTGTCTCGCCCCACTTGAACCCTTTTTTGATGTAAATCGGTATCAGGTCGGCAAAGAGCAAGGCATTTACTCCTTTGTTCTGATATTCAGGCTTTACGGCCACCAACAGCAAGTCCAAGATAGGCGGTCGCTTGATATAAAGCGATTTCAACAAATAGAACCAGCCGAAGGGAAACAACTTTCCTTTGGCGCGTTGCAAAGCTGTCGACAGCGAAGCCATCGATATACCGACTCCGACAATTTCGTTTTCTTCGTTTTCTATCAGGGTAACCATATCCAAGTCCAAAATAGGCAGATATTCGTTGATGTATTGGTCTATCTGGCGCTTCGTCATCCGGGAATAGCCGAACAGCGGCGTATACGCCTCATTTATCAAATCAAAGATTTTATAGCCCAAAGCGTCCTTACGCACTTCTCTCATGCTTTTCAGCTTGCGCACATGTAGCCGGCATTTGTTTTTCACAACTTCGGCTATGCGCTTATACTTTTCGGGTACAGCATCGGGCACTTTCAGCTTCATTTCTATCCAATCCATTTCCTTTTGCAGCCCTAATCTTTCCATGTGCTGCGGATAATAGGGATAATTGTAGATGGTAGCCATTGTGCTTAGCTGGTCAAAACCTTCTATCAGCATGCCTTCAGCGTCCATGTCCGTAAAGCCCAACGGCCCTTCCATCATATCCATGCCACGTTCCTTGCCCCAAGCCGCCACTGTTTCGATAAGAGCTTTGCTGACTTCATCGTCGTCTACGAAATCTATCCACCCGAAGCGTACGGCTTTCTTATGCCATGCCGCATTGGCACGTTTGTTGATGATTGCGGCTACCCGCCCAACTATTTTCCCATCGCTATAAGCCAGAAAATAATCGGCTTCGCAGAATTCAAAAGCAGGATTCTTGTCAGGCGACAAGGTCTTCAGCATATCTTCATACAGATCGGGCACTGAAAAGGCATTTCCCTTATACATTTCATAATTAAAACGGATGAAATGCTTCAGATCCGCCTTGCAGTCGACTTTCTTTATTGTAATTGTCATGCGTTGCGTTTTATAATATGTGGCTTAGTCGTAAAGCCACACAAAGTTACATTTTTTTCTCTTACCATAGAGGATGTTTGCCACAGAACATGCCGACAGTATCTGTTTCGGGCTTGTATGAAACGGAAAGGAGCGCGTCATTCGACATGGCTTGCAAATTACGGCAAAGAGGCTGCGAATGCCAGCCCGTGGCTTGTAAAAAATATCTATCAGGCAAAAAAGTAGTAACTTTGCAGCTCATTTCAGAAAAGGAGCGCTCTTCCGACAGCAACTACGGGCACAACCTCCTTTTCCACAATTCGATACTAAATATATGAACGGATTCAAATTCTCGCCGCGCCTGATAACAGACCTGCGGCATTATTCTAAGGAAAAATTCAGTGCCGACCTCGTAGCCGGAATCATAGTCGGCATCGTTGCCCTGCCCTTGGCCATTGCATTCGGAATAGCATCGGGCGTATCACCATCACAAGGCATTCTGACAGCTATCATCGGAGGTTTCCTCGTTTCAGCACTTGGAGGAAGCAGGGTGCAAATCGGCGGACCGACGGGTGCATTCATCGTCATCATCTTCGGCATCGTGAGCGATCCCGCACTGGGCCTTTCCGGCCTGATGGTTGCCACAATTTTGGCAGGACTCTTTCTTATTCTGCTCGGGTTCTGTCAATTAGGAACCATCATCAAATTCATTCCCTATCCAATCGTCGTAGGATTTACAAGCGGCATCGCAGTAACCATCCTTACGACTCAAGTAAAAGACCTGTTAGGACTAACCATCACAGGAAAGATGCCCGGTGACTTTCTATCGAAATGGGAGGTCTACGCCGGCCATCTCTCAACCATTGATTGGCCGACCACAGCCATCGGTCTGCTCAGCATTGCCATCATTACCCTAACGCCAAAGATTTCCAAGAAGCTGCCCGGCTCGCTTATCGCCATCATCGTAATGACCGTAGTTGTCTTTTTAGTCAACCGTCAAGGCAATATTCACATCGCTACCATTCACGACTCCTTTGGCGACATCAAAGCAGAAATACCACCGCTGCAAATTCCCAACCTGACATGGGAAAATGTCAGACGGCTGTTTCCCACGGCTATGGTAATAGCCGTACTCGGTGCCATTGAGTCCCTGCTTTCAGCGACAGTCGCCGACGGTGTACGCGGTTACCATCACAATTCCAATCAGGAGCTCATCGGACAAGGCTTTGCCAATCTGTGTACGCCTCTTTTCGGAGGCATTCCGTGCACAGGAGCCATCGCACGCACCATGACCAACATCAACAACGGCGGCCTGACCCCCGTTTCAGGCATCATACACGCACTCACCCTTCTGGTCATATTCCTTTTGCTGATGCCACTTGCCGGTTATATCCCGATGGCCTGCCTGGCCGGAATCCTGGTCGTTGTGGCATACAACATGAGCGGATGGCGCACATTCATGCAACTCATGAAGAACCCCAAGAGCGACATAGCCGTGCTCATCGTCACGTTTTTGCTCACTGTGGTTTTCGATTTGACCGTAGCCATTGAAGTTGGTCTGCTCATAGCATGCCTGCTCTTTATGCGCCGCATGGCCGAAACAACCGAGATAAGGGTAATAGCAGACGAAATAGACCCCAACGAAGAAACCGATGCCGAGCTGCACGAAGAACACCTCATTATACCGCAAGGCGTTGAAGTGTATGAAATCAACGGGCCCTACTTTTTCGGTATTGCCAATAAGTTTGAAGACCTGATGACCACCATGTCCGACCGTCCCAAGGTGCGGGTCATACGCATGCGCCGCGTACCGTTCATCGACTCAACCGGATTGCATAACCTGCAAAACCTCTGCGAAATTGCACAGCGCGAAGGAACACACATCATACTTTCCGGTGTACAAGAAAACGTACGTACCGTATTGGAACACGCAGGATTTTACAAGCTTCTCGGGAAAGACCATATCTGTCCCAATATCAATGTTGCCCTCGAACGGGCCGCAGCACTGATGCAAACCATACGTGAAAAGGAGCAAAAGCAATAAAATTTGTTGTCAATCAAAGTAAAACTCATTATATTTGCAGCATAAACATCCCATATAATGAAACAGAAAAAATTTATCGTGGCTATAACTGCCACCGCAATGATTGCAGCTTCATGCTCGCCCAACAAACAAAAAACCGAAGAAGCACAGCAGAACGTTGAAAACGCACTACAACAAGTAGAACAACTCAACGACAGGCTCACACGGGAAACCGCCCATTTGGACAGTGTGCAGCGTATCATCAAATATGAGACGCCCGAACAGCAGGAAGCTGCAATAGCAAAAGCACAAGAAGAAATTAACGGAACCAAATCGGTTTTGGAAAACGCACAGCAGAAAGCCGAAGCGGCCAAACAAAGTTTCAAAGATATCACAGGAAAAGAATTCTCAAACGTTATCAACACTGTAGCCAATGAAGCCGCAGATGCAGCGACAAAGGCCGCAAACGGTGACGCTATTAATGTTGAAGTAAAAGCAAACAATATAGGCGAAAGCACCAAAAACGCAGGAGATGCCATCAAAGATGCCGCCAGACAAACGGCAGAGGACACGAAAAACGCGGCCAAGCAGACCGTAGAGGAAGTCAAGAAGGCTGCAAAAGAAAATGCAGAGAAGAAAGTTGAAGACGCGAATCGGAAAGCTAACGAAAAAATCAACAAAACAGCCACAAAAGTCAATGACGCCATCAACAAAGCAAAAGAAGATGCCAACAAAAAGGTGGACGATGGATTAAACAAGCTATTAAACAAATAGCCGCATCCGGCCTTCACGCTCTATGAATGAACCTTTCACCTGAACAGGCCTTCAAGAAATGAGAATCAGATTATTTTTGCTGTCAATCTTCGTTTGTATCATATCTAACGGAGCTGAAATATGGCTTGAAACTGAAAATTTCAAGCATAAAGGCGGCTGGGTGGTAGACCAGCAGTTCATGGATGAAATGGGATCGTCCTACCTATTGGCACACGGCATGGGAAAAGCAGTCGAAGACGCCTGGACCGATGTCGAAGTCCCTATATCAGGCACCTATTATATATACGTGCGTACTTACAACTGGACTTCGCCCTGGCACAGCGGAAAAGGACCGGGTGCATTCCAACTGCTCATAAACGGGAAAAGCACAGGAAACGAGCTGGGATGTGAAGGAACAAACTGGATGTGGCAGAGTGCAGGATTCTTGAAGCTCAAAAAGGGAAAGTTGAATGTGGCTCTCCACGATCTGAGCGGATTTGAAGGACGCTGTGACGCTATTTATCTAACGACGAAAAGCAGCAGTCCGCCTCCTTCCGATAAATCCGAGTTGAAAGCATTTCGACGTAGCCAATTAAAACTTCCGAAAACAGCGCCATTACAAGGAAAATATGATTTCATCGTTTGCGGAGCAGGCACAGCAGGAATCAGTGCTGCCGTAGCAGCTGCAAGATTGGGTTGCAAAGTGGCTCTGATAAACGACCGCCCCATAATCGGCGGCAATAACAGCTCAGAAATACGCGTACATACAAGCGGCCACATCAATATAGGGACGTACACCAAATTGGGCGACCTGCAAAAGGAATTTAATCCAAGAAGAGGAGGAAACGCACAACCTGCAGATTTCTATGAAGACCAAAGAAAAATGGACTTCGTAAAAAACGAGAAAGGTATTGAGCTGTTTACGAACTACAGAGTAACAGGCACTGAAAAAGATGGAGATTTGATCAAAGCCGTCATTGCCACCCATATCGAGACTGGCAAGGAAATTCGCCTGGAAGCTCCCTTGTTTTGCGATTGTACAGGTGACGGAACCGTAGGATTCCTTGCCGGTGCCGATTACAGAATGGGGCGGGAAGCACGGAACGAGTTCAATGAGTCTCGTGCACCCGAGCAACCCGATTCAATGACTCTCGGAGCTTCGGTTATGTGGTATTCGGTAGATTTGGGCAAAGCTTGCAGTTTTCCGCTATTTGATTACGGCATGCATTTTACCGATGAAAGTTGCGAAAGAGTCACGATGGGTGAATGGACATGGGAGACAGGGATGCAAATAGACAAGACAAAGCATTTCGAACAAGTACGCGACTACGGAATGCTGGTTATTTATGCCAATTGGAGCTATTTAAAGAACAAGCTAAAAGACAATGATACATTCAAGAATAGGGATTTGGGCTGGGTAGCTTATGTTTCCGGGAAACGCGAAAGCCGCCGTTTGTTGGGCGATTATATCCTAAAACAAGAAGATATCACGCGCTATGTAATGCAAGAGGACGGTACTGCCGCAACATCCTGGCCCATGGACCTGCACAGTCCTGACCCCAAAAACTCCAAGTTTTTCCCGGGAAAGGAATTCAAGGCAATCAACACCAATACGGACATCTATCCATATCCAATACCTTATCGGTGTCTCTACTCAAGGAATATCAACAACCTGTTTATGGCAGGACGCGACATCAGTGTGACACATGTGGCACATGGCTCCATCAGAGTGATGCGCACAACGGGCATGATGGGCGAAGTTGTAGGCATGGCTGCTTCCATTTGTAAAGCTCGCGGCATATCACCGAGAGACATCTACAGATATCATTTCGAAGAATTGAAAAGCTTAATGCAAAAAGGCGTCGGAAAAGAAAGCTCTGACGACAACCAACGATATAACTTGAATTACATATTGCCCGAGAAGCCCAAAATCGCAGAACCATAAATCTAAGATATGCAGCAAAAATCGTAACTTTGCATACTTGATATATTAGCAAGCAATGAATATAGACAAAATTATCGCCTCTTCAGTGGTTCGCGCCATTAAAGAACTCTATGACACAGAAATAAAATCTGAACAAGTCCAATTACAAAAAACGAAAAAAGAATTCGAAGGACATTTCACTCTCGTGGTATTTCCTTTTTTACGTATTTCACGGCAAAAGCCAGAAGACACAGCAAATGCCATAGGGGCATGGTTACAGCAAAATGAGGAGGCCATTGAAAAATATAATGTCATAAAAGGCTTTCTGAATTTAAGCATAGCTCCCGCATATTGGATAAGACTTTTGAATTCCATCGAAGCCAATGCGCAGTATGGCATAGAAAATGCAACCGAGGACTCCCCTTTGGTGATGATAGAGTACTCTTCGCCAAACACCAACAAGCCTCTACATTTAGGGCATGTGCGTAACAATCTGTTAGGATGGGCTCTTTCAAATGTAATAAAGGCCAATGGCAACAAAATAGTACGCACCAACATCGTAAACGATCGCGGCATACACATCTGCAAGAGCATGTTGGCTTGGCAAAAGTGGGGAAACGGCGAAACGCCTGAATCATCGGGAAAGAAAGGGGACCACTTGATAGGAGACTACTATGTGGCTTTCGACAAGCATTATAGAGCAGAGGTAAAAGAGCTCACTGCACGATATATCGCTGAAGGTCTGAGCGAAGAAAAGGCCAAAGAAAAAGCTGAGCAAGAAGCCCCCTTGATAAAAGAAGCTCATGAGATGTTGGTCAAGTGGGAACACAACGACCCGCAAGTGCGTGCCCTTTGGGAAAAAATGAACAATTGGGTATACGCAGGCTTCGATGAAACATACAAGGCTTTAGGAGTAAGCTTCGACAAGATTTACTACGAATCGGAAACCTACCTGGTAGGCAAGGAGGAGGTTGAAAGAGGCTTGGAGAAAGGTCTCTTCGTGCGTCACGAGGATGGATCCGTATGGGCTGATCTACGAAATGAAGGACTTGACGAAAAATTACTCTTGCGTAAAGATGGAACTTCCGTTTACATGACCCAAGACATCGGAACAGCCAAGTTGCGTTTCCGCGACTACCCCATAGACAAAATGATTTATGTAGTAGGAAACGAGCAGAACTATCATTTTCAAGTGCTCAGTATTCTGTTGGACAAATTAGGATTCAAATGGGGCAAAGACCTAGTGCACTTTTCTTATGGAATGGTTGAGCTTCCCAACGGAAAGATGAAAAGCCGCGAAGGCACCGTAGTCGATGCTGACGACTTAATAGCGGAAATGATACGCACAGCAAGGCAAACGAGCGAAGACCTGGGCAAATTCCAAGATATGAGCACAAAAGAAAAAGACGAAATAGCTCGCATCGTTGGTCTGGGAGCACTAAAATACTTTTTGCTCAAAGTCGATGCACGAAAGAATATGATGTTCAATCCACAAGAAAGCATCGACTTCAACGGCAACACAGGCCCATTCATACAATATACATATGCCCGCATCCGCAGTGTGCTGCGAAAAGCTATTGAAGAGAAATTTGAAGTGCCCAGTTCATTATCAGAAACGATAGCCGCCAACGAAAAAGAACAAGATTTGATACAGCATCTTGCCGACTTCAAAGCTGTTGTAAAACAAGCAGGAGAAGATTACAGCCCAAGCGGAATTGCCAATTACTGCTATGACTTGGTAAAGGAATTCAACCAATTCTACCATGATTATAGCATTATGCATGAAGAAGACAACGGCAAAAAACAATTGCGCCTACTATTATCGGCCAATATTGCCAAAATCATTAAAACCGGCATGGGGCTTTTAGGCATAGAAATGCCTGAACGTATGTAACGGCTAAGGAACTGCACGTGGCTCATAAGTATTATGTCGTTTGGAACGGGCGGGAAACAGGAGTCTTCGATTCCTGGGAAAAGTGTAAAGAGCAAGTAACCGGCTTCGATAATGCACAATACATGAGCTTCAAGACTCGCGAGACCGCCGAGCAGGCTTTCTCCAAAGGCTTTTCCCCGAACTATTATAAACACAAAGCCGAAAAAAACATTGCCGCACTACAAAATCCTCCTGCGTACAGAAACGATACTGTCTTGCCGCTCCCTTTAGGAGTAGAAGCTAAAGCATGGGCAGTAGATGCGGCTTGCAGTGGGAATCCCGGTATGATGGAATATCGTGGAATAGACTTAAGCACAGGTGAATGTATCTTCCATTATGGCCCCATATTTGGAACGAACAACATTGGAGAGTTCTTAGCAATCGTACATGCCGTAGCAAAAATAACGCAGGAGGGCAAGGACCTGGTAGTTTACAGTGACAGCCGCAATGCACTACTATGGTATAAGGCTAAGAAATGCAAGACTAAACTGTCTCTCAGCGAAAAGTCAGAAAAAGCATTTGACATGATACAACGGGCCGAAAGGTGGTTAAACACGCATGTCTGCAATATAAAAGTTTTAAAATGGGATACCGAAAAATGGGGAGAAATTCCGGCCGATTTCGGTAGGAAATAATTAATCATTCAGCAATTCAATGAAAGACTTCATCCAAATATTACGAACTTACGCCTGGCCCTACAAATGGTTTATGGCAGGAGCTTTATTCTTTAACCTGCTCTCTGCTGTCTTGAATGTTTTTTCATTTATGTCGCTCATGCCGATGCTCAATCTGCTTTTTGGCATTGAGAAGCAGACTTACAGCTTCATTCCTTGGAATGCTGAGATTTCAATGAAAGACATTGTCATCAACAATCTATATTACTATACGCAAGTTCTTGTACAGGAAAACGGAGCATCGCTCACCTTGCTGTATATAGGTCTTTTCTTGGTTGCTTCGACATTTCTCAAGACAAGCAGCTACTTTGCATCGGCAGGGATGATGGTGCCACTGCGAACAGGCATCATCAGAGATATTCGCAACAGCATTTATCGAAAGATTGTTTCTTTGCCTCTTTCTTTCTTTTCAGAAGAACGCAAAGGAGATATCATCGCACGAATGAGCGGTGACGTGCAAGAAATAGAAAACAGCATTACAGGCTCGCTTGAAATGCTGGTAAAGAATCCCATCCTCATATTGTGCTACCTGAGTGTCCTGTTCTATACAAGTTGGCAACTAACATTGTTTACCATCATCATCATGCCATTGCTTGTCTGGTCTTTAAGCTCTATTGTAAGGAAGCTTAAGCAGCAAAGCCTAATGGCACAAAACAAATGGAGCGAAATTATGGCTCAATTAGAAGAGACTTTAGGAGGAATGAGAATCATCAAAGCCTTTACTGCTGAAAGTAAGATGATTGACCGTTTTGAAGAATCAACCAATGAAAATCGCCGCATGCTCATCAAAGTAAACCTAAGGCAATCCATGGCTCACCCGGTCAGTGAATTTTTAGGAACAGTACTTATTGTATTAGTACTCTGGTATGGCGGTACACTGATTTTCTCAAACAAGTCTACGATAGATGCTCCCACGTTTATATTCTACATGGTTATACTTTACAGCGTCATACAACCTCTGAAGGACTTTTCAAAAGCGGCCTATAACATTCCCAAAGGAATGGCTTCCATTGAACGCGTAAACAAGATTTTGAAAGCACAAAACCCCATCAAAAATATTAAGGCTCCATTGCCTATCCATCCTTTGAAAAAGGAAATCGAGTTCCGCAATATCACTTTCCGGTATAGTGAAGAAGGGCCTAACATATTAGAGCATATTCAGCTAACCGTAAAAAAAGGACAGACAGTAGCTCTTGTAGGACAATCCGGGGCAGGTAAATCCACTTTGGTTGACCTGTTGCCACGCTACCACGATGTGCAAGAAGGAGAGATTCTATTTGACGGCATAGACATACGCAATTTCAAAATTAGAGATTTGCGAAGCCTAATAGGTAATGTCAACCAAGATGCGATTCTTTTTAATGACAGTTTTTTCAACAACATTGCATTCGGCGTCAAGGATGCCACTCTCGAACAAGTCATGGAAGCAGCAAAGATTGCCAATGCACACGACTTTATCATGGCTTCTGAACAGGGCTACAATACTTTGGTAGGTGACCGGGGATGCCGCATCTCCGGAGGACAACGGCAAAGAATAAGCATTGCCCGTGCCATACTTAAAGATCCTGATATACTGATTCTTGATGAAGCGACTTCTGCTCTCGACACAGAAAGCGAAAGATTGGTACAAGAAGCACTGGAAAGGCTGATGAAATCGCGCACCACAATAGCTATAGCACATAGATTGTCAACTATTAAAAACGCAGACGAAATATGTGTACTTCACGAAGGACGCATCGTAGAACGTGGGACGCACGACCAGCTACTGGCTCTCAACGGCTACTACAAACGTCTGAACGACATGCAGCAACTTTAAAGACGCCACAACATGTTCAACCGCTGTCGCTATGTGCTTTA
>DJPH01000061.1:6638-34802 GCA_002439755.1 Prevotellaceae bacterium UBA6417 | reverse complement strand
ACTTATTTCGCTGAATATCAATTAATTTTCATTAAGTAGGGACGACTATATAAAATACATAGCCGTAGTACTGATGATAACGGCTGTACATTTCTGCTTCACGGCATTGATTTTCCACAAGTGCAGTAGCCGTTGCATTGTTGGGATGAAGCTTCAAAAATTCTTGTTGAGCCTGTCGTTGAGGTATATAGAAATTGTCGATCCAGCATTTTCCAGGTAAACGAAAAGCGGCAATCACATCATAACCTTCTTCCTGCATAACTTTTATCTTGGCATCAATGGTATCAATTTCCGGATAGGCTTCCTGCCAAAACTGTTCTATCTCATCCGGACGCTGCCGGGTAAACCATGTAGCCTCACTCACTGCAATGTATGCTCCATGTTTCAAGAAGGGTCTCCACAGCTTTAATCCTTGACGAAAGCCTACATTATAAATGGCTCCTTCCGACCATATCAAATCCAACGATTCGCCGGTAAAAGGCAAAGCTGCCATATCGGCTACGAGAGTTTCTACACGATGGGAAAGCGAGGCACGTTTAACGTGTTGCTGCAAAATGGAAATAAAACGGGGAAACAAATCTACTGCCGTTACCGACATATCGGTATGCTTGGCCAGCATCATGGCTGACGAACCTGTGCCGCATCCTATATCTGCAGCTCGGCCATGCAAGTTCAGTTCTTCGGCAAAGCGCAATGCCTGCAATGTTGTTTCGTCACTGCCGGGTCCTTGACGGCTCACCGATGAAAAATATTCGCAAATAAGATCGAAGTTAAATTCGTTAATTGATTGTGTATTATCGTTATTGTTCATGATTTTGGTTGCTTTGTGCCCCTTCATTATAGGGGCGGATTAATTATAAAAATTACTTACCGGCATCATTTTGTGCCGATATTTCAAAACAACTGCAGGCTCTTGTGGCATGACCACACAGGCCTGCTATCTAACAATATCCGAATAATTCTTATTCATCCGCTGCAAAGGTACAATAATTTTTACTGATGACAAACACTAATCACTCAATTACCATGTCAAACTGGCAGCAAGGGTCAGTTTGATGAGCCAGATGTTTGGTCACCGGTGATATACCAAACAGGACGGAATATGTAGATGCCTTTATGGTCTTTCCATCGGGCATAAACTCCAAAAGCCTCAGCCAGCCATCACCGCCATTGCCTTCCCAGCCTCCACCAAGACATTGAATGTTGAACATCATCTGATGCACATCAAGGCCGGCACTGTTTTTATCGCAGCGATAAGCCGTGGCATTTTCAAAGTCTTCCTTGCTCCCGGGAACTTTGGCCGGGTGTCCTGTATGACCGCATATTGCCAGGCGAATGTTCTTACATGGATATATCAGCTTCTCCCATATCTGTTTTCCAAAGTTACGGGAGCTTATTTTGTAGTTTTCGTTGTCTGTACGTTCGGCTGTTTTCTCACGCAGAAGCGAATGGGTTAAGAATATCACTTTATGGTTCTTGTATTTATCACTGTCGCACAACTTACGGGCCCAATCAAGCACTTCGTCGCGTGGTGCCCATTCAGTATTGATGACAAGGAGTTTGCCCCAATGCTCTTCAACAAATTCCCATGCACAATTTTCAAGCGAAGCTACACCGCTTCTATTGGGATAAGCAGCAACAACATGACTGGCATTCTGGCTATTCCGCTCATACGTATAATACTCAGGATAATGTGTGAAGCCTTCATCTCCACGTACATATCCATACTCATGATTGCCACCGGCTATTATATATGTCACCTTGTTGTCCAAGCGTTTTAAACAATGAGATGACCATTCCCACATCTGCTTGCTGGTTTGATTGAGCATGCTACGATTCAATACGATGTTTTCGTTCTGCTCGATAAGGTCACCTGTAAACAATACAGCTTTGATATTCAAATGGCTTACGTTGTCGGCTATCCAGGCTGTCGAGAGTTCGAAAAGCGGCTGATTGATGTCATACTTGGTATAGCCTTGAGGATCGCCGAACACAACCATCATGAACGATTCGGGATTCTGCAGGTTCTGACGATCCGCTCTGTGCTGCCCGAAGATACACACCGACAATGCACAGGAGGCAAAGAAAAACATGCAAATTCTTCTCATCTTCATTTCATTATGGTTGAGGTTCGTTGATGGCACTCAATGTCTTTTGCAGCCATACGCGATAACGCTGGCTGCGATCCCACTCATTGCCGGCCGAAGCAAAGTCGCAGACGTTGATTGAAACCGGCTTGGAAAAGCTTTCAAGGTCGGTTCCCATTACCGCCGGTATGCTGAATGCCATCCAAATACCTTTAGGGGCTGCCACTGGACGTGCGTCGACATAGCCGTCTTTATGTTGGATGACACAGGTTTCATCAACAAAGCCATCGTTGAAACGTGTGTCGCGTGCCAGCACTACGGGTCCGCGTTGTAAGGCCTGCATGTGGTTTTGTTCTATCAGACGGGTGCGCATATCCAATTCAAGAGTTACTTTATCGCCCTTTTTCCAAACACGCTGCAAACGGCAATAGGTGCCGGATTTGACATTGCCGACATTTTCACCATTTACAGAGACTTTGCTTATCAGACTCCAGGCCGGTATACGTAATGACAGGAGAAAAGCCGTAGGAGAATTTGCGTCAACGCTGATTTCTATTTTGCCATCAACGGGATATTGTGTTGCTGTACTGATGTTTACCCTGTTTTTCCCTAATGATGCCTGCATCTGTGACGGGGCATAAAAGTTAATATCTATACTGTCTTTGCCTCTCGCCATATAGGCAAAACGCGGTATCATGGCAAAGGCACGGGGTCCGTTTGCGTTACAGCAGTTGATGTTTAGTCCGCATTGTTTCTCGCCTTCGTGGCGGAAACCTTCAAGCGGTGTATACTTAGCTATCTGCGAGGCATCGTTTTTCATCGACGACATCAAGGCATTGTATATGGTAATCTCTATATTGTCGGCATATAAAGGGTTGTCGGTTATCTGCAACAGACGTTCGTTTATCTGCATCCAGGTAAAGGTCACACAGGTTTCCATGGCGTGATAGACGGGCATTGTCTGTCGCAGACGGCCGCCATACCAGCACTCGTTTGCAGCTCCCGATCCGCAGATATTGATCTCTTCGTCCATGATATGACGTACCACGGTCTTTACAACATCGAGGTATTGCTCATTATGTGTCACCTTGTAAAGTTCCAGAAGTCCCACATAGCACGACATCATTTCATAGGCTTTCTGCCCGTTGACCTGACTCCACCACGCCGTGTTTCCTTTCACGGGAAAACGCTTGTATACGGGCACATCTGCTTTGGCTATCAGTTGCGGTCCGCCGGGCTGTTCCATGTCGGATACTATAAACTTGGCAAAATCCAGGTACTTCTTGTCCTTCGTATATTTATACAGTAACATCACGGGTTCAAGGATTGACCCCGGAGCCATGCCTTTATAGTTGCCGCATTCATAGATATGATGCTTTCCTTCTCCTATTTGTGTCATGGTATAATCTATCAGACGGCAGGCTGCTTTCAGTGCTTTCCTGTCTCCCGAAAGGCCATACCATTTCAGCAATCCCAGCGTAGAATACTTGCGTCCCCATACATCCCATCCTTTCAACTGATGGTCTTTGTCGTAATTGCCCAGGTAGCCGTCGGGCAGCTGTGCGGCCATCATCTCCTTTTCCGAACGCTCAATCATGGCATAGATGCCTTCATCCCGCGTATAGCGATAACTACTCATGGCACCCTGCACCCATTTGCCCCAGAACTCGGTGCCCCACATTTCGTGTACTTCGTCCTGTTTCAGAAAGGGTGCGGTTATCTCTTCCACATTCTGTTTTTTTACGCGGTTTTCTATGCAGTCGCCAATGCGTTGGCCTATATATCCCGAAACACTTACTTTTTCTATCCGTGCCTTTGCATCTTCGGATACTTTCTTTCCGCCTGCCGTTGTGGCAGAAAAAAACATGAGGGCGGCCAAGGGCGTAATGATTGTCTTGTTCATCTTATAGTTAATTTAGGAATCTTTTCCATGCAAAAATAGGTATTTCACACGACACAAATCAACTTTTAACGATGTTTTTTATGTCGTTTAATATGTTGAGTGCCTCAATGGGTGTGAGTGCATTGATATTGAGATTGACTATACGGTCGCGTATTTGGCACAACACAGGATCGTCAAGCTGAAAGAAGTTGAGCTGCATCCCTTCCCTGCTTTGGCTGATTTCGCGGGTGGGTTTTGACACATTTCCTCCGCTGTTGTTCTTTTCAAGTTCTTCCAGTATGCGCTCTGCCCTCTTCACGATGCTTGGAGGCATGCCGGCTATCTGTGCCACGTGTATGCCGAATGAGTGGGCACTTCCCCCCTTCACCAGCTTACGCAGGAATATGATGCGGTGGTCTATTTCCTTGACTGACACATTGTAGTTGTGTATTCTTGGAAATGTCTTTTCCATTTCATTGAGTTCGTGATAATGGGTGGCAAACAGTGTGCGCGGATGTCCTTTGGGGTTTTCATGAAGATATTCCACTATGGACCATGCTATCGATATGCCGTCATAGGTCGAGGTGCCGCGACCTAGTTCGTCAAACAGCACAAGGCTTCTTTCGGTAAAGCTGTTCATGATGGATGCTGCCTCGCTCATCTCTACCATAAATGTCGATTCGCCCCTCGAGATATTGTCGCTTGCTCCTACTCGTGTGAATATTTTGTCTACCACTCCTATACGGGCGCTTTCGGCAGGTACGTAGCTTCCCACCTGTGCCAGTAGCACTATCAGGGCTGTCTGGCGCAGCAAAGCCGACTTTCCTGCCATATTAGGACCGGTGATGATGATTATCTGCTGTTTGTCAGTGTCCAGGCACACATCGTTGGGCACATAGGTTTCGCCGGCTTCCATCTGTGTTTCTATCACGGGATGTCGGCCTTGTCGTATATCCAGCTGAGTGGTGTCGTCGACTACGGGACGTACATATTTTCTTTCTTCGGCCACGGCAGCCATACTGAGAAAGCAATCGATCACGGCCAATGCAGCCGCATCCTTTTGCATCGCGTCTATGTGGTGCAGGGTTTCATCTACCAGTTGCCGAAACAGCGTGCTTTCGATGAGCAGTATCTTTTCTTCGGCACCGAGTATCTTTTCTTCATAGTCTTTCAGTTCTTGTGTTATATAGCGTTCGGCATTGACCAGGGTCTGTTTTCTTATCCAATCGGTGGGAACACGGTCTTTGAACGTATTTCTCACTTCGAGATAATAGCCAAATACGTTGTTGAAGCCTATCTTCAGACTTTGTATTCCGGTGCGTTGTGCCTCGCGTTCCTGCAGGTCTGCAAGATACTGTCGGCTGTTTTGTGATATTTGTCGCAGCTCATCCAGCTCTTGACTGACGCCATCGGCAATGTATCCTCCCTTGCTTGTCAGGATGGGAGGATTAGGTTGCAGTGTGTTGGCTATCCTGTCTCTCAACTGTATACATGCATCCATGCCCTCTCCTATTTTGCGCAGCTCTTTGAGCGAACTTGCCAGGCATGATTCACGAACTGCGGCAACGGCATCGAGATCGTGGCGCAGCTGTTGCATTTCTCTGGGATTGACGCGTCCCACTGCGGCTTTGGATATCAAGCGTTCCATATCGCCCACAGGTTGCAATGTGCCGATAAGTGATTCGCGTAGCGACACATCGCCATATAAGTATTCCACACAATCCTGCCTGCGCTTTATATCGTTTATGTCGCAAAGGGGGAATGAGAGCCACCGGCGAAGCATGCGTCCGCCCATCGGGGTGACGGTTTTGTCGATGATATCCAACAGGCTGCTGCCACCTTCATTCAGGGGAGCTGTCACTTCAAGGTTGCGCAACGTGAAGTTGTCCATCCTAACATAGCGGTCTTCGTCTATGCGCTTCAGGGATGTGATGTGGGATATGTGGGTATGACGTGTGTCTTCAAGATAGTAGAGTATTGCACCGGCTGCGGTGAGAGCTGTCTCCATGTGGGCTATGCCGAATCCCTTAAGGTTCTTTACGTTGAAGTGGCGGCAAAGCCTTTCTACGGCATTTTTTTCATTGAACACCCACTCATCGAGCTCAAAGGTGAATGTACGCTGACCCAAAATTCTTTGATATTTCTCCTTGCTTCCCCTGATGACGAGCACTTCTTTTGGCTGAAAATTCATGATGAGCTTGGCCATATAGTCCATGTTGCCCTCGGCAATTGCAAATTCGCCTGTCGACACATCGAGCAGTGAAATGCCGCAGGTGCCTCGGCCCATGTTCAGGGCTGCGAGGAAGTTGTTTTGCTTGCTTTCAAGTACGTTGTCGCTGAGTACTACCCCAGGTGTCACCAGTTCGGTGATGCCGCGCCTTACAAGTTTCTTGGTCAGTTTAGGATCTTCCAACTGATCGCATATGGCAACTCTGTGGCCGGCACGTATCAGTTTGGGAAGATAGGTGTCGAGGGCATGATGCGGAAATCCTGCCATTTCTATCCCGGGCTGCGGTCCCTTGTTGTTTCTGTGGGTTAGCGTTATTCCCAATATCGACGAGGCCAGTTCGGCATCCTCCTGATAAGTTTCATAGAAGTCTCCGCAACGAAACAGCAGTATGGCATCGGGATGCTTGCTTTTCAAGCTCCTGTACTGTGCCATCATGGGGGTCTGCGTTTCGTCGGCCATTGGTTGTTTCTCTAATATCCAAACAAAAGTACAAAAAAACTCCGACAATGGCGTTGCAGTGCCTTGCCGGAGTTGATTTGTTATATAGTTTTCAGCGGATTATTTTCGAGTTACCGCTGACAGATTCCTTATAACTGTTGCAGTCGAATTCCTTGCAATCTACCTTTGACACTCCGCTTACGCCTAAATAAGCCTCGCCGCCGCTTCCCTTCAATATCAGTGAAGAACAGCCGCTCACATCTGATGTCAGTGCTTTCATGTTGCCCGACAGCAACAAGTATGACGCACCACTCAAGTCTACAGATACGTTGCCTGTCTCTATTTTCCGCAAGGTCATCGAACTGGCTCCCGAATGGTCTATGGATATACTGCCACAGGAGACACTATTTAAATTTACATTGCTGGCTCCGGAAAGGTCGATTTCAAGTTGTTTGCAGCCGGTCAGCTCATTGCATCTTATAGAGCTGGCTCCCGAAATATCCAGTTCTAGCTCTTCCTTTTGTTGCAGCCGACCTCTTATGTTGAGCTGGCTCGCTCCGCTCAAATCTACATATTGCAGCCGCGGTGCCTTGATGTTTATCATGACACTTTCATTATTTCCATCGGAGGAAATATTGCCTTTTGCCTTTACCTTGATGCAGCCTTCTTCATAAAACACCTTTACCTTCTTCTGCATCGACTTGGGAATGTTGACTTTTACAGACAATTCGTTGCTTTGTTCAAACACAACATAAGTCTGCATCTCCACGTCTATACCCCTGAAATTGCGGTCTATGTCGATTGTCGTCCTAGAAACATTGACATTCGACAGGTAGGTCTGTTCGTTGCTGTCAAAGAGAGCTTGCTGCTGCCTGTTGCCGTCAATAGCCGACTTGTTGCTGCATGCGCTCAATGGCTGCATAAAGGCAGCTATCATCAAAATGGCTCCTAAAGATTTCCATCTTCTCATCTTTTTCCTTGAAGTTCTCATATTTTTGGGTTTTGATGTTACTAATGCTAAGACGCGAAAACTACAGAAATGTAACAGCAAATTTACTTGTTTTTCATGACCACAGTCATCACACGCCGACTTTTCCACCGTCCACCATCATCAACATAGTATTTTTATAGTAAGAAGTCAGTGTTTCTTCTTCCCGGAAATAATGTATATGATGATGGCCTGTGGAAACTGTTGATACTTTCCCCTGAATTTTCTTGGCCATGAAGTTGTCAACTTTAGAGCCGAAGGTTTCCACCGTTAATCAACAGCTGCCCCACTCTTGTAAATGTAAGTGCAACATATAGATTGCGAAAATATAGGGCTTACTTATTAACAGCTGTTGAAAACTTGCCTGTTGACATTGTTTTTCAGCTACTGTATGTGTATAAGGCGGGTTTTGCGGTGGCCAACTTGTTCATAAGCGTGTTAGTGAGGTGCAAAAACAATGATGCTTTTTTTGTCTGTTTGAACCATAGTTTCCAACAGGCTTTTCAACGGGTTTTGAACATCGGAAAGGCTGTTTTTCCACAGCTTTTCCACAGCTTTTTTCTGCGTTGTGGCCGATGTGCGTTGCGGTCTGTACATATCGCAGGTTGTTTCCTGGCTTGAAACACGTTGTTTCCTGTACATGTCACACATTGTTTCCTGTACATGAAACACATGCGATCTGTACACATCGTAAGGTGCAATCCTATATATCTGAAAAAAGATGCTTAGAGGTAGTGACGGGCAAACTCCCACATCACGATGGAAGCTGTGTTTGAAACGTTCAACGAATGCTTGGTGCCCAGTTGCGGAATTTCGAGGCTTGCATGGCACAGGTCTACTACATGCTGTTGCACGCCTTTCACTTCGTTGCCCACAACGAGAGCATATCGCTGCCCTTTTTGTGGCTGCCATTGATGCAGTTTAAGGCTGTTTTCCACTTGTTCCACCGCCATGGTATAATAGCCTTCCTCTATGAGTGAAGTGACGGCCTTAGCGGCATCGTCCATGTAGATCCACTCTACCGAATCCTCGGCTCCGAGGGCTGTCTTGTGGATTTCGGCCATGGGAGGAACGGCGGTGATGCCGCACAGAATGATTTTCTCGATGCGAAAGGCATCGGCAGTCCTGAATATCGACCCAACATTATACATGCTTCTGATGTTGTCCAATACGATGACGAGGGGCAGTTTCTCTGACTTACGGAATTCATCTATGGTGAGTCTGTCGAGTTCGGTTACCTTAAGCTTTCGCATGACGGGTGTTGTTTTGTGTGGGCAAAGTTATGAAAACGACTGCAAACAAAAAAGGCTGCAAGCTCTTTTTCAAGAAACTTGCAGCCCGCAATTATCATGATTTCAGAATTTATTTCACGGCAATCTTCTTCTTACCTATGATATAAATACCTTTCTTCAGGTTCTTCAGGGCTTCACCGGCCTTGACATTGCGTTTCAGCAGCTTGCCATCGATGGTGTAGACATTGACGATGTCTTTGGTATTGACCACGGTGGTAGCCTTAATGCCTACCTTTTCGTTGGTGGTGATGATAAGGTCGGCAGTTGCTTCTGCGTTGTCAACGACCAGCTTGGGATCTATATATCCGAAGCGTCCTTCAATGGTTGTCTGTGCGCCGGTGGCCATTAACTTGGCATCGGTAAAGATACCCATACCTACTTTGTTGATGGTCATACCTTCCAAAGTACCTGTCAAACCGTTGGCAACAATGGCAGAAGTATCGGTCACCTCTGTGGGCAGAACCAAGCGGATGGGGTGTTTGGTCTCTCCGTCATAGGCTTTATAGTCGCCGGTAACGATTATGAAAGGTTCACCTGCCTTGAAGTTGTTCTTTTCAGTCAGCTCAAGACGGGTCTCTTCGCCCGTTGTGATGTTCTTGACAGCATAGGTCTTCACGTCCTCATTGATGGCTGCAATGGGGCAGTCGTCGTTGATTTCAAACGGAAGTGTCATAATCTGGATGTTGTTTTCAAAATAGTAGTTGATAGAAAGTTCCTGACCTTCTTCAACAGGCTTGAATATCCACGACTGCTGGTGGTCACCGTTGGCAGGATAGTTGAGCACTAAAAGATTCGTGCCGTCAACCTTCAGACAGTTGAAGTCGTCTTCAACGCCCACTTGTTGCAACTTGAATTTACCGTTGCCATAGTAGTAAAGCTGGTAAGGTGTCTTTTCGTGCGACATCAGCGGAGCCAGGTCGGCACCTTTGCCGCGGTATGCGCCGAAGTACTGTCCGGTACCCAGGCTCTGGATGGCATACTGACCTTCCTGTCCTTCGATGGGTACGAAACGCCAGATGGCATAAGGATCTGTTTCGGGCAATACCTCATCGATGGGATAACCACCAATCTTGAGCACTGCACCTGTGGAAGTGGAACCTAAGAATACCGGCTGGTTCACGGCAAAGGCACGTGTGGCACCCGAAATGATGTTGTACCACTTGTAAGGCTCAATCTGGCCTACATGGGTCATGAATGTCTTGTAAGCTTCGTTCAGCTTGGCAATGGCTGCATTGACGGCAGTAGTGGTCGGCATGCTGTAGTCTACCATGTTGCCGGCTTCATCTATGCTCTTGTCGAATTCGTCGATGGCTTCCTGAGTGTCAACGTAGCCTATACCGTAGTTTTCTTCACTGACAACGGAAGACTCAACATAACCTTTGTACTTCTTGATAAGGTTGCTAAGTTCCTTGGTATCGGCATACAGGCTTTTCAGTTTCATAATAGCCTCTTTAAGACTTACGTTGATGGCACTGTCGGTAGAGTGATAAAGGTCGATGGTGGCTGCTTTGTCCATCAGTGCTTTCAGTGCTTCGCAAGCTTCTTTCATGCCTTCGATGTATTCGGATTGCGGCTTGTCGAGCTCTTGATACATCTGCCATTCGCCTACGTTCCAGGTAATACCGGTAACGTCGGGATTGGCAAATTGACGGTAGGTCTCTGTACCCTCCATGGCCGTGTGCTTGATAACAAAACGCACATACTTGAAGGTTTCGCCGCTTTCGAGCTTCAGGTTAGGTGACATATAGCGTGCACCGGCCTCTTTTCCCGGGAATCCTTCGGTGAGTTCTGTCAACAGTGTCCACTTGTCGATGTCGGCCTGGTCGGTCGATGCACCCAGCTCGTCATCGTTGGTCACATAGACTTCTATGTCGGTCGGGTTATCTACAATAAGAGTCCCGGTACGTCCTATGTACTCAAACTTGAAGCTGCTGATAGGTCTGTTCAGTTTTACCTGCAGGTTGTGGTAGCCTGTTCCAGTATGTATGGCATTGGCTTCGCTGTTCATTGTGGCAATCCACTCTTCGGCTGTAATCTCTGCATTCTGCATGGCCGTATTCCAGATGGAGTGGAAATTGTTGTTGTAGTGTGTATTTCCGTCAATCAAGTGTTCGAAGCTTGAATAATTGGCCACACTGCTGTTGTTACTGCTGAACTGGTCTGCGTCAGTAATGAGTTCAATCGAGGAGCGCGTAGCCTTTTCATAAGCTTTTTCTCCTTCAGCTACCAGTTCTTTCATCTTGTTATAGATGATACTGCGATCCATATACAGGCTGTTGACGGTTCTGATTGCCTCAAGAATAGCTGTGGTGTCACTGCTGACAACGGTCTTGTCGGCAATCTTTCCTTCTGCGGCCTTGACGAGTGCTTCCAGGTTGTCTACGGCTTCCTTCATGCCTTTCACCGTATAGTATTCCGAGCTCTCCAAAGGAGTGGTGCTGTATATCTGGAAGGCACTGAAGTTAAAGTATTTGTATCCGCTTGTAGTATTCGCGCGTCCCGATACGGTTTCCTCTACAACTATGCGGAAGTAACGGTAGGGGAAGGTGTACGATTCAGATATATATGAAGTGCTGGCATTGGTGGGATAACCGCTCGTTATGTGGTCTACTTCCGTCCAGTCTGTGTTGGCGCTCGTAGGATCCTTGCCCAGCTCGTCATCGTTGGTACCATATATATAGAAGTCGCTCGGCGTATCAAAATAAGCGGTGCCCTGGCGCGGAGTGAATTTAAAGAATATTCCTTCCTGCTTTTCCTTGAGGTCGGCCTGCAGGTTGTGCGGCTCATCGGGTCCGGCTTCGCTCCAGAACGAGTGGAAGAATGTGTTGGGATCATCATCAATGAGTCCCTTGAACGAGCCTTCCTTGGTCTCCTTGGCATTACTGCTGAATTGGCAGTTTTCAGGGTCATCGTCATCGGCATTGGTGATGAGGCCTGCGTAATCGTAGGTTTTCTTAATGTTTTCCTTAGCAGAGGCAATGGCGTCGCTCACCAGTTCGGTGGCTGCCTTGACGGCTCCTTCTTCGCTGAGTCTCTTTATCAGCTCTTCGTCGGTTACCCTTATCAGCTTCCATGCCGAAGCTGAGCCTACCCCACCCGGATAGGTGCAGATATCACCCGAGATGCCTGCACCGCTCGAGTGACCACGGGTATGGAATGGATATTCGTTGTCTACGGTGCGGATGTTGTAGCTGTACGAATTGTCAAGATGCTTGAACAAATATGCCACGTTCTGTTCATTGGTCATGGGCACAAGGGCATCGAAGCCGTCGGCTTCGCCTATGAACTGCTTGGTGGCCATGTTCTGAATGGAGAATGAGCTGTCGCTCAGGGCTGTGAACTTGAACAGGTGGAAGGCACTTTCGGGATCATGGTTTTCCCAGCAGAGTTTGCCGTAGGCATTGGCATAGATGCTCTTTTCAACACCTTGTTGGTTGAAGTATTCAGCGTAACTGTTGAGAATGTAATAGTATCCTTCGGTGACAGGAATGATGCTGGCACGCAGGTCGGCCAGTGCTTTGCGCAGGGCGTTGCCAATGGTTTTATACTCTTCGTCACTTGAAGAGCCATTGTCTACGGCTGTCTGTGCGTTGCTGTAGGCCTGCATGTAGGCATCGGCTGCAGCTTGTGTGTAGTAGCCCGGCTCTGTACCTATGTTAAGGTTGATTTTAAGTGCGTTGATACTGTCAACGAGCAGTGAAAGCATGGTTTTCTCGTCTTTGACTTCGTAGGCCTCAAACATCTGGAACTCGTCCAGATTCCAGAAATGACGGTTGTATGTTCCTTCCGTCCTTCCGCTCGTGGTGTTTATCACTACGAAACGTATGTCGCTGAAGCTTTCACCCAGGTCAACCACGTTAGAGGTATATTCGGGTGCATTCGGGTCTCCGTTGATGATGTCTCTCAACTCAACTCTTTTCTGCCACGATGATTCGTCATCGGGAGTATTGGTAGCATATACGTCCACATCATCCCATGTGTCGTGACTGACACCGTCGCGACCTACAAAAGAATAGAAGAACCTTTGCAAGGCATTGTCCAGATGCACTTGCAGATAGTGGTCGGCATCTACCAGTCCGTCACCGCTATATGCGGTGTGATACCAGTTCTTGATGCCGTCAATCAGGGCGGAAACTCCGATACAGTCATCTCCTTCACCTACTTGACTTGCATTGGCTGATAGCTGATTGGCACTGATTATCAGCTTTGAATTGGGGTCGTAAGTATAGACGGCTTCGGCTTTTGCCTGCATAGCCATTATTACGCCCAAAACACAGAGAAATAATAAATGATAAATTCTTTTCATTGTGTGATGAATTAATAGTGATGCGACAAAGTTACATTTTTGTTACATTCAGACAAAACAATAATCATGAAAATTTTGGCTTAGGTGAGAAATAATCAGATTTTCATGTGTAACGTGTATTAATCAAAGCCTTTCGGCATTGATTTGCTGCGTTCGTGATGTGATTTGCTCCCTTTGAAAAATGCGGCAAGAGTTGCCGGTAAGATGCTTTTACTTGCGCTTGTCTATCAGCTTGTAGCCCGGAAATGCGTGGGGATTGAAATGAAAAAGTGCGTCAGGAACATTTCCGGTGTGGAAGTTGTGAATGTTGACTGTGACCCATACGAATCCTGCTTTCATACGGAATTGCGATGGAATGAAGGTGCGTCGGTTTATTTGCACCTCTGCTTCTTTGATATCGGCCTTGCTGTCGTTGGATTTGATGTGTACATAATAGTATTGCGCGTCCTGCGACATGGTGTAGCGGCAGTTGTGGCGCACGGAGTTCAACTGGCTGCCCAACGGCTTGCGTTTCATATGATTGGTTGAGTAGACTGTCACAGTTTTCTTGCCGGGTTCAAGCTTCCATGTGGTGGTGCCGTCGCTCCATAAAGTGGATTTCCTGGTATTATTATAGGTCTTCACCCCTTTCAGTGTCACGCTTCCCGTTTGAGTGAAGAAGCGTGTCAGCTTGATCTGATAGTCCATGGTGGCACCTTTGGGGTTTTGAAAAAGGTCGAGGGCTTTGAACAGGATGCGGCGTGCGTTGCTTTCTTCGCCGGCTTGTAAAGAAAACGGCACAAGCATTGCCATCAACATGACAATGCTTGTCTTCAAAAGATTTGAATGACCTCTCTTACTCATACCGGGGTGCAAAGGTACGATTTGAGAGAAAAAATAGGCCTGTTTTACTGTTGTTTTTACTGAAAAGACTATTTCAGGAAGGGATTTCCCTGGGGGTCACGGCTGACAACCCAGCGAAAGGCATTTACAAAGAGCAGATTCTGCTCTGTTCCTATAAACTCTTCATCGCCGTGTCCCATGTTGAGATATATCATGCGGTAGCGCTTGTTGGTCCAGACAATGGGAAAATCGCCGTGCTTCACTACGTCTTTGATGCCGAAGGGATAGTTCTTTTCAGACAGTGACACCAATACTTCGACATCTTTGTTCTTGCGCGGCGAAGGCTGCCATTGGTAGAATTCGCTGGGCGGAAGAACAAAGGATTTGGGCAGGTTTTTGGTGACAGTGTGGCGCTTGTCGCATACTGCCAGTGCACATTGGGGAGGCCAGTTGTTGCAGTAGAACGGACCGCAGCCCAAAAAGCGGTTCAGCCACGGCCAATGTGTGTTCTTGTCGTTGTAGGCCGAAGCATGAAAGCCCATCCATCCTCCGCCGTTTTCCATGTATTTTTCAAAGGCTTCGCGCTGCTTCTTGCCCGAAGGGGCGGCATTGAGCATAATGACAATCGAATATTCTTTGAGGCGTTCGTATGGATAGTCTTCCAAAGAAGTGGTCACATGCATAATGAATCCTTCACCGTAAGTGAGTTTGCGGAAGAAGCTGATGGCCTGCTTGTCGAACTGCACGTGTGCTTCCTCGGCATGGGGTTCATAGCAAATCAAGGCCTTGAAGCGCGGGCCCCGTGCATAATTGGCGGCATATTCGTCCTTGTGGGATGCACATGATGACAGCAATGTAATAAGGCATACCAATGTCAGGGTTGCCCATATGGAAATTGTTTTGCAAAGATGTTTCATAGTGATATATGCAATAGAAAGGTTTATTTGTCGCGCAGGGTCCAGTGAAGTGCGTTTTCGAACATTTGCAGGAAAGCCGCATTTTCAAGCAATGCCTTGCTGTGGCCGAACTGGAAATAAACGTTGCGTGCCGGCTTTTGTGTGTTGGTCCATATCACGGGATGGTCGCCCATCTTAACTTTAGTGTCTGTCTTGTAACTGCATTCATCAACATGAGCAAGTACATGCACTTCCTTTCGGGGATTGCGGTTATAGGTATACCATTCGTCAGACTCAATGGTGAATGTGGCAGGTACGTTCTTCATGACGGGATGGTCGGTGTCTTCTGTCTGAACAACACCGTCGGTGGTTTCGGCAATGTAGTTGTTGTAAAGGATGTTGCCCATGAATTGCGAAAACCAGTCCCACAAGCCGTATCCTTCAAACTCGCCGAGCAGACTGGCATGGTGAAAGCCTATATAGCCACCTAAGCCTTTATCAATATAGCGTTGCAAATCTTCCTGCGAAGCCTTGCTCCAGGCAAAGGGAGGGTAGTTCAGTTGCAGTATCAGATGATAACTGTCTATTTCGCCCGCTTTGATGTTTTTTGCAGACTCGAGCACCACCATTTCGGCATTTAATTTAGGAGCCAAGCCGGAAAGCCACTTCAAGGCTGCTGCCGTGAAGCCTTCATGCAGGCCGCCGCGTTCGGCCAGAACAAGGATTCGACGAGGGGCTTCCACACCTTTCTTTTCTTTTAGCAGACTGAGCCAAACGGTGCGGCTTTCATCGCCCTGGGCATTGTCGTCACCGTATTCCCAATACATGCCGCCGCGCAATCGGTTGTCGAGTATGTACTGGCACTTGATGGCCAAGGAACGGGTATTGTCGAAGCCGAGCACCAGTTCGTCCTTTTCATTGACAATGTATGGCACTTTCCCTTTGTCGTCCCACTTTTCCCTGTATTTCTTGTCGAGTCGGCGTGTCTTTACATAATTGCCCAAGCCATCCTTATGACTGCCTTTTCCATAGAAGGCCAGGCCCAACACTAACTTGTCGCGTGGCACACCGGCTTTCAGATGTGCTTCGACTGCTCCCGAAGATGTCATATAGCCCGAACGCTCTGAAGGATATAGAGATGAGTGGTGCCGTGGAGCATTGCCCATGTCGTAGGCCATGACATTGACGAAGTCCATGTATCCGATGCAGCTTTTGAAATCGATGAATTTGGCATCGGCAACGGTCGCAGCCGTAAGCAAGAGATGCCGACCCAGATGCTTTCTGAGTTCGGCCATCAGGAGGGTAAAGTTCTTGGTGTCGTCGGGCGAACACGAGATGCCGGCACTATTCTGGGTGGGATATTCCCAATCAATGTCTATGCCGTCGAGTGCGAATTCATCGACAACGCGTTTGCAATCTTTGGCAAAAGCTTTGCGGTTTTCTTTGGTGGCAGCCATTTCGCTGAAGCGTCCGCTACCCCATCCTCCTACAGAAAGCATGACTTTCAGTTTCGGATTTTGTTTTTTAAGTTCTACAATGGAACGCAGTCGGTCGGGATTGTCTATCCTTACGCCGTTGAAGGTTTCATTGACGTGTCCGAAAGCATAGTTGATGTGGGTCATCCGCTGTGGGTCGGGCATGACACGTGTCCATGACGTGACATAGGCAACTACGGTCATGGGCTTTTCTGTCTTTTTCGCCATAGACTGCAGTTGCAGCGCAGCTATGATGATGGTCAGAAGAAAAAATCTTTTCATGATATTTGTGGTTGGGATTATTTCCAGCGGCATGACACTACGCTGAATGCAGGAACGGAGCATTCAAATTGTTTTTTGCCGTCAGATATGGTGAATGAGTGTTTGGCGTCCTGATTATTGCAAATAATCAATGCGTAGCTTCCGTCCTTGTTGATAAAGGCTGCCGATGACAATCCTTTCAGCTCCGGTTTTTCACATTCGATGCGCGTGGCATCGGGCTTTACAACGGATGACAAATGAGCTATGGCGTAGTAGTGTGAGTTCTTGTGTATGGTGCGGTAGTCGTTTGCTTCAATGTCTACTGCACCATAGCATGTTTGGCAGCCGCCGTCCAGATTGGGGCCGCGCTTAGTGTCGAGCATCAGATTCCATACCACCACGGCCTTGCACCAGCGGTTTACGGTGGCCAATGAAAGTTGCTCCACGTCGCGCAGCAAGCTTTTTGTCAAATCGCGTCCGTGATTCCATGTACCTATGGATGCTTCCGAGAAGATGAGTTCCTTGTCGGGGTTCTGCCTGTGAATACGTTCCAATTCCTCGTATGAACCTCCGTAGTTGTGGTAGGCAGCTCCAACGACATATTCATTCCCATCCGAAGAGCCCAATTTCTCGTAGATATTGATGGGATAATTGCGCTCGGAAGCTATGTTGTCATAATTATAGTTGTGGTCGAACGCATAAATCTTTGTCTTTAGCTTGTTGCGCTTGAATGTAGGTGCCATGGCGCGTAGCAGTTCGGCTTCTTCTTCCCATGAAACGTAGGTGGAGGCACAATTGCCACGGTTCAAAGGCTCGTTTTGGGGAGTGACGGCATAGATAGGTATGCCTTCGGCTTCAAAGGCCCGAATCCATTTTACAAAATAGTCTGCATAGTCCTGATAGTATTTCGGATGGATATGGCCGTCGGTCCAGCTGTTGTAAGGTTCAAGTGTTTCCAGATTCTTTACTTTCATCCAACGAGGGCAAGTCCAAGGCGAGCCGATAATCTTTAATGTGGGATTGATTTGCAGAATCTCTTTCAGAATGGGAATTACATATTGTGTCTCATCCGTATGCAATGCAAAATTGTCTAATCCCGGTTTGTCGCAGCAAGTGTATTCTGTGCTCGAGAAGTCTGAGCAGCCTATCGAAACTCTTGCGTAACTGAAGCCGTAGCCTTTCTTCTCCGAGTAGGTCTCTTCTAAAAAGCGATGACGGCTTTCCTTGTCCATCTTCAGCAAATTGTAGGCAGTTGAATAGGTGATGGCTGCACCAAAGCCGTCCATACTTTGGAATTGCTGCTGCGGATTCAATGTAAAGTCGGCAGCCTTGTTGGCTTTTGTGACTTTTGTTGCTGTTTGTTCCAATGAACGCCCTGTGGTGGTTGTGGTAAATATCCTGACTTCACCGTTGCGTTTTGCCGACAGAGTGATGAAGCAACAGAAAGAAATAGCTGTAAATAAGAATGGTTTGATGTTCATGATCGGAGGTTCTCTTTTATTTCATATCGAAGTCGACTAAGATGGGACGGTGGTCGGAAGGATGCCAGAAATTGGAAATTTTCTTTTCATCGCGCACGGGCTTGGTGTAATCGTCAGTAATGATGTCGGCACGTACCACGCGTTCATACATGGGTCGTGTACAATAGACAAAGTCGATGCGGGCTTCTCCGCCGATTGATGTCAGAAACTCTCCCGGATGTTTCAGTGAAACGATATCCATGTAAGGCGTTTGCCCTAAAACATAGTAGTGAACCATGAAGCGCGGGTCATCGAGCGTATATCCGTATTTGGCATTGTCCAATGGTGATACAGAATTGAAATCGCCCATCATCATCCACAAATCTTTCTCGCCTCCGGCAACTTTTCCTAAGGTGTGTTTATAGATATACTCCATTTCCATGCGGCGATATTTGGTGCCTTCATGTAGTTGTCCGCTTTTTTGCCGGTCTTTGGCATTGGGCGAATACTTTTGAGGCCAGGTGTGCAGAGTCACGATATTTACTTTCTTGCCGTGTACATCAATTGTTGCCCAACCGGCACCGTGCATTACTGTAGAGTCGGCAGACCCGGTGATACGTTCTACATTTTGAATAGGATAGCGCGAAGTGATGACTTGCGGGAAATTGTCGCGGTGTCCTCCAACGTACCAGTATTTGTGTCCGTAGCGGGCGGCAAGCTCTTTCCAATGGTCGGTCAGATAACGCTCTTCGGGCTTCATGGCCTTGTCTGTACCTGTATAATAGATGCTTTGCCCTTCACACCATACACAGACATCGGGTCGCTGTGCCTTTACCCATTTGGTGAAAGTTTTGTAGTTGTCGCCTTGTCCCGACCACATTCCGTTTTGGATGTTCCAATATAGCAGACGCAAACCTTTTTTAGGTTTGGCAGGTGCTTTGCTTTTGGCCGCTGTGGCGAGTGGTAACAGTGTTAGAAGTAAAAATATGGCTGCTGAAACGCTTGAAAGTCTTTTCATGTGTGATGGGTTTTGTTTTGTGACAATATTGTCACTTGCAAAAATACACATTAATCGCTTGCTAACCAACAATGTTTTCAACAAAAGCGATTAATGTGTATTTTATGAATAAGCTTACACTTCTTTATACAGAGATTTATTTATCTCTGCCGATATTGCCTTGAACTGGAAAAAGTACCCGAATCGGTATAAGGATAATATACTGAAAGTGTAGGATCGTAATGATAAATACTGAAAAATGGTTTGCTATCAGTTTCTCCATAGCCGTCATTAATCATCTTGTTAATGTTGACAGTGGTAGTCGGCCCTCCTTTATATCCATAGTCGGTTAATGAAGCCGCACATCCGGACATTAGTGTCATTGCAAGGATGGCAACCATCAGAATCGATAGGCTTTCACCAAGATGCTTTGTTTTTATTTGTGAGAATGACTTCATGGCCTGTTATATTATAAAATTGTAAATGAAATATTTCCTGTGATTACAGAGCCCATACAGCTTAAATCAAGGTTGCATTTAAAACAGCAGTGTGCTTTGTCTGAGATGGAAGATTGCAATTTTCCTTCTTTATAAGTAGAAGTCGTATAGGATAAGGGGATCAATTCCGACGTAGCTGAAATATTGATCCGTGCATCATTTTTGTTGGAAGCTTCTCCTTTACCATTTTCGGTTGTAGTAACATTGCCATTTTCTATCTCGTAATCAGGGTATGTTTCGCCTTTGAAATCTGCATGACATTCTAAGGATGCTTCTGTTACTACAAATTCGTTGGTTTCTTCATTAACATAGCCAGTTGCATTCCAGCTTGCTTCAAATGTGACTTTCCAGCGGGCGGTACTACCAACGGTATAGGATCGGTCACGTTCTGTGTATTTTCCATCACCTTTAACTGGCCGTGCAGTACTACCTCCGGAGCCGGTTCCTCCATCGTCACTTCCACCTCCGTCATCACTACCTCCATCATCACTTCCAGCGGATAAGTTCATAACAATACTTTTGTTCAAAGTATTTGTAGTTTCTTCTGTTTCCATACGCTTGACGGTATGTTTGAAATCTTGCTCTTTCTGTTTCATAGCGTTTTACTTTAAATTCTTTTTCCAAAAGTACAAAGAACATAAGTTCGTAAAATATTTTTCTTGATAAATCGTTTGTTATACAGTTGATTTTAACGGGAATTCATTACAGTAGAGTATCGGTATGTCAAATTGCCATCTTTAATTCTCAAAAACATAAACTTTATGCAGTCAGTTCATTATCATGCAACCGAAGTGGGAATATCAATTATCATGTCAGTTCGTAATGCAGCCTATACGATAAGGGATTGTATAGATAGTATATTGTCTCAATCGTATTGTAGTTATGAACTTCTTATTGGTGATGAGGGTTCTACAGACGATACATCGGAAATTATTAGTCAATATGAAGATCTACGTATTTCATATTTTAGGTATGAATACAGTACGGCAGAAGTCTTGAATGAATTATTGAATAAAGCAAGAGGTAAGTATATTGTTCGTATGGAGGCAGATTGTGTGATGAGTAAGTATCGTCTTCTAATCCAATATAATTATATGCAAGCTCATCCAGACATAAGTGCTGCCGGTGGAAGCATAAAACAATATAACAGAATTAACAAACCGCCATTGCATATAACAGATATTGATTTTGTAGGAGAATGTAGTTTATATCCAACTACTGCTATCATACGACGAACAGATATGGAAAAGTATAATTTGTATTATGATAAGTCGTATGCCTCTGTAGCTGATTATGCTCTTTTTTGCGACATGCTTCGTCATGAATTGAAATTAAGCAATATTGCTGCTGTTCTTGTTGAAAGCAGTTTTGAAACAAGGAAAAATGCAGTTAATCCCGAGGAAAGCAGACTACGGATTTCATTGGCGGAATGGGTTCGTCGGAAAGAAGATGAAGAAAAGAGTGATTATAGATCTGCTCCTGTAAGTGGCAATAAGTTGAGTGTTTGCATTACATTCCTGAACGAAGGATACGAAGTCGGGAAAACCGTTCGTGAAATTCGTAGAACAGTCGGAAGAAGCGTTGATATTGTTATCGTGAACGATGCTTCCGATGATGGTTACGACTATGAGGCTGATTTGCGTGGAATGGGTGTATATTATGTAGTAAACAAACGGAGGATTGGTGCAGCGGCAGGAAAAGAAAAAGCTGTGCAGATAAGCAGTACGCCTTATATTTTGCTGTTAGATGCTCACATGCGTTTTTACACGACCATTTGGGCCAGGATAATTGAAGAAGAAATAGAAAAGACACAACATCAATTGTTGTGTTGCATGAGTGAGGTCTTGAAGAAGGATGAAAAAGGTTGTGTCTACGATACGCAAAGAATAAACATCCATGGTGCTTATATAAGATTTTCCTATGATAATTACATTCCAAAAATTAAATGGCGTGATACCCAAATGGCAATTCGATTAATGAATGATGAGGTTCCGGCGATATTGGGCGCATGTTATTGTTTCACAAAAGACTATTGGAACAAACTGAAAGGATTGCAAGGGTTGATTCACTATGGTTGTGAGGAAGAATATCTGAGTATTAAGGCTTGGATGGAAGGAGGTGGATGCCGATTGATCAAAAATGTTGTAATAGGCCATGTTTACCGAAAACGTCCCCCTTATGATATTGTAGGTTTGCAAAGACTTTTCAATCATATTGTTATTTTGGAAACTTTATTTCCAGCGTCAGAACGTGCGTGGGGATTGGCTGTTGCCAGAAAGTTGAATCCTTCTGTTTATAATCGTATGGGTGCGTTGTTGTCTGTATATAGAACTTCTTTGCATCAACTAAAGGACTACTACGAAATAACTTTCCTTCCAAACAGGTTTGCTTTTGTTAAAAGTATTAACAAAACACGACGAATGGAAGAAATATCTCAAATTGAATATGTAAAGGCTGAAATTCAAAGATTGACAAATAGCAGAAACGAACATCTTGGATTATTTTATGGACGAGCGGGTGAAATTTTGGCTTTAGCTCTTTATGCCAGACAGAATAAAGATATCACTCTTGATCGAATCATGCGTGAGTATATATCGAATTTGGAATGTGTGGAAAGCCATTGCTTACCTGCCAATTTGGCAAATGGCTGGGCTGGCATCGGGTGGTGTTTGACCTTTCTTGTTCGTAATGGTTTGTATGAGCAGTTGCCAGAGCATCTTTTCGAAACAATAGATGTCCGTTTGATGGAATGTACGGATTTTGATACGAAAAATGATTTTGAAAATGGCGTTGGCGGCATATTGGCTTATGTTGTCAATCGTTTGAGTATGCGGCAAAGCTGTTTTAATGAAGTGTACCTTCAAAAGTTGTCCGCAGTTGCAGAGGAGGTGCTATCTGGTTTAAGCTGTGATTTTAGAACGTATAGTTACGCTCTACAGTTCTTGTCATGCATGAAATATGACGAATGCGAAATAATGCCACCTTCAATTAAATGTATCATAGATTGCCCTTCGGAAAAACAATTGCCTTCTGTTGGAGGATTAAAAGGTGTTATGGGGCGTGTCTTATATCTCTTGGAAGATAATGCTATATTGATTTGAAATTGTTTAGGCAAATCATTTAGAACTGAGCAGAGCCAATTGCTTTTGCTGTTTTATCCGCTTTGTGCATTAATTTTATTTCGGCCAATACTGTCTTGAACTGGAGAAAGTACCGGAATAAGGAGAGTATACCGTAGAGTAAGGATTGTATGGCCAAAAATTGGTAGGAATATTCCAAGGTTCTCCAAAACCGTCATTAATCGTCTGGTTAATATTGATAGTGGTGGTCGGTCCTCCTTCATATCCAAAGTCGGTCAATGAAGCCGCACATCCGGACATCAGTGTCATTGCAAGGATGGCTGCCAGTAGAATTGCCAAACTTCCAAAGTAATGCTTTGCTTTTGTACTTAAGAAAGATTTCATGGGAATTGTAAAATTGCAAATGAAATGTTTCCATAGATGTCCGATCCTATACAGCTTAAAGAAAGGTAGCATCTGATTCTGCAATGTGCTTTATCTGAGATAGAAGATTCCAAATTCCCATCTTTGTAAGTAGAAGTCGTATATGATAAGATTGTCATTTCTTCAGATGTTGCAGAAATGTCAGTGCGTGCATCTTTATTGTTGGAAGCTTTGCTTTCGCCATCATCTGTTGTAGTAACATTACCGTTTTCTACCTCGTAGTTAGGATATGTTTCTCCGTGGAAAGTCGCGTGACAGTCTAAGAAAGCTTCTGTGATTACTAATTCGTTGGTTTCTTCATTAACATAGCCTGCTGCATTCCATTTTACTTCAAATGTGACTTTCCAACGGGCTGTACTTCCAATGGAATAAGATTGGTTACGATCCGTGTATTCGCCTTTTCCCTTGACAGGTCGTGCTGTACTAACTCCCGACCCGGTTCCACCATCATCGGTTCCTCCTCCGTCATCACTACCTCCATCATCACTTCCTGCGGATAAGTTAACAACTACATTTTTATTCAAAGCTTTAGTCGCTTCTTCTTGCTTGCCATCAATAACTTGCTTTCTGTTTCATAGTGCGTTACTTATAGTTCTTACTTGCAAGTATACGCTAATTGCGATTTGTAAAACGTTTTAGCCGTTGAAAGTTTTGCCGATGATGGGTGAATTTAACATAAGTAATGATTTTGAATCGTGGAGAAGTGCAAACTGATACCTTTAGTTGCCAATATTTGATTATTTGGCCATCTCATAGATTTCGCGTGTGGCTCTTCTGTCCAGCTTGACGTAATTACCGATGAGCTCACCTTTATCCTCATGCAGTTTGCTTACCAATGTGTCGATGTCAGGGTTTTCAATTCCGAGTTCACGGAAGCTGATGGGCATACCTATTGATTTCAGGAATTTCTTGAATGCCAGTACGCCTTCCACGGTCATGAATCGGATGTCTTTTTTCTTTTCCACGTTCCAGACACGTTCTGCAAATTGTGCCACCTTTTCCGGTTTGTGATTGGAAACCCAGTTGAGCCATGCCGGTTGTATGGTGGCAAGTCCTGCTCCGTGTGTTACGCCGTAAAGTGCGCTTACCTCATGTTCCATGAAATGGCTGGCCCAATCTTCTTCCCGCCCTACTCCGCACATGCCGTTGTGTGCCATGGTTCCGGCCCACATCAAGTTGGCTCTTGCGTCGTAGTTGTCCGGTTCAGACATGACGGTTTTTGCTTCTGTGATAATAGCCTTTAAGATGCCTTCGCAAAGACGGTCGGTCAGTTCGACATTTTCCGTGTTGCTGAAGTAGCGTTCCATGACGTGGCTCATCATATCCGTGATGCCACATGCAGTTTGCCATGGTGAGAGGCTGAAAGTGAGTTCCGGGTTCATTACTGAAAAGACGGGGCGGAGTATCATACCTGTTCTCAGACTGAGCTTGTGCAAGCCCTCCCTTTTTGTAATGACACTGTTGCCTGAGGCCTCGCTTCCCGATGCCGGGATGGTCAATACTACACCTATCGGCAGTGCATGCTGAACAGTGGCTGTTCCCATATAAAAATCCCAAAAATCACCTTCATAAACGGCTCCGGCGGCGATGGCCTTTGCCGTATCTATTACGGAGCCGCCGCCTATAGCTATCAGAAAATTGATGTGATGCTTGCGCACAAGTTCGATCCCTTGATAAACCTTGTCATCTGTCGGATTGGGTTCTATTCCGCTCAGTTCCGTGCAGGCAATACCTTCTTTGAATAGTGAGTCTTCTACCCTGCTTAGCAGCCCGCTTTTAACGACATGTCCTTTTCCATATACTATTAGTGCTTTTTCGGCACCGTATTTTGTAGCAAGCCTGCCTGTTTCTTTTTCTGTTTCGCGTCCGAAAACAAATTCTGTCGGACTTTGATAAACGAAGTTGTTCATATGTCAGAATATTTATTGTTGACTACAAAAGTACGTCTTTTCGCTTATTCTGTTTTCTGCAGAGCTTTAAATGAACTTAAGAACTCCGTTCATTCATGAAATACGGGATACTGTCGCGAATGATGATAAGTGATTCCGGTCCCATATTGAAAAGCAGGTCAATAATGCTGAGGTCGGGCAGAAAGCCATGGTTCTGTTCAAACACTTGGTAGTACCTTTGGGGGATGAAACCTGGTGGTGTGTTTCTCTGCTTGGGGCTGATAAGGTTGCGCAGGTCTTTTTCATCGTAGTGGGCCTGATAATCTTGTGTGTATTCAACGTCAGGTTGCAGATCTATGAGCTTACAAACCGTTTCGCGTAGAGCTTCATTGAAGTCAAACAAATACTTCCAGTGGTGCTTTTCATAGAATGGAAGGAAATCATCGGCATAGAATTCAAAGTATGGGCTTGTGGTATATGCCGTGATGAGTGCCTGCCGGTGCAGGTGTTGCCAATTGCCGTGGTCGCTGATGAGGATGTCTTTTATTTCGTTGTGCGACGGGTCTTGTCTGACGATGGGTATGGTTAGAGCTTGCACCCCTTCCGGAGCTGCAATGAGGCATCGGTTTCTGTAAGTCTGTTTGATATAGTGCTCGTGTCGTTCTATCAGTATATGCCGGTTGGCATACAATTGGCAATAGTAGCTTACGGGACCCAAATATGCTGTTGAAAGTATAACGTTCATGTCTTATAAAAAGCAACCGCTTATCGTTTCCGAAAAGCGGTTGCCATGTTATTATCAAATGCTTAATCGTTGTCTCAACCTTTTTTTACTTTCATGTAGTCGATGTTGGGCATCCATTGTGAAGGATTGCTGAGACGTATTTTGTTGAAGCCTTTTTTGAGTGTTACGCTGACGCTGACCTCTTTCCAGTTGTTGTGGTAGTGTCCGCTGTTAAGGCCGTTGAGTTGTTTGGTCTGTCCACCGTTGACGCTCAGGGTGATGTTACGGTTATCGCCCGATGCATAGCCGATGCTGATTGTGTAGGTTCCGCCTTTTTTGCTATATACATTGGGCCATTCCAGGTAGTTGTCAGCCGAGTTACCCAAGGAACCAACAAATACGCCTTGGTCGGCCGTGTCGTTGAGTGTCCACATGGGGGTGTTACCCTTGCCCAACTCCTGATAAGCGTTCAGGTAGGCTTCTTCGGCCTGATAAAGATGCTTTTCCGTGCGCTTTCCTGTTACGAAGTAGGCGCATGAGCCATGAGCAGGAATGCTGACTTCTATTGTTCCGGTGGCATTTCCCTTGTTTTGGTGGGTAAAGCAATCATATACCTTAGCTTGTCCTTCAAAGCCTATGGCATCCAATGAAACATTTATTTTTTTTGTCTCATCCGAGAGATTCATAACGACTACGGCACGTTTCGGCCCCATCAGTTTTTCCATGTCTTTTGCTACAACATAAACATCGCCTTCGCGTTGTACCACAGGTGCACCCAATCCCAGCTTGTCCTGGTTCATGGCTATGAGGTCTTTGTTTTTCAAAAGATTCAGGGAATATTCAGGAATGGTAGTCATGTCGCAACCGATGAGCAACGGTGAACTTACGATGCACCAATAGGCCATGTGCGTGTTTTCTTCGTCGTGTGATAGGGTACGGCCTATTTCAAGCATATCAGGGTCGTTGTAGTGTCCGCCTCCGGTGTAGGCCTGGATATACAGGTTTTCTTTAATGATGCTCTTTACGGATTCCCAGGCACAGTAGATGTCGCCCGTGGTACGCCAGGAATCGCTGATGTCGCTGATCCAAGTGCCGGGATAAGCCCAGCGGCATACATTGAAGATAACGCCCTTTTTGCCGCAATTCTTGATGGCGTTGCTGATTTTTGTGTATTGTGCGCGTTCGTCAAGTCCCATGTGGTTACCGCCGCAGTAGTCCACTTTGATGAAGTCGAAATCCCAGTCAATGAAGTAGAGTTTGCAGTCTTCGTCTTCATGTCCGGCAAATCCTACGCCCAGTCCCCACGCTTGTGTGTTGCCCGAACCGCAGGTGTTGTCTCCTGCATCGCTATAGATACCGGCTTTAAGTCCTTTCTTGTGAATATAGTCTACCAATGAGCGCATTCCGCTTGGAAAAAGCTTTGTGTTCAGACGCAGCTTGCCGTCTTCACCGCGTCCGTCCCAATATCCGTCGTCTATATTGATAAACTTGTAACCGGCTTTGCTGAGGCCTGTTGCAACCATTGCATCGGCTTGGCTCTTGATGACTTGTTCGTTGATTTTAAGAGCGAATGTATTCCATGAACTCCATCCCATTGTGGGTGGGTTGAAAGCCAAACTCGGCAGCGTTGCTACGCAGGTGGCCATGGCCAAAAGAATTTTGTTTCTTCTCATAATAATCTTGTGGTTATATTTGTGATATATATTTGCAAAGGTAAGATTTTGGGCTGATTCAACAAACGACATACTTGAAATTTCAGTATATTTATGACATAAGCGCGTGTTGTTATCAAATGCGTAGTCGTTGTCTCAACCTTGTTTTACTTTCATGTAATCGATGTTGGGCATCCATTGCGAAGGATTGCTGAGACGTATTTTGTTGAAGCCTTTTTTGAGCTTTACTTTAACGTTGACCTCTTTCCATTTGTTGTGGTAATCTCCGCTGTTAAGATTGTAGAAATACTTGGTCTGTCCGCCGTTGACGCTTAAGATCAGATTGCGGTTATCACCCGTTGCGTAGCCGATGCTGAGTGTGTAGATACCGCCTTTCTTGCTGTAGACATTGGGCCATTCCAGATAGTTTTCTTCAGATTTGCCTAATGAAATTACGTATGCACCTTGGTCGGCTGTGTCGTTGAGCGTCCACATGGGAGTGTTTTTGTTGTTAAGGTCTAATTCCTGATAAGCGTTCAGGTAGGCTTCTTCGGCCTGATAAAGATGCTTTTCCGTGCGCTTTCCTGTTACGAAGTAGGCGCATGAACCATGTGCGGGAATGCTGACCTCTATTGTTCCCATTGCTTTACCCTTGTCTTGGTGGGTAAGGCAATCATACACTTTTGCTTGTCCTTCAAAACCTATGGCTTCCAATGAAACGTGTATCTTTTTTGTTTCATCCGAGAGATTCATAACGACTACGGC
>DJPH01000061.1:0-6618 GCA_002439755.1 Prevotellaceae bacterium UBA6417 | reverse complement strand
CGTTTCGGCCCCATCAGTTTTTCCATGTCTTTTGCTACAACATAAACATCGCCTTCGCGCTGAACAACAGGTGCGCCCAATCCTAACTTGTCCTGGTTCATGGCTATGAGGTCTTTGTTTTTCAAAAGATTCAGGGAGTGTTCGGGTATCGTTGTCATGTCGCAGCCGATGAGCAACGGTGAACTTGTGATGCACCAATAGGCCATGTGCGTGTTTTCCTCATCGTGCGAAAGTGTACGTCCGATTTGAAGCATGTCGGCATCATTGTAGTGCCCGCCTCCGGTGTAGGCCTGTATATACAGGTTTTCTTTGACAAGGCTTCTTAGGGATTCCCAATTACATAGAATATCTTCAGTCGTGCGCCATGAATCACTGATGCCGCTGACCCATGTTCCGGGATAAGCCCAACGGCATACATTGAAGATGACACCCTTTTTGCCGCAATTCTTGATGGCATTGCTGATTTTTGTATATTGTGTTCGTTCATCGGATCCTATGTGAAAACCACCGCAATAGTCCACTTTGATAAAGTCGAAATCCCAGTCGATGAAGTAGGTTTTGCAGTCTTCCTCTTCATGTCCTGCAAATCCGATGTTCATTAATTCCGGCTTTCTGTTGCCCGATGCGCACGAGTTGTCTCCTGCATCACTGTAGATACCGGCTTTGAGTCCTTTCTTGTGAATATAGTCTACCAATGGGCGCATTCCGCTTGGAAAAAGCTTTTTGTTCACACGAAGCTTGCCGTCTTCTCCGCGTCCGTCCCAATATCCGTCATCGATGTTGATAAACCTGTAGCCGTATTCGTTGAGGCCGGTGTTTATCAGCGCGTCTGCCTGATTCTTGATCAGTTGTTCGTTGATGTTAAGTGCGAAAGTGTTCCATGTACTCCATCCCATTGTGGGTGGGTTGAAAGCCAAACTCGGAAGTGTAGCTACACAGGTGGCCATGGCCAAAAGAATCTTGTTTCTTTTCATAAGTAACTTAATATGTTTATTTCGTTGAAATCTTTCGCAAAGATAAACATTTGAAGTGATTTGACAATCTCCCCCCCCCCATCTTTTTAACACACTTTACGGAAGAACAGAGAGAAAGCGTCGATACCTGTAGCCGTTGTAAAAAGGTTTTGAAGAGTCTTTTGAATAAAGGATAAGCATAGGCTTTCCTTCCAGATGCGATACGGGTAGGGGACCGAAGAGCCGTGAGTCATAAGCTTCTGTATGGCCGTTGCTGCTCACCCAAATATAATCGTCGGCAAAGCTTACATTCCTGACTTGTTGTCCGTCGATCACGAGTAGGCTGTCGCAATCCCAGCAAACGTTCTTTTGTTCGTAAAGATGCAAGGCATTTGCCAGCATGACTATGTTCCATGGATGTATGTCTATCGTTATTCCTTTTCCCGGAACAACGAAAGGGTAGTGCTTGGCTGCTTTCCTGCAAGTTTCGTCGGAGCTCCAGGGAAGCCATATCGTATCTCCTGGAAGTGCTGTGCATGTGCCTACGCAGAGCGGTCGGTCTGAAATGTTTCGTCTTTTCCCAAGTGGGTCGTTGAAAACTATCGGTTCGCCCTGTCGAGGCAGGGTGGGTGAGAGGCGATGGTATCCGAACAAGGCATCTAACGGCAGTCGCAAACCGAAAGCGAAGCGAGCTACAAGAACACGGTCACCTGCCATGAGCGAAGGTCGCTCGTCTGTTGTTATCAATATAGGAAGAAAGGCCAGAGTCCGTATCAACCATACGGTAAGGATGGTTGTGGCAAGGATGACGGTTGTCTTCAGCCAAGGTCTCATGGGAAGGTCTGCATGGAAACTTATTTGATGTTGTCCACCAGACGGAATATGCGGTTCCAGCGTATTTTGCCGTCAAACCATCCATAGTCTTTGTTGAGCGACAGCCAAACGAGGATGGGCTTTCCTACTATGTGGTCTTCGGGAACGAAACCCCAGAACCGTGAGTCGGCCGAGTTGTCGCGATTGTCCCCCATCATCCAGTAGTAGTCCATCTTGAATGTGTAGCGGTTTGTTTCCTTTCCGTTGATGTAGATTTTTCCGTTGCGTACGTCTACCGAGTTTTTTTCATAGACTTCTATGGGACGTTGATAGAGTGGCAGTGAGGCGATGCTGAGTCTGACGGTGTGTCCCTTTTTAGGTATCCATATAGGTCCGTAGTTATCGCAGGTCCAGCCTGTCAGCATGTTGTGAGGATAAAGAGCGATGCCGCCCATTGCCGGTGCCGGAACAATGGATGTGACCATGTCTGTTCGTTTGGAAAGAGCGTCATAGGCTTTTTTCGTCAGCGGCATGCGGCGCACGTTTGTGTTGCTTTCGCTGATGCATTCCGAACGGTCTTCAAGTGTAATGCCGTATTCTTTGCAGAAATCTTCGGGAATATCATATTTCAGGGTTACGATATATGATTTTTGTGCATTGTCGGGCTGTTTGTCGGGTTTGTTGTCGGTATAGATAATGCCGTCGCGAATTTTCAGCCATTGCCCCGGCAATCCTACGCAACGTTTCACATAGTTGTCGCGCATGTCGACGGGACGGCTCAGTATTTCTCCGAATTGTCCCGGGTTGCCGGCTATGTAGTTACGTCCTGCATTGTATTGTTCTTGGAAGATTTCAAGTCTTTTTTCTGCATCCAGCCCTTCCATATTATAGGGATACAGCCGTTCGCCTATTTCGTAGCAAATGGCGTGAAAGTCACCGTCCTGCATCTTGCTTGCCACTGTGTCTCCGGCCGGATAGTTGAAAACCACAATGTCGTTTTGTTGTATTTGTCCGAGCCCTTTTACGCGGCGATACTCCCATTGCGGCCAGTCAATGTATGATTTTGTGTTCAGCAAAGGCAGCGTATGTGCCGTCATGGGCATGTGAAGCGGTGTGTTGGGGATACGTGGCCCGTAGCTTAGTTTGCTTACAAACAGGTAGTCGCCCGTCAGTAGACTCTTTTCGAGCGATGATGACGGAATTACGTAGTTCTGGAAAAAATATATGTTGACAAAATAGACGGCAATCAAAGAAAAGACGATGGCATCTACCCAGCTCATAATCTGACGTGTCTTTTCGTTTTTGCTTTTCCTCCACCATGTCCAAGGTATTTTGTGCGTTATGTAGGCATCGAAAATGAGAGGAACGATGATGAGCCCCCACCAGCTGTCCAGCCAATAGAGAAAAATCAGGTAAAGTACTGTCCAAAATGCAAATTTGCACCAGTCCATGCGGCTTGCTTTCTGGTGCTGTGTGTTTTTATCTTGTTGCTTTTCCATAAGTGTCCTTGTGTGTTAGCGTGTAGGTTGCTTGAACAGATCGTCCATTGTCAACAGTCCTTCGTGGTTGGCGGTGAATTCGGCAGCCAGCACGGCACCCAAGGCAAATCCGCCCCGGTTGTGGGCATCGTGGGTGATGCTGATTTCGTCAAACTCGCTGTTGTATCTGATGGTATGAATGCCGGGCACTTCTCCGCGTCTGAAACTGTTTATCACCAGGTCTTCTTTCTTCGCATCGTGCTGCCCGCTTACAATGCCTTCGGGAGTGTGAAGTTCTCCTTTTACCCAATCGGTTTTACGGTCCAGATGCTGAATCAGGGTTTCAGCCAGTGTGATGGCCGTTCCGCTCGGTGCGTCTAATTTATGTATGTGGTGAACTTCATCAATTTCGACATCATAATCGGGATAGTTGTTCATCAGTCGCGCCAAGTAGGCATTGACCTGATTGAACAGGTAGACACCCAGACTGAAGTTGCTACTCCAAAAGAGGGTATGTCCTTCCTGTTGGCACAATCTGCGGATATCATCGCCATGCTCTTTTTGCCATCCTGTCGAACCGGTTACCACCTTCACGTTTTGTTCGAAGGCTTGTAGTATGTTGCCGTATGCGGCTGTCGGAGTGGTGAATTCAATGGCTACATCGGCACTCTTAAAGGCTTTTCCCTTGAAGTCGTCGCGGTTGTCTATGTCTATGATGCACGCTATTTGATGACCTCTTTTCAAAGCGATGTCTTCTATCATGTGCCCCATCTTTCCGTATCCTATTAATGCAATTCTCATTGTCAATGTCGTTTAGTTCCTGCAAAGGTAACTAATATTACGTGAAGTAGCGTCATTGCCACTTGTGATTTTCCGCCTGTGCATATTTATTCGTTTTACTTGTCATGAAACAGATTCGTATTTTTGCTTTTATAATAGATACGCCCGATTATCGTGTGAACAAATATGAGTTTATTGTATCCGGATTTTCTTGAAAGAGATGGGCTTGCCACTAAACAATGTATGGTGAAGACGCCGAAGGTCGATTTTTGAAAGCGAAAATCTTTTTGTAAAGACACAAAAAGCCATTTATTTTGTGATTCATTGCTCCTGCCTTTGTTTGCGGCCACGAAATGGCGTCGACAAATATGAGTCACAAGAATGATTTTTCAGCACAGCCGTTCCGATTTTCTCCCTGATTCTTTAAATTTGCTCCTTATGTTTTTGGAGATTCTTCGTGATTAGTGTTGTTCCGACTCAGATTATCTCCTTTCCTTCCTTGATTGTTTTCAGAATGTTGTTGATTCTGCTCTTATGCTGAGTCACTCCGTGTACGCGTTGTTCGTGAAAAAAGTTGTTCGTAAACGTTTTGTTATGAATTTGCATGGCTTGAAAATCAAACAATGTAAAATTGCAATGGTGTCAATAAAGGTCTGTTTACGACACCTGTGGAGAAATAACGGCAATGGTGTTGGATTAAATAATGTTAAACGATTAAGTTTTGCTATATGAGAGAAGTGGGCCGTGGTCTTTTTTTATACCTTTGCATTTGCGGATGAATATATAGCCGTTGGTGTACTCGGCAATACGAAATCTGCTTGAATGTAAATCATCTGGAGAGGGCTAATGAAAATTAGGCTCCTGATTGAAGCAATGAAAGGCCTCATACGATGTTTAATAATTAAAAAGGTAGTAATGACGAAAGAAAGAATTTTAGTAACTTCAACTACAGAGAAAAGCGCATTAGAGCGTGAAGATGTCATTTTGGAAGTGACTGAGGAATTGGATATGGGTAATGAAACAATTTACCTGAAAGAGAGCAGTACGATAGTATTCAATGGGGGAATGCTGAAGAATGTGACCTATTCAGGGTATATGAACTTTGAGGCAGTTCAGAACCAAGTATTCGATTCAACGGTAACGTTTGCTGCCGGCACGATATTGAATGTACCGCATATCCGTCCCGAGTGGTTCGGTGCGCAGGGAAAGTACAAGAAGACGGGCAAAGACAAAGGCCGTGATTACGATAATGCTCTTGAAGAGGCAAGGTGTACTCCCCATGACGATTCCGCAGCGATTAACCAGGCAATCAGTGTGGCGGAGCAGTTGTCAATAAAGATTGTGAAGTTCAGTGCAGCCAATTATTATATAGGCAGCGGCATCCGGATCAACAAGGGTAACATTTGGTTGCAAGGTTCGGGAGCCTTGTTGAGAGAAGAGCAGAGAGGAACGAATGATACAGCATGGGGTATTGATTATACCAACACGCGGACGACAACAAGTACCTTGTACTTTGAGGATGATGCTTCCGAAAGGAGTCTTCTGACTTGTGCGGATTCGGTGTCTGATCCGATATACATCAGCGACCTGCAGTTCTTCAACGATATGGAAAACATCGCGTTGGTATCGGCACTCAAGTCGATAGCTATCGATTTCAAGGCCATATATTCGGGTCCCACCTGGCCGATCATCGTTGAACGTTGCTATTTTGCCTGGTTTGCGAAAGCTTTCAGAATCAACAGTGAATCTGTAAAAAAAGTAGAAAACGAAGAAGGGGACGATGTAGAAATAAAAAATAGAGCCTATCCTCTCAATTTGCTGCAAATCCGCAATTGTGCCTTTCACCTCAACAATTATTGCGTTTGTTCAGAAAAAGTCGATTCCGAGAGGCAGTATGTATGTTCATTTGAGTTTATCAACAATTGCTGTCATGAAAACAATAAGATTATTGAGGCTGCTGTGTACAAAGGCATGTGCCGAATCGAGAACAATAATTGTGAAGGGAGCAATCCTGAAAGCGCATCCTATACTAATGCTAATGGTGAAGAACAATATCCTACTTCAGTCTTTGACAATCAGTATGCCATCGATATCGATATCAGTCAATGTGCAACAGCCATTATCAGACACAACCATTTTGAGTCTAATGATTCGTTCCTGATAAGGGTAAACGGTCTGAGTGCCGGTGTCGGAGCAAAGGCCATCGTGGAGCGGAACAATACTGACGGTGTACCTTCAAACTACAACAAATGCTATTTCCGTTATGTAGACTTGGAGACCGACATGCCGTATGTGGAGACCAACAATTGTATTATCGAGAGAGCTATTCCCAATATATCTAATTATTCCTTGTCGGAAGGTGAGGGAGTTGCAGGGGGACAAGGTGATGAAGAAAGAGCCGTATCAGCTCTTCTAAAGCATATGAGTTGTAATAGCTTCAATATAGGCAACGGTTCTATGTATGTCATCAATACATCCTCAGAAGCCGCTATCCCGAATGTGTTCGTAGACACGCCGGAGGGCCACCGGTGCATGTCGTATTATTATAACACAAATTACGGTGACGTGAGTACCCTTTTGTTTTCGAAGACAGT
>DJPH01000009.1 GCA_002439755.1 Prevotellaceae bacterium UBA6417 | reverse complement strand
GCACTTGTTGTTGGACTCTACAAGTGAAACAGATGACAGCCAAAGGTGAAAAGACCTTGTCGAAGCTATTGCGCGTTAATCATAAAAATGTTATCTTTGCACTCGGATTTTGTTTTAAACCAATGAAAGTGACAAAACAACTACTGCTGTGCGCAATGGCGGCCATGATGTTTGCATCATGTGCCAACATTAACAAAGTGATGAAAAGCAGTGATGCCGACTATAAGTACGAAGTGGCGAAGCAGTATTTTATGAGAGGCAAATATGAGAATGCCTCTTTGTTGCTGAACGATGTGCTTGCCTCAATGAAAGGAACCGATAAAAGTGACGAATCGCTCTTTTTATTGGGAATGTGCAAGTATAACAGTGGCGATATGGTAGCTGCCAACGATTATTTCAGTAAGTATTATACGACATATACGAGCGGCATTCATGTAGAAGAGGCCTATTTTTACAGCGGAATGTCTTTGTTTCTCAGCACTGTTGAGCCGAGTCTCGATCAGACTGCAACTTATAATGCCGTCACCGAATTTCAAAACTTCATAGAAGCTTACCCTCAATCCAAATTTGCTGCCGAGGCACGCAAGCTGATATTCGATTTGCAGGACAAATTGGTGGAGAAAGAATATCTGTCGGCACAGTTGTATTACAACTTGGGCGATTATTTTGGTAACTGCACCATGGGAGGCAGTAATTATGAGGCAGCGATTATCACCGCGCAGAATGCCATACGCGACTACCCGTATACGCGTCGCAAAGAGGACTTCTCGATATTGATACTTCGCGCTAAATATGATTTGGCCGTGCGCAGTATAGAATCGAAGATGAAGGATCGTTACAACGATGCCATAGACGAATACTATGGCTTTGTCAACGAATATCCTAAGTCGAAGTATATGGACGAAGCAAAAAAAATCTATGAGAAAGCCCAAAAGGCTATCAAATAAGAACCATATCATATTGACATAAACGATGAATTACAAAAAAATCAATGCGCCTACAACTACAGTGACGCACAATCTGATGGATTTCAGCGAGCCTACAGGCAATATTTATGAAAGTGTTGTCATAATGAGCAAGCGTGCCAATCAGATAACCAGTGAAATCAAAAACGACTTAGCCAACAAACTCCGCGAGTTTGGAACGAAGAACGATTCACTGGATGAAGAATTTGAAAATCGTGAACAGATAGAGATCAGCCGCTATTACGAACGTATGCCAAAGCCGACCTTGATTGCCGAACAGGAATTTCTCGATGGGAAAATCTATTTCCGCAATCCGGCAGAGGAACGAGATCGCTTCGACAAGTAACCGACGCATGATTCAGAGAATCCAAACCGTATACCTGTTGCTGGCAACGGTATTGCTGACAATAAGTGCTGTATATGGCCTGTCCTGTGTCATCGGCAGCAAGGAAGGTGTGTGCGGAGGTTGGGAGGCACTGGCTTTCAGTGTGCTGACATTCTTGTCGGCCATTGTGTCGGCAATCTGTATATTCCAGTTCAAGAACCGCTTGCGTCAGGCTAAGCTGGCACGATGCTCTTCTTTGCTCATTTTGTTGGCATACTTGATTGTCGGCATCATTTCATATATGGCGTCATCGAGTTTCTGGGCAGGAAACATCATGGTGTTTCTTCCTTTTGTCGCTGCCTTTTTCAATATAATGGCGCGCAGAGCTATCCTGAAAGACGAGAAAATGGTGCGCGCCGCCGATAGAATCAGATAGATGGCCATTACACTGAACAAAGTCATATTGCTGGGCAATGTCGGCAAGGATCCAGAAGTGAGGTATTTGGATGCAAATATGGTTGTAGCCACATTTCCTCTTGCCACAACGGATCGTGGCTATACACTTCAGAACGGAACGCAGGTGCCTGACCATACCGAGTGGCACAATGTGATGGCATGGAACAACCTTGCAAGACGCATTGAGCAGTATGTGCGCAAGGGGTGTAAGGTTTATGTCGAAGGTAAAATCCGCACCCGTTCTTATGATGACAAGAAAGGTATAACCCGTTATATTACTGAAATCTATGCTGATAAGATGGAAATATTTTCATTTCCAAATGACGGCAAGCGCAATGGTGAGCCTACCAATGACGGCTTTCAACAGAAACTTTAAGTAATGTTTCCGATATATTTGTCTTTCTGTGTGCTGCTTTTACTGACGGCAGATTATTTATTTTGCCGTGCCTATATGTTCGGGTCGGATACACAGGAGCAGTTGGACAGTATTTTTGATCCTGTCATGAAGGCAGGCAATAATGACGAACCAAGGAATGTGTTTTTTCTGACCAATGATGTTCCGGTTCTTTTGGGGCGTATTTTCGTGGCGTTGGCATGGATAATAGCCGTGTCTTTGTGCCTGCCGGCAGCAGACTTGTCGGGTGTTGGGCTGTTATTGGTGCTTCTTTCCTTATATATTGTTGTCTGTGTGGTGGCCGCCGTAAACGTATATTGTGTGCATTTGCACAAGAACAGCCATACAAGGAGCTGTGCTCCGCTCTTTGTCAACAGGCTTTTTTGCTGTTTCTATGTGTTTTTGCGTAAGTTCATTGCCCGTAATATGGCATCGTTCCGTATCGAAGGCAATAAGTTGGGCCTGGATAATAAGAAACCCAAGTATAAGAAAGAAAACCTTCTCAAGGGAATACTTCAGTTCAGGAATGAAACGGTAAAGGATATCATGACAAGCCGGCTTGATATTGTGGACATTGATATCAGGACATCGTTTCAGGAGGTTCTGCGCTTGGTTTCAGAAGACAGCTATTCGCGTGTACCGGTCTATTCGGGTACGAAAGACAATATAGTGGGTGTATTGTACATAAAAGACCTGTTGCCATATCTGGGAAAGTCTGACAAATTCAGGTGGTCCTTTCTGATTCGTCCGCAGTTGTCAGTTCCCGAGACAAAGAAGATAGACAATTTGCTTCGCGAATTTCAAAGCAAAAAGGTGCATATTGCAGTTGTCATCGATGAGTATGGCGGTGTTTCGGGCATTGTGACCCTGGAAGACATTATCGAAGAAATAGTCGGTGAAATCAATGACGAGTATGATGATGACCGCCGGCCTTATGTGGCTTTGAGCGACAATACGTTTGTCTTTGATGCCAAAACATCATTGCAGGATTTCTGCAAGCTGTTTGACATTGACAGTACTTTTTTTGATGATGCAGAAGGCGATGCGGATACCATAGCCGGATTGCTGCTTGACCTTTTCGGCGATTTTCCGAACAAGCACCAGACCATTCGTTTCAAGCAGTTTGAGTTTGAGGTGTTGGAAGTCGATGAGCGTCACATATCCAAAGTGAAAGTAACGGTCGAAGACACTAAACCGCTTGCTGACGACGAAGCCGGCAGCGAATAATTCCTTGTTGTTCAGTTGTCATGTAGCATGTATATATATAATGTCTCTGTTTTATAAAGATGTGAATGACGGCATACGTATATACGTATGGAAGCAGGAAGAGACGGCAGATGAGCTGTGCAGATTGGCCGGAGACAGGGGGCTGCGGCTGAAGAAAGAGGCAGAGAAGCGTTTCAAAAGTGAAAAGAGACAGCTTGAGTGGCTTGCCGTGAGAGCCTTGCTACGTGTTGTAGCAGGCAAGGATGCTGCAATTCGTTATCGAATCAATGGAGAACCTTATTTGGAAGGCAGTGATTGCAGGATAAGCATATCCCATACCGACCGTTTTGTGTGCCTGGCCGTTCATCCGTTCAGGCATGTAGGTGTTGACATAGAAGTATTTTCTCATCGTATAGACCGTGTGGTTTCGCATGTTGTCCATCCGTCCGAAGCGTCCTGTGTGCCTCTTTCCGGTGACGATGCCACCCGGTATCCGCTTATAGTCTGGAGCATGAAGGAAAGCGTGTTCAAGTGTCTTGACATGGTTACACTCGACTATATGCACGGCATCCGCATTGCGCCATTCCGTTTGGGGGTGGAAGGCCGTACGCGTGCCGCTTATCTGCATAAGGGATTTTGCTATCCTTTGACGGTTCATTATATAAGCTGTCCCCACTACGTGCTGACTTGGTGCAGGGAGCAGGGCATGACAGAAGTACGCACATCATGAAAAAGTGCTTGCCTTCCCGTCCGTTATAGAAAGATTTTACTAATTTCGCGTCCTGTCGTCCTTGTTGATTGAGCAGGGGATGGCACATGCAGACCTTTTAGACAAGAATTACACAAGATACATAGTTGAATGGGCAATATACCTGATTTGAAAAAACTTGCGTTGCGTGATACGGCCTTTGCCGATTTGATGAACCAGCGCATTTATAATATCCTTATAGTAGCATCGCGCTATGATTCCTTTATACTTGAGGACGACGGCCGTGTCGACGAGCAGATTTTCAACGAATACAATTCGCTCAGCCTCAGTTCGCCGCCGCGTTTCACCCAGGTTTCTACCAAGGAAGAGGCTCTTGAGATGCTCGGTCGCCGCAACTTTGAGCTGATCATCTGCATGCCCAATATGGACCATCGTGACATTTTTGCCGTTGCATCCGATATCAAGTCGGCTTATCCTGCCATACCGATTGTTGTGCTTTCGCCCTTTTCCAAGGAGGTGAGCCGCAGGGTGGCCACGGCCGACATGAGTGCCATAGACTATGTGTTCAGCTGGTTGGGCAATACAGAGTTGCTTCTTGCCATCATAAAACTGCTTGAAGACAAGATGAATGCTCCGGCCGACACCGAAACTGCCGGCGTTCAGATTATACTGCTCGTTGAGGATTCCGTGCGTTTTTATTCTTCAACGCTTACTCATCTCTACAAGTTTGTGCTTGAGCAGAGCCTGGAGTTTTCCAAGGAGGCGCTTAACGAGCATCAGCGTCATTTGCGTATGCGCGGCCGTCCCAAGATACTTCTTGCGCGTAATTATGAAGAAGCCGTGGCGACTTTCGAACGTTACAAGGAGCATATCCTGGGCATTGTGTCGGATATGAGCATAAACAACGGCGGAGAGAAAGACCCCTATGCCGGCTTCAAGTTTGGTCAGTATGTGAGACGCACGGGGATGATAGTGCCGTTCATTCTGGAATCGTCCGACACTACGAATGCCACTTATGCCCAACAGCTCAATGCTGCCTTCATCTGGAAGCAATCCAAGAACTATCCTCAGGAACTTAAGCGTGAAGTAAGCCTGCATTTCGGCTTCGGAGACTTTGTCATCATCAATCCGTTGTCGCGGAAGGAGATTATGCGTATTCGCAACCTTCGGGACTTGCAGCATAAGATAAACGACATTCCCGACGACTCTCTTGTCTACCATCTGTCGCAGAATCACTTTTCGCGTTTCTTTTATTCGCGTGCCATGTTTCCGCCGGCCGAGATATTGCAGAGAATCGATGTGAGTGAATATAAGAATCTTGATGAGGCCCGCCGTCTCATCTTTCATCTGATAGTGCAATACCGCAGGATGAAAAACAGCGGGACGATTGCCATTTACCTTCGCGACCGTTTCGACGAATACAGCAATTTTGCACGCATCGGCAACGGTTCGCTCGGGGGCAAGGGCCGCGGTCTGGCCTTTATGGGAAGCATGATCAAGCGTTATCCTTCGCTTGACACCGACAATCTGAGTGTGAACATTCCCCGCACCGTTGTGATATGTACCGACATCTTCGACCGCTTTATGGAGGCTAACAATCTATATCCCATTGCCCTCCAGGATATAGACGACGAAGAGATACTGCATGCATTCCTAAATGCACGCCTGCCTTCTGAGGTGCGCGGTGACGTGATGGCTTTGATGGAAGTTGTGCAGGGACCCGTTGCAGTGCGTTCGTCCAGCATGCTGGAAGACTCACACTACCAGCCTTTTGCCGGCGTATATTCCACCTATATGGTGCCGAAGACCGACGACCCCCAAAAGCAGTTAGATGCCGTTTGTTCTGCTGTCAAGGCTGTCTATGCCTCTACGTTTTTCCGCCAAAGCAAAACTTACATGCAGGCAACCTCCAATCTGATAGATCAGGAAAAGATGGCTGTAGTCATACAAGAGGCAGTGGGCACGGCTCACAACGGCCGTTTCTATCCCAACATGTCGGGTGTTGCACGTTCGCTCAACTTTTATCCCATCGGTGATGAAAAGGCCGAGGATGGTATTGCCGACATAGCTCTGGGGTTGGGCAAGTACATTGTCGATGGAGGTCGTACACTACATTTCTCTCCACGTCACCCACACAGTGTGTTGCAGATGAGTACTCTCGACCTTGCCTTGCGCGAAACGCAGACCCAGTTCTATGCTCTCGACCTTGCCAGTATGGATAAGGAACTTACGGTGAACGACGGATTCAACCTGCTGAAGCTCAACCTTAAGGATGCCGATGAGGATGGAACGTTGAAGTTTATTTCGTCAACGTTCGACCCCTATGACCAGGTTATTCGCGACGGTTACTATGACGGGGGAAGGAAGATAGTGTCATTTGTCAATGTACTTCAGCACGACGTGTTTCCCGTTGCCTCAACCATCGACCAACTGCTTGCCATAGGGCAGAAAGAGATGGGACGGCCTGTAGAGATAGAGTTTGCCGTGCGTTTCGACAACGACAACCGTCAGGCCACTTTCTACCTGTTGCAGATACGTCCGATAGTCGACAACAAAGAGGTGCTCAACGAAGATCTCACCTTGGTCCCCCGCCAATCCACCATCCTTCAGTCAGACAGCTCGCTCGGGCATGGCATAGTTTCAGACATAACAGATGTAGTCTACGTAAAGAGCAATCAGTTCAGCCAGATGAACAATCAACTGATAGCTTACGACATAGAGAAAATCAACCGGCGTTATTGTGACGAAGGCCGCAACTACATACTTGTAGGACCCGGCCGTTGGGGTAGCAGTGATCCCTATCTCGGCATACCCGTCAAGTGGCCTCAGATAAGTCAGGCCGGAGTGATCACCGAGTGTGGTTTCAAGAACTATCGCATAGAGCCGAGCCAGGGAACCCACTTTTTCCAGAACATGACATCTTTCGGTGTAGGCTATTTCACCATCAATCCTTTCAAGGGTGAAGGCTGGTTTGACGAAGCATTCCTCAACGAACAGCCTGCCGTGTGGGAAAGCCAATACCTGCGTGTCGTGCATTTCGATTCGCCTCTCGTAGTCAAGATGGATGGAAGGCGCGGCATTGGAGTGGTGTTCAAACCCGGAATGGATAAGCCTTTGCAAGGAAGTGATTTCTAAGACTTTGCAGGATGCATCATGCAGTCTGTACATATTGCACCTTGCAGTCTGTACACATCGCACCTTGCAATGCGGCACATCGTAGCCTGCGATCTGTACACATCGCATATTACGATCTGTACACATCGCACCCTGCAATGCGGCACATTGCACCCTGCGATCTGTACACATCGCACGCACAAGCTGTACACATCTTTCATGCAGGGCTGCTGGATATAATAAAAAACCAAGACACAGTCGAAACCATAGTCTTGGACAAAAAAATTTCTAACATGAAATTAGTGGAGCATACAGGACTCGAACCTGCCACCTCTTGACTGCCAGTCAAACGCTCTAGCCAGATGAGCTAATGCCCCATTTGCACGGCAAAGGTAGATGTTTTTTGCCAAATGGCAAACTTTTAATCCCTTTTTTTGAACAAAAAAATCCGTTTTTCTCATTATTGCCTGCCAAAGGGGAAGATTGCTTCATAAAAACAGATAAAAGGCCGGACAAGTCAAATAAAAAAGGTAAGTTTGCAATATATAACTGCATGAATCCTTTACAGTGACATTGCAGGCCATAATATGCAGACAAAAAAGATGAGGATTGTATTGATAGGTGCCGGCAGGTTGGCAGTCAATCTGGGCAGGGCATTGTTGCGCAGCGGACACGAAGTGGTTTATGTGCTGGGTCGTAGCGAGGATACGACATCCGCCTTGGCCGACATGTTGCAATGCCCCTGCTCCACAAACATGGCCGGCATTCCCCTTGATGCCGACATGTATATGGTCTGTGTCAACGATGAGTCGCTTCCCGATGTCGTTGCTTCATTGCCGCCATTGCCGGCATTGGTGGTCCACACAGCCGGTAGCCTGTCGCTGCAGGTGTTTGAAGGAACGTCACTGAGCAGGTATGGCATATTCTATCCCATGCAGACATTTTCGAAAGAAGTGGCAGCCGATTTCTCTGACATACCGTGTTTCATCGAAGCGTCAGACGAATCCGATTTGGACTTGTTGGAAAGCTTCTCGCAGACATTGACACATCGCGTGTTCCGTCTCTCGTCGGAAAAACGCAGACATTTGCACCTTGCAGCGGTCTTTGCCGGCAATTTCAGCAATTATTGCTATGCCGTTGCAGGGCAGCTGCTGGCCGAAAACGGCCTGCCTTTCGACGTGATGCTGCCGCTGATTGACCAGACAGCCCGCAAGGTGCATTCGATGACTCCCGTCGAGGCCCAGACAGGGCCGGCCGCGCGTGGCGACAAGGCAGTGATGGAAGCCCAGGCAGCATTGCTCGCCAATCACCCGGAACTAAAAGAATTATACCTGTTGATGAGCAGTGGCATCCGATGTGCGGTGCAACAGGAAAAAGCAACGAAAAGAATGATGACAGATGATTAATTATGATTTGACACAGATAAAGGCCGTGATGCTCGATGTCGACGGCGTGCTGAGCAAGGAAACCATAGGCATGGATTCGGAAGGAGTGCCGCGCCGCACGGCCAACATCAAGGACGGCTATGCCATTCAGCTGGCAGTGAAGCTCGGCCTCAAGATAGCCATCATCACCGGAGGCAGCTGCGAATCCATACGCAAGCGTTACGGCAGCCTGGGTGTCGACGACATCTTTTTGGGCAGCAGTGTGAAGATAAATGTATACAACCGGCTGCTCGACAAGTATGGCCTGAAGTCGGATGAAGTAATCTACATGGGCGACGATATACCAGACTTCGAGGTGATGCAAGCCTGCGGATGCCCCTGTTGCCCAAGCGATGCGGCCGATGAAATAAAGGCCGTGTCTCGGTATATATCCTCACGCCAGGGTGGATGTGGATGCGTCCGTGAAGTGATAGAGCAGGTGCTCAAGGCTCGCGGCCTGTGGAAAATGGACCGGACAGCCTTTGGCTGGTAGCATGATAATATAACAATAACGCAAGAACAAATGCTTGACAATCTGAAGAACTATGGTATAGTATTGATGAGTGGCTCGCCCCGCCGCCGCGAACTGCTGGCACGCCTGGGACTGACCTTTACTGTGGGTCGCTCCAACATTGACGAAGTTTGCCCTGAGGGTCTTCAATACAGGGACATACCTATGTATTTGTCGCGCCTTAAAGCCGAACACTGTGTGCCTGCCATGACCGGCAGCAATCTGGTGATAGCCGCCGACACCATAGTATGGTGCAACAATGAAGTGCTGGGCAAACCATCGACCGATGAAGAGGCATGTGCCATGCTGTCAAAGCTTTCAGGCCGGCAGCATTCGGTGGTGACCGGTGTCACACTGCGCACTGCCGCCTGCTTGAGGAGCTTTTATGCCGAAACCATAGTGACTTTTGCCGAGCTCACACCCGACGAAATCAACTACTATGTCGATACATTCCACCCTATCGACAAGGCCGGTGCCTATGGCATTCAGGAATGGATAGGGATGATAGGGGTCAGGGAAATCCGCGGCAGCTACTACAATGTGATGGGGCTGCCCCTGCACCGCTTATACAACGAACTGAAAAAGATAGAACCATTATGTTGCTGAAATTCTACGATGATCACAACAGTTACGAAGCCTTGCAAAGCGTAGCCGACTTGTTGAACGACGGAGGCACTTTCATCTTTCCTACCGATGGCCGTTATGCCATAGGTTGCCATGCCTTGAAAACCCATGCAGTCGAGGCCGTCTGCCGTCTGAAAGGCGTGAACCCCATGAAAAACCGACTGTCGATTATCTGCTATGACCTGAGCTCCATCAGTGAATTCACACGTATGGACAACGACATCTTCAAGCTCGTCAAAAAGAATGTTCCCGGCCCTTTCACCTTTATTTTGCCGGGAGCCAACAAGCTACCCAAAATATTCATGGGACGGAAAGAGGTAGGCATTCGCATGCCCAACAACTCCATAATCATGGACATAACGCAGCATCTCGAAGCTCCCGTGCTGACAGCGTCATTGCCCGTACCCGATGATGAGGAAGACGAATACTATACCAACCCCGAACTCATAGACGAAATGTTCGGCAACATGGTAGACCTCGTAATCGATGGCGGCACAGGACGCAACATAGAATCGACCATCGTGGATTGCACCCAAAGGCCGCCCGTGGTGACAAGGCAGGGTGCAGGAATATTGAAATACTAAATGAAACAAGCATATGAAGAAAACCTTTTTAGCATTGATGGCATGCATGGCATGCGTAATGTTTGGCAGCTGCTCGGAAGATAAAGAAGACTACGAATCAAAACTTCCTGTATTTTCCGACATTGTGTTTGACTCTGAAACCATAACTGCCGGTGATTATGTCACAGCCACCGCCGTACAGCATAAGCTGGGCAAGCTGCTCGACAACACTACTTATTATTGGAAGCTTGACGACCCAACGGCCCATTCAACCCTGCAATACAACAACGCAGTGATATATCCGCATAACTCCACCAATCCTTCCTGCAAGTTCCGTGCCCCCGAACTGCCGGGAACATATACGATAACCTTCAGCGGACAGTATTCGGTATCGGGACAGGCAGGCAACAGCTCGTCGATGGCTGAGATAGCAAAAGGAACAGTGAAGTATGAATACACCCCGCTCAAGGCATACGTAACGGTAACAAAGAAATTCAAAGTAGTGAAATCTGCTGGCAATTGAAGACATTCGGCTGAATAAGCGATAAGATGAACAAAGCCTTTACCCTTGTAAAGATAATGTTGCTGTCCGGCATGTTGATTAGGACACCGCACATCGCGGCACAATTCGTCCCCGGCAAATGGGCCATGCCCATGAAGGGCAACAGCTACATTACCCTGCGGAGCGAAGCTGCCGCGCGTCAGGATGCCGGCACACGCAATACGGCACTGGCCGTAGTGGGGCAGGGCGGCCTGATTTTGAAAAACGACACGCAGAGCGTTGCTTCGGCCTTTGTCTATATACCGGTGGCATCCCGGCCTGAACTTGCACTCAATGTCGTAGGCAGTGCATGCATGGAAATAACATGTGAATCAGCTCAATTCGTCGCAGATGTGTCAAACAGGAAGATGGGACTTGTCACACTGGGACATCTCAATGTCAGGCAACCACAGTATGTCCGCATCGATTTCAGAATCAAGGATACCGGCAAACCGTCCTACGTCATCATTCGCGATATCATCTTGTCCGGGATTCCCGTGAAGCCACTCTTTGTCAATCCGAATTTCGACCCTAAATACGGATTGCGCGGTTCCAGTGTAATGCTTAACTATGACACTTCGGACTGTGGCGAAGCTCAATGGGCCTATGTCGAGCTGACCATACCTTCCGAAGGCGACAATCGTGGAGGCAACTATTGTGCGTTAGGCTTTGATGGTGGCATGCTGGGACTTCGCTACAACAAGGACGGCAATAAAGTGGCGGCCTTTTCAGTCTGGAATGCCATGAAAGACGATAGCTTCGGTGACGTGCCTCCTGAATACAGGGCAAAGGTAATTGACAAGAGATCCGGAGTAAAGACCGTCTTTTTCGGTTTTCACAAGGAAGGCAAACGTTGCAGCCTTGAATATCCTTGGAAAAGTAACAGGACATATGCCTTCCTGCTGCATGCAACGAATGATGACAGCATTACAAGTTACACGGCCTATCTTTGCGACAAGTCGGAAGCAAAGTGGATGAAAATAGCCACAATACAGCGGCCTTTTACCGACAATCTGATCACGGGCTTCTGCTCATATCTTGAAAACACCTTGCCGGCGCAAGGATATCTGATGCGCAAATGCCAAGTTGGGAATGTGATGGTGTGCGGACGCGATCGCAAGTGGCACAGAATATCCGGGGCACAGTTCAGCAACGATGATACAGGACGAAGAGGCATCCGCGTCGATTATGGCGGAGGTGTGGAGAAAGGATGCTTTTATTTAAAGACCGGAGGTTACTTCGGTGATGGTGTCAAGTCAAAACGGCAGCTCCAATTGCCCGCCAAGGACATGACGGCAACCATTAGGTGGATTAATGAAGAGATAACAAAACTAAAATAACTAAGAACATGACTTTAATCAAAACAATTTCAGGTTTTCGCGGAACCATAGGTGGAAAAACAGGAGATACACTGAATCCGTTGGATATAGTTAAGTTTGTGAGTGCTTATGCCCTGCAGCGTCGCAAGGCATGTGGAGCCGATGCCAATTTGATTGTTGTAGGGCGCGATGCGCGCATTTCGGGTGATATGGTATCAAAAGTAGTCTGCGGCACCTTGATGGGACTTGGCTACGATGTCCTTGATATCGGACTTGCATCAACCCCTACCACAGAGCTTGCCGTGACCATGGCAAAGGCTTGCGGCGGTCTGATATTGACTGCCAGCCACAACCCGCGTCAGTGGAATGCCTTGAAACTCTTGAACGAGCACGGAGAGTTCCTTAACAAAGACGAAGCCAACGAAGTAATCAGACTGGCAGAAGACGAAGCAAACTTTGAATATGCCGATGTTGACCACATAGGGAAATATACGCAAGACTCAACCTATGACCAAAAGCACATAGATTTGGTAAAGAGCCTGAAGCTTGTTGATGTAGAGGCCATCAGAAAGGCCGGCTTCCGTGTGGCCATTGATACAGTCAATTCGGTCGGCGGCATCATATTACCTAAGTTTCTTGAGCAGATAGGCGTTAAGGATGTGACCGGCCTTTATCTGGAACCTACCGGTGATTTCCAACACAATCCGGAACCGCTGGAGAAAAACCTCGGTGACCTGAAAGCCTTGATGAAGCAGGGCGGTTTCGACATCGGCTTCGTTGTTGACCCCGATGTAGACAGACTGGCCTTGTTTTGCGAAAACGGTGAAATGTATGGTGAGGAATACACTTTGGTGACTGTAGCCGACTATATTCTGCAGCATACCAAGGGAGCCACAGTGTCCAACTTGAGTTCGACACGTGCACTTCGCGATGTGACCGAGAAATACGGATGCAAATACTATCCTGCAGCCGTTGGTGAGGTCAACGTTGTGACAAAGATGAAGGAAGTGGATGCTGTTATCGGCGGTGAAGGCAACGGTGGCGTAATCTATCCCGAAGCTCATTACGGACGCGATGCGCTGGTCGGCATAGCATTGATACTTACTTATCTGGCCAAGAAAGGCTGTACCACAAGTGAATTGCGTCGTTCTTTGCCCGACTATACTATATCCAAAAACCGCATAGATCTGCAGCCCGGTGTTGACGTTGATGCTCTTTTGGAGAAAGTGAAAGCGGCACATAAAGGCGAACAAATCACGGATATCGACGGTGTGAAGATAGATTTTCCCGACAAATGGATACATCTGCGCAAGAGCAACACGGAACCGATTATCAGAATCTATACAGAAGCGGCAACGAAAGCGGAAGCCGATGCCCTGGCACAAGAGATGATCAAGGAGGTGATGTCGTTGCTCTGAGCCGATGTAATGCACAATTGAAAAAGCCCTCTCTGCTGTGGAAGTGATGCTGAAGGTACTTTGAATATATCATCGGGAGGCTTTTTGGAATGATGTGCAATAATTTTAAAGAGAAATAATTAAATCAGAAATAAGAGATTTATAATGAGTCCAAAAGCAAAACCATTCATCAAATGGGTTGGCGGCAAAGGACAACTCATTGAACAACTGGAAGCAAAGCTCCCAGCTGACTTTGATAATTGGAATAATGCGACATACATAGAACCATTCGTTGGCGGTGGGGCTATGTTGTTCTATATGCTGCAACAGCATCCAAATATCAGTCATGCAATAATCAACGACATTAATAGCGATTTGATTACTTGCTATCGGACAGTCCGTGACAACGTGTATGAATTAATCCCTGCATTACAGGACATTCAAGCACGATATTATGCTTTGTCAAGATATGGAAGCAAAGCGTGAGAATGTTCATGGCAGTACGCCAACGTTACAATGAGAAGAATCTTGACCCGATAGAGAATACTACAAAATTCTTCTTTCCTTAATCGCACTTGCTTCAATGGCTTGTATCGTGTAAACAAAAAAGGGCTGTTTAATGTTCCGTGTGGTAAATATCTTCGACCACAGATTTGCGATGAAGATACGCTTAGAGCTGATAGTGAGTTATTGAAACGTGTTGAAATTTTGGAAGGTGATTTTGAGAATACTCTTCATTACGCCCAAAAAAGAACTTTGTTCTATTTCGACCCTCCATACCGTCCGCTTAGTGGTACATCAAGTTTCAACGACTATACAAAGGAATCGTTTAATGACAATTCACAAGTTAGATTAAAGAAATTTTGTGACAAGGTTGTGTCAGAGGGGCATTATTTCATGCTAAGTAACTCAGATTGCAAAGATAAGAATGAAGAGGATAATTTCTTCGATGTGCTTTATCGTGACTACTTCATTGACAGAGTTATGGCTTCGCGCAATGTTAATGCAAATGGAACAAAACGAGGTAAAATTTCAGAATTATTGATTCATTGTTATGTAAACACAAAAGACCATCAATTGAAGTCTAATGAGTTGCAGCCGCAACATATGATTACAAAACAAATGGCTTATGCATAAAGAATTTGATAAATTCATGTCTCAACTCAAAGGGACTAATCAAACATTGGATTTCTTTTGTGACTTTGATAAAATCTCACAGAATGTTGAAGATATAAAGTTGAGCCTATGTATGCTCAATAGTCTCATTGGTACATCCGATATGCGTAAGAGTGTCGAAATTATATGGAACAGAGACAAGAATGCCTTTTCGGCTATGGACATTCTTATTGCTGTGCGTACTCGTGACAAAAAGAAAATTCTTAATTCTGTAGGTAACTGTGTTCCGCTGGAAAGTATGTTTACCTCTGTTGATTCCGTTATGACATTTCTAACGAATACAGGGCTTGGTGCCGTTCTTCAAACGCAACAGGTAAAGAATCTTGTAGATTATGTATTTGGCATAGAAACAGGTTTGGATACAAACGCAAGAAAGAACAGAAGTGGGCACGCTATGGAGAATATGGTCGCTAGCATTTTTACCAATGCAGGCATACCATTCAGAAAAGAAGTATATTCGAGAGAATGGGCTGCTATTACAGAAGTATTGGGAGATGACGAAAAGCGTTTTGACTTTGTTGTCGAGACTCCATCAAAGGTTTACCTTATAGAAGTTAACTTCTATAATAGTGGCGGCGGTTCAAAACTTAATGAAGTGGCACGCTCTTATTCAGACATTGCACCGAAGATAAATTCCGTGGCAGGTTTCGAGTTTGTTTGGATTACTGATGGTATCGGTTGGAAATCTGCAAAAAATAAATTACAAGAGGCATACGGAATCATCCCAAGCGTGTACAATCTAACATCTGTCAATGAATTTATTAAAACCATGAGTTTATGAAGAATGGCGGGACAGGTGGCGGCAATACCATAACAGGGTTAGTATATGAAGGGAAAGTAGATGTTGCAACATTTATTGTTGCGCAAAAGAACTACTCAATTGACGGAACTGAGATCTTGTATAAGGGCAAATGTGTTGCATATATTTTAAAAAAATACGCTTTCTATGAATATTTAAGAACAAAAGGGGTTGAGTGGAGAAAGCATCTCTCAAGGCAATTACTTCCAGACAATGCCATTTATGTCATTGTAAACAATACAATGTTTATATTGGAGGTCAAGACTCAACACAAAGCAGGTAGTGTTGATGAAAAATTACAAACTTGTGACTTCAAGAAGAAACAATACCAAAAGTTATTGTTTCAATTAAATATGGAGGTTGAATATGTCTATATATTGGATGAATGGTTTAGACAGTCTAAATATAAGGATGTATTAGATTATGTCATAAGTGTTGGATGTCAGTACTATTTTAATTATATTCCATTGCAAAAACTGGGGCTTCCTATTCCTGAACAATGATACAATCTTATTATACATCTTCGAATAAAGACTTCATTCTTGCACATGGTGACTGTCTAAAACTTCTCAAAGAGTTTGACTTTAAGTTTGACATGATATTTGCCGACCCTCCTTATTTCCTCTCCAATGGTGGAATATCGTTGCAGAGCGGAAAGGTTGTGTGTGTGGATAAGGGAGATTGGGACAAAGGAAAGTCGCAAGATGACATGATGGCATTCAACATGGAATGGCTTCGTTTGTGCCGTGATAAGCTGAAAGACAACGGTACAATTTGGATAAGCGGTACTTACCATAACATTTTTTCCGTCGCTAATTGCTTGACGGAACTGGGCTATAAAATATTAAATGTCATCACTTGGGAAAAGACGAATCCACCCGTCAACATTTCATGCCGATACTTCAAATACTCTACTGAGTTTGTCATTTGGGCAAGAAAGATGCAGAATGTTCCTCACAAGTTTAATTATGGCCTGATGAAAGAACTTAATAGCGGTAAGCAAATGACGGACGTTTGGCGTATGCCTGCCATCGGTCGTTGGGAAAAAACTTGTGGCAAGCATCCCACACAAAAGCCATTGCGCCTTTTAGTTCGAATGATTCTTGCCTCGACAAATTCTGGGGATTGGATTCTAGACCCTTTTTGTGGCAGTTCCACGACAGGCATTGCTGCCAATCTTTGTAGACGACGGTTTGCAGGCTTGGAACAGGAGAAAGTATTCTGTGAATTAAGCAAAACAAGGCGTGAGAAAATGGAGGAGCTGGACAATTATAATAATCTGCTTACTCATATTGAGGAATTACATAAGTCAAAAGACTGCTTTATGCTTAATGAGGAAATGTGTGTTTATGTTCAAGTACCATTTTGACTCAATCAGGGGCTGACGGTGCATGATGAAAGTAAAGTAAGAATAGAATGAGCTAAGTCTGTCAGATTTGCTCTACAAAAACTAAAAAAGCCGGCTTCCAACTTGCGGGAAACCGGCTTTACTATTGTCAGAGAATCGTTAACAATCTTCTTATTTGATGAGGCTGATGCTGCGCTTCAGGAATTTGTTGAGAGCTTCGCCCTTCAACAGTCCGTTTTGCAGCAATGCAAGGTCAATCAACTGATGCACTATGGCATTGTCTTTACCGTAGTCGGAAAGAATCTTGTTGCGTTTTTCTTCTTCGTCCTTAATGCTGTTTTCGCATTCCTTGACACTGTCTTTTTCGGCTTGTGTCACCTCTTCGGCCTTTTTGTTGTTTTGCTGTTGTCTCAAGGCCGACAAGCGTGCATGAAGTCCTTTCAATTCTGAAACGATGGGGTTGAGCGACTCTGCCGTAGTCTTGTCGGCATCTTCGATGATGCGTTTGACGAGGGGATGGTCCGAGTTGAGCACTACGGCATACATGTCGGGCATTTGTCCGTAGAAGCTCATACCTTGTTGTATTTTGCTCATCTCTTTCATACGGCGTGAAAATTCGTTCTGTGTGATGATCAACGGAACTGCGTTTTCACCGAGTGCCTGTGTCTCAAAATGGAATTCTTTTCCTGCAATCTTGGGCATCTGACTGCGGAACAAGACGGTAAGGTGCTCGCTTTCTTCGGCCGAAAGGTCGCTCTTTGCGGCATCCTTTTGAGGAATGAGGCGTTCTACTGTATCGGCATCGACGCGGCAGAAGCGACTTTGCTTGAACTTTTCTTCCAGAAGTCCTACAAGAGGCGTGTCGAGCTGGCCGTCCATCAGTAACACATTGTAGCCCTTTTCCTTGGCAGCTTCTATGTAGCTGTATTGCTCTTCAGGATTATTGGTGTACAAGTATACCAGATTCTTGTCCTTGTCGGTCTGATTGCCTTCGATGAGTTTTTTGTATTCATCATAGGTAAAATACTTGCCGGTTGTATCCTTGAGAAGGGCGTAATCCTTGGCTTTTTCATAGAAATCGGGCTGCGACAGCATTCCGTAGCTGATGAAAAGTTTCAGGTCGTCCCATTTTTCTTCAAAGTCTTTTCTGTTTTCCTTGAAGATGCTTTGCAGGCGGTCGCTCACCTTTTTGGTGATGTATGTGGATATCTTTTTCACATTGGCATCGCTTTGCAGGTAGCTGCGGCTGACGTTCAAAGGAATGTCGGGCGAGTCGATGACACCGTGAAGCAGGGTAAGAAACTCCGGAACGATGTTGTCTACCTGATCGGTAACAAATACCTGATTGCAATATAGCTGTATTTTGTTGCGATGAATATCGATGTTGTTCTTTATTTTCGGGAAATAGAGAACGCCTGTCAGGTTGAAAGGATAGTCAACATTGAGATGTATCCAGAAGAGCGGTTCGTCCATGCCCGGATAGAGTTCGTGGTAGAACTTCTTGTAGTCTTCGTCTTTGAGCTCTGTGGCTTTTCTTTTCCAAATGGGATTGACATCGTTGATGATGTTGTCTTCATCGGTTTCAACTTCCTTTCCGTCTTTCCATTCCGTCTTTTTGCCGCATGCTACGGCAACGGGCAAGAAACGGCAGTATTTGCGCAACAGTTCGAGAATCTTGTACTTTTCGAGATAGTCTTTGCTCTCATCGTCAATGTAAAGTACAATGTCGGTGCCGCGGTCGTCTTTTTGGGCCTCTTCCATTTGAAACTCAGGTGTTCCGTCGCACGACCATTTCATGGCTTTGGCATTTTCCTGATAGCTTTTAGTGATGATTTCAACCTTTTTGCTGACCATAAATGCCGAGTAGAATCCCAATCCGAAATGTCCGATAATAGAAGCAGCATCGTCTTTCTTGTATTTTTCAAGAAATTCGTTGGCTCCCGAAAAGGCAATCTGATTGATATACTTGTTGATTTCCTCTTCGGTCATACCAATACCGCGGTCGCTTACGGTGATGGTTCCCTTTTTCCTGTCGATGTTGACATGTACGGTCAAGTCACCGAGTTCGCCTTTTACTTCACCGCGTTGCGAGAGAATACGCAATTTTTGTGTCGCGTCAACGGCATTCGAAACTATTTCACGAAGGAATATCTCGTGGTCGCTATATAAAAACTTTTTTATGACGGGGAATATATTGTCTGTCGTTACCCCAATGGTACCTTTCTGCATATTGTTTGATTTTTTGGTTATATGTTTTACGTTGTCAGTGCAAATAGTGTGCCAAAAGACCATCTGCTTAGAATGACAGCGGCTTCCATGCATTCCAAGTTGTTCGAATGGTATCTGAGAGGAGTCCTTGTCAAAGCTTTGAGGTTCCCGAATACTTTGTTGAAGACTGCAATGTACAATATAGGAACCTCTCACATTAAACATAGAAGACTGCAACATACTATCTGAGAGCTTCCCATGTTTAATGTGAGAGGCTCGTTTATTGTATCCGGGAGGTTTTAATATAGTATCATGGAGGTTGTAATATTATAGGACGTTGCCTGAATACAAAAAGACGGTCGAATAGCTCTTGAAGCGTTGCGGCCGTCTTTTTGTGTGCTTAATAAGTAAACGCCCTTGATGGGCATAGACTTATTTGGGTTTGTGAGACTTCATTTCTTGTTCTTCCTTCATATCGATTTCCTGACCTTCTTCATCATAGAATGTATATTGGAGGAAAGCCAGGCTTTGATCCGGAATGATTTTCAGGCCACGGCCGTATTTTAGCTGCCATTTGTTTTTGATGGAAATTATGCCTTTGTTAATATAGGCAGCCACATAGGGGTGTACGTGTAGCTTGATGCGCTTTATGCCTAATTCGTTTACCAGAATGTTGATTTTGCTGCTGAGTGTATCGGTGAAAAGGATGCTCGATTTGACAACACCTGTACCGAAGCACGAAGGACATGTTTCGTCGACATTGACATCCATGGCAGGTCGCACACGCTGGCGGGTAATCTGCATCAGACCGAATTTGCTTAATGGCAGAATATTGTGGCGTGCGCGGTCTTGCTGCATGTTCTGTACCATCCGTTCATATAGCTTTTGCCGGTTTTCTGCTTTGGTCATATCGATGAAATCGACAACAATGATGCCGCCCATGTCGCGCAAGCGCAATTGCCGTGCCAGTTCGTCGGCAGCTCCGAGGTTTACGTCGAGTGCGTTTTCTTCTTGCCCCTCTGCCGATTTTGAACGATTTCCGCTGTTTACGTCTACAACATGTAAAGCTTCTGTATGTTCGATGATGAGATACGCACCGTGTTTGTAGGTTACTGTGCGTCCGAACAAAGCTTTTATCTGTTTGGTTATGGAGAAGTTGTCGAAGATGGGGACAACTCCGGTATACAATTTCACAATGCTTTCGCTTCCCGGTGCGATGAGTTGGATATACTCTTTGACTTCATTGAAAGTGTTTTTGTTGTTAACATGAATGGCTTCGAATGAAGGATTGTATAAGTCGCGCAACAAGGCAACAGTGCGACTGGTTTCTTCGTATATCAGCTTGGGAAGTTTGTTGCTTTTTTGAGCGTTTGAGATAGTTGTTTCCCAACGCTTCAAAAGTATTTTCAGTTCTTTGTCCAATTCCGCAACACGTTTGCCTTCGGCTACGGTTCTTACGATTACACCGAAGTTCTTGGGAGTGATGCTTTGCAGCAATTGTTTTAAGCGTGCGCGTTCGGCTGAAGAACGTATTTTAGACGATACGGAAATCTTGTCGTTAAACGGCATCAACACAAGAAACCTTCCGGCAAAAGATAATTCGCACGAGAGGCGTGGCCCTTTTGTGGAGATGGGTTCCTTGATGATCTGCACCAACAGCTCCTGACCGACTTTGAGCGTGTTTTGAACGCTTCCGTCTTTTTCCAAAATGGGCAATACGGGCGAGTTGCTGATGGAAGGCAGCTTTCTTCTGTCGCTTAAGGCTTGTTTCAGATACTTTTGGTAGGACAAGAAATTAGTGCCCAAGTCAAGATAATGTAAAAATGCATCGCGCTCATGCCCCAAATTAACGAAACACGCATTCAAGCCGGGCATTAATTTCTTAACTTTGGCTATATACATGTTTCCCACTGAAAAGGATTCTTCCTGCCCTTCTTTCTGCAGCTCCACGAGCTTTTTGTCTTCCAAAAGTGCAATGGAAATCTCTTTGGGTTGAACGTCTACAATTATTTCTCTTGTCATGTAAGAAGACTTGTCTTTCTTGTTTATATATACAAAAAACAAATCTGAAATCATATTCTTTGAGTTTCAGATTTGTTCTATCAATTTATGCTGATGTGTTTACTTGCTCTTGTGTCTGTTTTTTCTCAGTCTTTTTTTGCGCTTGTGTGTAGACATCTTGTGTCTTTTTTTCTTTTTTCCGCTTGGCATGGCTTCAAATTTTAATGGTTTATTATAATGGACAATTCTCTTATCTTACCAAGTTGCCAAAGCTCTTTGCCGGTTTGAATGCCGGTATGTTGTGCTCGGGGATAATGATTGTCGTGTTCTTTGTGATATTGCGGGCTGTTTTGGGTGCTCTTCTTTTCAGAATGAAGCTGCCGAAACCGCGCAGGTATACATTCTTACCATTCGACAAAGAATCCTTGACTGCACTCATGAATGCTTCAACTGTTACTAAAACAGTCGCCTTATCAACGCCTGTCTTCTTGGAAATCTCGTTTACAATGTCTGCTTTTGTCATTTTATGATATGTTTTACTGTGACTTTCATTTATACGGAGTGCAAAGTTACATTTTTTGTCCATATAAAAAGGCCTTCACCTTCTTTTTTCTATGAAAAAATGTTGATATACTGCTCATTTTGCGCTTATGTATATGAAGTCCTGTTCTGTTTGGTCATTGTCCCTTGATATTTGCATGCGTTTTGGAATGGGGTGGAAGCCAGTTTTAATTTGTTTGGCAGTTGCTGAAGAATGGAAATATGCTTGCGAGGTTTCTTTTCAATATTGAATAGATGTTGTACTTTTGCGTGCAAATATCAAAAATGGCATGATTAGTAAAAACCGTATCAAGAATATCCGTTTATTGGCGGCAAAGAAAAACAGGGATGCTTCGGGGCTTTTTGTCGCCGAAGGGCCAAAAGTGGTAGGAGAGTTGCTATCGGCTTTTTCTTGTGTCTATATTGCCGCGTTGCCCGAATGGCTGGAACGCGTGCATCTTGGAACAAGTCATGATTGCGAAATCGATAAAGTCTCATCGGACGAATTGCGCCGTGTCAGCTTTCTGCAGCATCCGCAGGAGGTTCTGGCCGTTTTTCGCAAGCCCGATGCCGTAACTGCTTCATCGCAGATAGCTGCTGAACGCCTTTGTCTTGCTCTCGATGGTGTGCAGGATCCGGGTAATGTCGGTACGATAATAAGAATTGCCGATTGGTTTGGGATAACCGACATATTTTGTTCGGTCGATACGGCCGATGCCTACGGCCCTAAAGTCGTGCAGGCTACTATGGGAGCCTTGGCGCGCGTACATATATATAATGTAAATCTGAAAGAGCTGTTGGTGCAAAATGCCGCGGTGCCTGTCTATGGCACCTTTCTTGATGGAACCGACATTTATGAAACACCATTGACGCAGCAAGGCTTTGTTGTGATGGGCAGCGAAGGCGGCGGAATATCCGAAGCCGTTGCAGCCGGCATATCAAAGCGCCTTTATGTGCCGAGTTTCCCTGCCGGACGGGCTACGAGCGAAAGCCTCAACGTTGCTGTGGCAACAGCCATTGTTTGTTCCGAATTCCGCAGAAGAGCCGGACTTATGCGTCCTTGCTGAATCTGTAACGCCTGATTTTAAACGATAAGATGAATATATTGGAGCATTACCCTGTTATTATTGCCGTCGTTCTTTTGGCGGTATCGTGGATTATATATGCCTGTTTGCGTTTCCCTTTATATAGATTGAGGGGATATCATTTCGCTTTTCCGACGAATCCTGCCGATGGCAGTGTCCCTCTTTCGGTTGTTGTCATCATACGTAACCGCGCAGACGATTTGGAACGCAACTTGAAACTGCTGGCAATGCAGAACTATCCTGCATTTGAAATAATTGTAGTCGATGATGCATCGGTCGATGGTGCTTCGGATGTTATAAAACGCATAGAGCAAAGTTTCCCGCACGTGCACCACACTTTTCTTCCCGAAACGGCTCGTTATGTGAGCCGTTCCAAGTTGGCTGTGACCTTGGGTGTCAAGGCTGCGCGCCACGATTGGATTGTTCTTACGGAAAGCGATTGCATTAGCGACAGCAGCGACAGGCTCGGCTTTCTTGCCGCTGCTTGCGACGAAGCTCATGATTTTGTATTGGGATATACGGATTATGATGATGACGGCACTTGGCGTTCCAATCGCTATTCACTTGATAATATGGTGCGTCAAATGCGTTTTTTCCGTGCATCGGCGAAACGGCGAAATGGGAAAGCCATAGGTGGTTGCATAGGTAATATCGCTTTCAGAAAAAGTGTGTTTTTGGACAATCGAGGCTTCTCTTCCAATCTCAGTCTGCTTGGAGGCGAAGATGTGCTACTTGCCGACAGTTTGGCGCGTCCCGGCCGAACGGGGGTCATTATACGAAAAGAAACACGGGTTCATCGTCTGCCGCCGCTGCGTGGGAATCAATGGCGCACGATGAAACTCTTTCAAGCCGAATCGGCCCGTTATCTGGGTTCATGCGGCCGTAAGGAACGCTGTGCGTGGGGACTGTCGAGCTGGTGCTGGCACTTGCCATTGTGGACTGCTGCCGCTTTGATTGTATTGTTTGTGTTGCGCACGCAATACATTTATGCTGCGGCCGTCGCTTTAGCAGAGCTGATATTCATCCTTTTAGACGATGTACTGTTCAATAAGGCTTCGGCAACTTTGGGCGGAAGTCGCTATTACTTTATGTATCCGTACTATAATCTTGTTCAGCCGTTCTGCAATCTTTATTACCGTTTGAAAAGCCGTAGGCAGCGTCGCAGCCTTATGCGTGGGCTGTGAGCTTTTCCAGAAGACCTGTGCAGGCATCTTCGAGCAATTCGATTACATATTCGAAATCTGAGCTGTTGCCATAATACGGGTCGGGAATGTCGTGCTGCCCGGGATGATGGCACAGGTAATGAGCCAAGGTTTTTACCTTGCTCTTTTGTGCTTCATCGTGTGCCTTGGCGCATATATCGTTATAGTTTTGATTGTCCATGACCAGAATGTAATCGAATTTGTTGAAGTCTTCATCCGGTCGGAACTGCCGTGCACGGTGGTTGAAATCGTATCCGTGGCGTGCCCCGCATGTACGCATCCTTCTGTCGGGCAATTGTCCCGCATGCCAATTGCCGATACCGGCTGAGTCTATGAAAAAGTTTTCACGTAGACCTTTTTTGTCGACCAATGCCTGCATGATGCCTTGTGCCGCCGGAGAACGGCATATGTTCCCGAGGCAGATGAATAGCAGCTTGAGTTTTTTCATTTGTTTGTTTCGCGGAGATATTGGCTTGCCTCTATTCCTGCCCGACAGCCCGATGCGGCTGCGGTAATTGCCTGCCGGTAGTGTGGGTCGGCCACATCGCCTGCGGCAAATATGCCTTCAATGCCAGTGCGAGGGCTGCTTCCCTCGGTTAGTATGTATCCGGCTTCATCTGTCCTGACTTGCGGCTTGAAGATATCGCTGTTGGGCTTATGGCCGATGGCTAAGAAAAAACCGTCAATGGCTATGTCGTATTTTTTCTCGTCGGCTTCGCCTTTCCGATAGACTACGTGTGCGCCTTCAACGCCGTTTTCGCCAAAAAGCCCGGTGGTGTTGGTTTCAAAGAGGATTTCGATTTTAGGATTCTCCTTTACGCGTTTTTGCATAATGTCGGAAGCGCGCAGGTAGGGCTTTCGAACGATGAGATAAACCTTATTGGCTAATGTTGACAGGTATTCGGCTTCTTCACAGGCTGTGTCGCCTCCGCCTACGACGGCCACTGTCTTTTTTCTGTAAAAGAATCCGTCGCATGTGGCGCATGCGCTGACCCCTTCGCCCTTGTATTTTTCTTCGTCGGCCAGTCCGAGGTATTTGGCGGTTGCTCCCGTTGCAATTACAATGCTGTCGGCTTCGACTTCGCTGCCGTCATCGAACGTAATGCGATAGGGCTGTTTGCTCAAATCGGCTTTGACGGCGATGTTCGGACGTATTTCGGCACCGAAACGCAGGGCTTGCTTGCGCATCCGGTCCATCAGTTCGTTGGCATCGATGCCTTCCGGAAATCCGGGAAAGTTTTCGACGATGGTCGTTGTGGTCAGTTGTCCGCCCGGTTGCAGTCCTTCGTAAATAACCGGCTTGAATCCGGCGCGTCCTATGTAGATGGCGGCGGTAAAGCCTGCCGGTCCCGAGCCCAGTATAAGGCTTTTGATTCTTTCCATAATGGTTTATCTCAGGTCTATGATTTCTGCTGATGGATATTCTTCCTTTTTGAAACGGAATTTGTCTTCATTGTATTTTTGGTGGTCCCTGTATGCGTGTATGCTCACGCGGGTCCATCCGTCGTTGCCTCTGCGCATTCGTATGCAGACGGGATAAAAGGTAGTTTTGTCGATGTCGAGATACATTTCCTTGATTTTCTGTGTTTTTTCGATGGAACGCAAGTGTATGCAATAGCATGACTTTCCACGCAGGGTGCTTTCGCCGTAGTCGTATTCATAGCCTTTTCTGTATAGGCTGATGACGGTGTAGGGATTCATGGCTTGTTGATCATAGAACGGAGGATTGCTGATGTTTACTTCGTTGTTTTCTTTCACAAAGTTCCACATGGTTTTGCCGTCGTACCAGTAAATTACTTTGTCGGAAACCAGATGGAATGCTTCTTTGTGCAGGTAGAGTTTTCCTGTCATGCGTCCTGTTTCTTTTTCGCCTTTAAAGCTGGTGGCAGTGAATTGCGTTTCTATGTCGCCGGCCTTTTTCAGGGCTGCAGCGGTTTTGTCAAGAATGTTTTTTGCTTTTTTGTCGGTTTTGGCCGAAGCTGCAAGCGTGAAGCTGAATAGCAGCAGTATGAACGGAAGTGCTTGTTTCATTGTATAGTTGTTTAGGATTTATAGTTGCTTAGTTTGGCTTGCAGGTCGTTCTCGTCGTTGCATAATACATCGCGCGGTTTGCTGCCGTTGACAGGTCCCACTATGCCCATTCTCTCGAGCTGGTCCATCAGACGGCCTGCGCGGTTGTATCCGATGGCAAACTTGCGCTGTATGAGTGATGTTGAACCTTGCTGATGGATGACAATCAGGCGTGCTGCTTCCTCGATGAGGGGGTCGAGTTTTTCGTTGTCGTCGATATCTCCGCGGCTGCCTGCCGAACCGTTGTCGTCCATGGCTATTTCGGGCAGCTCATAGGGTCCGGGATAGCCTTGTTGCTTTGATATGAATTCGTTGACGCGTTCTACTTCGGGCGTGTCGATAAAGGCGCACTGCACGCGTACCGGCAGGGACGAGCCGGCCAATATCAGCATGTCGCCTTTTCCTATCAGTTGGTTGGCTCCCGGTTGGTCCAGAATGGTGCGCGAGTCTATTTGCGAAGTTACTTTGAAGGCCATGCGCGCCGGGAAATTGGCTTTGATGGTTCCCGTGATGATGTTGGTGGTAGGGCGCTGTGTGGCAATGACCATGTGCATTCCTACGGCGCGTGCCAGCTGGGCTATGCGGGCGATGGGCAGTTCGACTTCCTTTCCTGCTGTCATGATGAGGTCACCGAATTCGTCGATGATGATAACGAAGTAGGGCAGGAAGCGATGGCCTTTCTCGGGGTTCAGCTGGCGTGCCTTGAACTTGGCGTTGTATTCCTTGATGTTCCTGCATCCGGCTTTTTTGAGCAGCAGATAACGGTCGTCCATCTCCTGGCACAGGCTTTTGAGTGTGCGAACCACTTTTGTCACGTCTGTAACGATGGGATCGCTGTTTTCGTCGGGAACTTTCGCAAGGAAATAGTTGGCCAGCGGGGCATAGACGCTGAATTCGACTTTTTTGGGGTCGACAAGCACCATCTTGAGCTCGGAAGGATGCTTTTTGTAGAGCAGTGAGGTGATAATGGCATTCAGTCCCACCGATTTTCCCTGTCCTGTGGCACCAGCCACGAGCAGATGCGGCATTTTGGCCAGGTCGACCATGTATACTTCGTTGGTGATGGTCTTTCCGAGTGCTATGGGGAGTTCGAAGTCGTTTTCCTGAAACTTCTTGCTGTTCAGAATGCTTTCGATGGATACGATGTTGGGCTTTTTGTTGGGCACTTCGATGCCTATGGTGCCTTTGCCGGGTATGGGAGCGATGATGCGTATTCCGAGTGCGCTCAGACTCAGTGCGATGTCGTCTTCGAGGTTCTTGATTTTGGCGATGCGCACTCCCTGTGCCGGTGTTATTTCGTAGAGTGTGATGGTGGGGCCTACGGTGGCTTTGATGCTTGAAATCTCTACGCCGAAATTGTGAAGGATGGTGATGATGCGGTTCTTGTTTTCGGTCTGTTCGGCCATATCGACGGCATTGTGCGGCTCGTCATATTTTTTGAGCAGCCCGAGGGTGGGATATTTGTAAAGCTCCAGGTCAAGTTTGGGGTCGTAGTCTTCACTGGGCATTTTGCTTTCGGCCGGTGCTTCGGCTTTGGGGCTGTCAATTGTAAACGATGGCTCTTCCTGCCGCTCGTCCTCAGTGTCTGCCAAAGCTTTTCGGGGCTGTCGGGACCGGTTGGCTGCTTCGTCAGGTGCTGCCGGTTCGGTATGGGCATCGTCGGTCAGGTCGATTTCAACGGGCTGCTGATCCGTAAATTCGTGCCGGGCCGGTTCGGGTGTGTTTTCAGGGGTTGGAGCAGGTTTGCTTTTCCACTTTGATCTGGCAATGAAATCTTGCGGATGCATCAGCTTCCGGATAAAGATGATGGTGCGTTTGCTCAGGTAGATAAGGTAGCATACTGCCGTGGCAAGAATCAGGATGAACAGGCCGGGTTTGCCTATTTGGAGTGTGATGCTGTCGCAAATATGCCTGCCGTGGTTGCCGCCGGGGGCAAACGACAGATTTTCGAGCAGGCTGTCGGGAACGAAAAAGGCAAGTGCCACTGACATCCATATCATGAGGAATGCGTAGTTCAGAAACTTGCGCCACAGATGCACCCGGTATGTGCGCATCAGCTTCATGGATGCGAATATGAGAAACAGCGGAATGAAATAGGAGGCTATTCCGAAGCAGTTGTTTAGGAAAAAGTAGGCCATTCTTGCACCCCAAAAGCCCGTGGCATTCTCTATGTCGGGGCTTCCCTGCAAAGGTTTTCCCAAGGCTGCAGCTTCGAGGATACTTTGGTCCTTTGAACCGGTCAGCATATAGGACGTGAAGGCCATTATCATGAAAACAGATACCAATAAGAGGCACAGCCCGAGAAGAAAATGCAGTGTTTCGCCTTTCAGTTCTTCTCTGATTCGGAATATGTCTGTTAACCTTTTGAACGGTGATGCTTTTGGTTGTTTTTTTGCCATGAACTTTGTTGTATCAACTGCAAATTTAGTGGTTTTTTATGACGAAAGACATTGCCGGCTATTATTATTTTCGCGAGTGTAGGTGCGGCTGTCTTCCGATTTGCTGCGTCCGAGACGGAATTTGCTCCCTTTTGTTTTTGATTTGCTCCCTTTGCTTTTAAGAACAAAGGGAGCAAATCGGTTGCGTGTGTACACTCATTTCAAAGGACTGGCTTTGACGCCTGTTGTCGTGATTCTTACGGGCAGGATGTAACCGTCCTTGTCAAACTTCATGGGCTCGATACACACCTCGCGGCTGTTGCCGTCGGTCTCGGTGTGTGGGCGGCGGTGATAGACAATATAGTATTCGTCCTTGCCGCGTCCTTTTATTACAGAATGGTGGCCTGCTCCGTTGGCCATATCAAGATTGGGCTCGATGATGCGGCCGATGCGTTTGAACGGGCCGAAGGGGCTGTCGGCGATGGCGTAGGCCACAAAATAGTTGGGGCCTGTCCATCCGCCTTCCGACCACATGAAATAATACTTGCCCTTGCGCTTGAGCATGAAAGGGCCTTCCACGTAGTTTTCGGGTGTTACTTCCTTATAGGTGGTGCCGTCCTTGAACGGGCGGATGCCGAGCAGGTCGGGCGTCATGCGCACCATGTTGCAATGTCCCCAGCCTCCGTAATACATATAATACTCGCCATCGTCATCCTTAAAGACAAACTGGTCGATGGGCTGTGCACCGTTAACGATGTTGCCGATGAGCGGTTTGCCCAAAGCGTCCTTAAAGGGACCGGCCGGATTGTCGGACACGGCAACGCCGATTCCGCCGATTTCGCCCTCGTGAACATTGTTGGCTCCAAAGTAGAAATAGTATTTTTTGTTGGCATGTATCACTGCAGGAGCCCACAAAGCACTGCGCAGCCAGCTGATGTTTTCAATGCCGAGCACACGAGGATGCTTGGTCCAATGTACAAGGTCGGGCGAGGAGAAAGCATCCATGTAGGTTTGCTTGTCGAATGGAAGCGAACAAGTGGGATAAATCCAGTACTGGTGGTCAAAAACGGCCCCTTCAGGGTCGGCATACCAACCCGGAAAGATAGGGTTACCGCTTGTTTCGGACGAAGAAGAGGCTTGATGCGATGATGTACAGCCGGCAAGCGCGGCCAAACATATCAATGTGGCAGAAAATAATCTCATAATAATAATGTATTCTTGGTTTGACATGGCAAAGTTACGGCAAATAAAGGCAGGAAGCAAAAAGAAAATGAATTATACATTCCAAAAAGCCGGCAGACAGCTGCAGTTACAAGGAGTCTGTAGCAGGCTGCAAGACGGCTCTTCGCCCGAAGAAAAAGAAAAAAGACGCATTGCCGCGTTTTTTTGCAGGAAAAAATTTGGAGTTATGAAAAATAGTCGTACCTTTGCAACGCTTTTGAAGAAACCTCGGGCGTTTAGCTCAGCTGGTTTAGAGCATCTGCCTTACAAGCAGAGGGTCGGCGGTTCGAATCCGTCAACGCCCACGGATAATCTTAAAGTTTTACAAGTTTGTCGCCAAGGTTTTACCTTGGCGATTTTTGGTTGTGCGCAGCAGTGGGAAACTGAAAAACAGTGCCGCTCCCTTTCAAAAGGAGCGGCGCTGCGGTGGGTGGACTAGGGGAGAATCGAACTCCCGTCCAAACAAGGGATAGAGATGCTTTCTACATGCTTGTCCTCGTCATCGGTTGTCTGCCGCAGGGAAAGGATGAGGCCACTTGTGCCTGCGACATATCCTCTAAAAATTTCGCCCTAACCGCGAGGCCGGTACAGGCTATTTCCGATTTTACTACACCACAAACCCAATAAGCTTCGGAACAACAGCCATTGTGTGATGTCTCGTCTCTGCACCTTGTGCGGAGATTAAGCTCAGTCTACTGTGCTTCGACTATGCAGCGAGAGCGAACTTATTTTCGCCAGATAAAATTTTGAAGGTTAGGATTAAAGTGCCAACAATCAAAGCACTGCATGCTTACATGTCCGTCCGGCCTGCTGTCAAATCCAGTCTAGCCCGAAAATTTTAAGGCAAAAGTACGGAGAAAAAACGATATACATATAATAATTGACTTCGGAAATTACAAAGAGGAGAAAAATAGCCGGAACATGGCAGAAACAGACGCATTCATTGTCGAAAAAGACAAACAGGCAAAAAAATAATGCTACCTTTGCAATAATTAAGCCGAAATGCGGTTATTATAGTGTACACAAAAATTGAAGAAGACAATGTTATATAGAGACGTATACAGAACGATATTCAATAAAACCGAAAATGTAGAGGCGAAGTTGGACGCCATGAAACCCTGGCAACGCTTTGTCAAACGAACATGTGATGTCGTTTTCGCCCTCATGGGGCTGATATTGCTTTCGCCCGTATTCCTCATCGTATATCTGATGTTGAAAATCCAAGAAGGGGGGCACGTCATTTTCTCGCAGGAACGGATAGGCTATAAAGGAAAGCCATTCACTATATATAAGTTCAGGACGATGGAAGAGCAAGCCGAGCCCGACGGCCCGCAACTGGCAACGGCAAAAGATTCGCGCCTGACACCGATAGGGAAAATACTGCGCGAACACCATCTCGACGAACTGCCGCAATTGTGGAACGTCCTGATTGGCGACATGACCATGGTGGGACCAAGACCGGAACGCAAATACTTTATCGACAAAATAATGAAATACGATTCAAGATACCAATATCTGTACGAGTTACGCCCCGGTGTGACATCGGAAGCCACCTTGCACAATGGTTATACCGACACAATGGAAAAAATGCTGAAAAGACTCGATCGCGACTTGTACTACCTGGAGAATAGAAACCTGACAATGGATTTCAAGATCATCCTTGAAACGGCCACGTCCATCCTTTTTGGAAAGAAATTCTAAAACAAACATGCGAAAAAACTGTCTCCTTATATATATGCTGCTGTCATTTATGATGGCGGCACTGCCCTCCTATGCACAAACCGGCATGTCGGATGCCGATGTGTATGAATTCATGATGAAAGAAAAAAAGAAAGGGACATCACCGCAGCAAATAGCCGTGAAACTGGTGCAAAGCGGAGTCAAAATAGAACAGATAAGGCGCGTACGCGACAAATACCAGAAAGAAGCCGGCTCGGAACTCCTCGACTCGAAAAATATAACCGGGCAAAGCCGCAATAGAGTCAACAACGGAGACAAAAAACAAGAAAAAGCCCAGAAACTGAGAAAAAGAAAATACGAAAAGTCAGACTTCTCGGAAGAAGAATACAGCGAATACGAACGGCGGCAATTGAGAGACTATACCAATTCATTGGACTTCATGTTCCCCGATTCACTGATGATATACCAGGACGAAGACCTTGAGCGGACAGAAAAAAAGAAAATCTTCGGACATGACATCTTCAACAATAAAAAACTGACCTTCGAAAGCAGTATGAACATCGCAACCCCGGCAAACTACACACTGGGACCCGGCGATAATGTCTTCATAGATATCTATGGCGCTTCGCAAAAATCAATTTCGACCGCAGTCTCACCCGAAGGAACGATAGACATAGAAAACTTCGGACCCGTAACAGTATCCGGATTAACCGTAGCACAAGCCACGGCACGTGTACGCGCCACCTTAGGGCAAAAATTCGGAGGATCGAAAGTAAGGCTCACCGTAGGACAAACAAAAACCATCTCCGTGCAAGTAATGGGTGCAGTCAACGTTCCGGGCACCTATACCCTGTCAGCATTCTCGACCGTATTTCATGCCCTCTATATGGCCGGCGGAGTTACAGAGGAAGGAACTCTGAGAAACATACGAGTATTCAGAAACAACAAGCTGCTGTCAACGGTAGATATATATGACTATATCCTTAACGGACAACTGAAAGGAAACATAAAACTTGCAGACAACGACGTAATCATTGTCGGTACATACGACTGCCTTGTCAACATAACAGGTAAGGTGAAACGGCCGATGTATTACGAAATGAAAAAGACGGAAAGCGTAGAAACCTTATTGAATTATGCCGGCGGATTTTCCGGCGACGCATACAAAAAAACAGTAAGGCTTATCCGCAAAAATGGCGAGAGCTATTCTATGTTTACAATCGATGAGTTTGAACGGAAAAACTTTAAAATTTTTGACGGAGACTCTGTGTCGGTGGATTCTACCTTGAAAAAATTCGACAATATGGTAGTTGTAAAAGGCGCAATCCATCGCGCCGGAATGTATGAGATAGGAAAAGAAATCCGCACCGTACGCGACCTGATCAATAAGGCAGGAGGCCTACAGCCCGAGGCTTTTGCAGAACGCGTTGTGCTTCATCGCAAGAAAGAAGACAAATCACTTACAACCATATCCTTTAATTTGAAAGAATTGTTGGAAAACAAGGTTGCGGATATCCCTCTCCGGAATGAAGATGTCATATATATACTCAGCAAAGCCGATTCATATAATGAACAGACAATGTCTGTTTACGGAGAGGTGGTATATCCCGGAATTTATGACTATTCTGAAAATACCACGATCGAGGATCTGATTATACAAGCCGGCGGTCTAAAAGAAGCGGCTTCGCTCGTGAAAGTCGATGTGTCGCGCAGAATACGCGACAACAAGACTGTCAATACATCGGAGACAATAGCGAAAACATATACATTCGCCTTAAAAGACGGTCTTGTGGTAGACGGAGATTCAGGCTTTGTGCTTCAACCGTTTGACGAGGTGTATGTAAGAAAAAGTCCAAGCTATATAGAGCAGCAGCATGTGCAAATAGAAGGTGAAGTGGCCTTCTCTGGTGAATATGCTCTGAGCCGTAAAGGCGAACGCTTGAGCGATGTAATAAAGAAATGCGGTGGCCTTACACCCGAAGCGTATGCAAAAGGCGCGCGTCTGGAGCGGAAGCTTACGCCTGAGGAAAAAATCAAGCAGCAATCCTTGATGAAGATAGTTTCCGGCAGCGATTCGATAGACGTAAAGAAGCTGGGATTGAGCGATACGCGCCCCGTTGGCATCAATTTGGATATGGCTCTCACTCATCCCGGCAATGACGAATGGGATTTGGTATTGAAAGAAGGAGATCGCATTATCGTGCCGCAATACAACAATACTGTGACACTGAATGGTGAGGTGATGTATCCTACTACGGTTGCCTATAAAAAAGGTGCCAAGCTATCGTATTATGTCAACAAAGCCGGCGGATATGGAATGAATGCGAAAACAAATCATATCTTTGCCATTAATATGAATGGTACGGTAACGCAAGTAAAGTCAGCGAACGACATTCAGCCGGGTTGTGATATCGTGATTCCTTCCAAGCGTAAGAAAAACAAGATGTCGTTGGGCGAAATAGTCAGTCTTGGAACAATGACGGCTTCATTGGCTTCAATTATTGCCATCTTGCTTAAATAAAGAAAAAGGCTATGGAGGAGAACAAAGTTCCGCATATAAAGCGTCAGATAGATTTTGTTGAAATTTTTAAGTATTGCCTTGGTTTCAAGCGCATTTATGTAAAGGTCGGTATTGTTGCCATAGTTTTTTCGGCAATATACGTTTACAGTCTGCCTCGTTTCTATTCTACAGAAGTCAAGCTTGCACCCGAAGAGTCTACGGGCTCCGGCGGTGCTCTCAGCTCGCTTGCTTCGCTTGCAAACATCAAGATTGGCGGCAGTTCGTCGGGCGAAGATGCCATTTATCCAGAGCTGTATCCCGAGTTGTTCAGGTCAAAGTCTTTTTTGGTCAGTCTGTTTGACATTCAGGTCCATACGAAGGACAATACTGTGCCTGTTTCGCTCTATGATTATTTAACCACGATGCAGAAGATACCTTTTTGGCAATATCCTATCATATATGTAAGGAACGGTATTTCCAATCTTTTCAAGAAAGAAGCGTCTCCATCTGCATCTTCAGGTCAGAAGGGTGTCAATCCTTTCAGATTGTCTTTGATTGAGGATGCCATTGCTCAGGCCATCGGTGCTTCCATCAATTGTTCCGTCGATAAGCATACCAATGTCATTACTCTTGTCACTACGGCACAGGATCCTGTCGTGTCGGCCTTGTTTGCCGATTCCATCATGAACCGTCTTCAGGATTTTATCATACAATACCGAACCAACAAGGCGCGTGTGGATGTGGCTTATTCTGAGAAACTTTTGGTTGAAGCCAAGAGCAATTATGAAAGAGCCCGTCAGAAGTATGCCGATTATGCCGACAGTCATGAGGAACTCTACCTTGCTTCGTATAAGACCGAAGAGACAAATCTGGAGAATGAGATGCAGCTGGCTTATAATGTTTATTCTCAGGTTGCCCAGCAGCTTCAGATTTCAAAGGCTAAGGTCCAGGAAAAGACTCCTGTGTTCACGACCATCGAGTCGGCCACTGTGCCGCTGCTTCCTGCCGGTCCCAAGCGAATGCGCACCATTGTCATGTTTTTTGCCATGTCCATGTTGGCGGTGACGGCCTATCTTTATTTCCGTCGCGAGCGTGAATTGTCACGGCAACCGCATAAGGGTGACGATGCTTCGTGCAGTGACCGGCCCTTGCCGTCTGAGTCGGAAAAGACGGGCATTGGAAACGATTGATGTCCTATCGGAGCCATGATCTACTATGCCACGCTTATCGCATTGTTCGCATTAGGCTTTTATAATGTCTTTTCGGACAATCAGAAATACGTTTCGCGCATATTTTTCTTCAGTTTGTGTTGGTTGGTCCTGCACGACGGTTTGCGTTGGTTCATAGCTACCGATTGGGATGTCTATTACCGTTTTTTTCGTTATTGCCTTCTTGTTAAGGGCGATGCCGTTTATTTTGAGCCCGGCTATGTATTGCTCAATAAGATAGTTCGTACTGTTACCGACCAGTACACTGTGTTTCTTTTGCTCCATGCCGTCATTGTATATTCACTTATAGGTTCAACCATATACAAGTATGCCGCCTATCCGCTACTGAGTCTTGCTCTCTTGTATGCGATGATGCTCGGATATTTAGGCATGAACCGCCAATACATAGCCCTTGCCATATCGTTTTATTCCATTAGATTCATATTCAATCGTCAACCCTATCCGTTTATAGCCTGCATGGTTTTGTCTATGCTTTTTCATAACGGTGCCCTTCTTTTTTCTATTGCCTATTTTCTCAATCGTCCATTCAAAAGGATAGTATATATTGTCAGCATTTCCTTGTTTTTAGCGATTGCCGTTTCCGGTCTTATCCGCAAGTTGCCTCTTGAGCTCTTTTATCTGTTGGGAAGCGATCTCGGCGATAAGGCCGACAAATATGCCTACGAGGGTTCAAAAGCCATTCCGCTGGTTGCCCAACTGATGGGCATCGCCAAACGTATGATATGGGTGCTTATCATACTGATTTATTTCGATGCATTCAAGAAAGTCAAATACTTTTCCTTATTTTTCAATCTCTACTTTGTGTCCTTGTGCATTTACCTTTTATTCAATAATACCCTATTGCAGGTCATAGTGAACCGCGGTGCTCTTCCTTTCAATATTTTTGAAATTCTCATCGTCCCCATGACTCTTTATGTCTTCAAGGACAATGCCACTCGCAAGATTTACTATCTTGCGTTCTTCGCTTATGGTTTGATGACCATGACGAAAGGTATAAATGGGTTTATAGAATCTTCCGGTGTGGATATATTCAATCCATATCGTTGCGTTTTGTTTGAATAAAATTCTGTGCCATGAACAGTCGTATCACCTATTTCTTCCGCCATCCTTCGGCCGGTGTCAGCATTGCCAAAGTCTCTCAAGTGTTTGTCAACTATTTCAAACAAACGCGCAGGGTATGCTGTTACACTGTGCCTTATCATACAACGGGAATCATTTCCATGTTCCGCAACCTGCTCTATGTATACCGTCATCGCGACCGCGAGGGCATCAACCATCTTACAGGCGATTATCACTATATGGTGCTGGCTTTGATAGGTTGCCGGTCAGTCTTGACGGTTCATGATACAGTGATGGCAGACAACAGCCAATCGTGGGCGAAACGCCTGTTTTTCAAGTATACCTACTTTGTCTGGCCTTTGAAATTTGTCGGACGCATCGTCTGTATCTCCGAAAACACCCGGCGTTCCCTAATGCGTTTCACTTCGCGCACCGACATCGTAGTGATACCCGATGCCATCGATACCTCCATATTCAGCTACTCTCCTAAGACCTTCAATGCCGCGTGTCCGCGCATACTGATGATAGGCACCGGATGGAACAAGAATGTGGAGCGCGAGCTTCATGCACTTCAAGGGCTGTCCTGCCGCGTAACGATAGTGGGAAAACTTACACCCGCAATCCGCAAGGCCATAGAAGAGACCAAGGTGGATTGTGAAAACCTGACCGACCTGACCGACAAAGAAATCTACGGCCTTTATTGCCAATCGGATATGGTGCTCTTTTGCTCTCTCTACGAAGGTTTCGGAATGCCAATCCTCGAAGCCAACATGGCAGGGCGTCCCGTTATCACCTCGCGCATTGCTCCCATGCCCGAAGTTGGCGGAGATGCAGCCTGTTACGTTGAAAATCCTCGTGATATCGGTCAAATACGCGAAGCCATAAAAAAAGTAACCAGAGATGCAGCCTATCGCGACAACCTCATAGCCAAAGGAAGGGAAAACGCCAAGCGTTTTCTTCCTTCAGTCATCGAAGACGCCTATGCCCGTGTCTACGACAGCTTCTGACCATTCTGTCTTAGTCAGCGTGCATTGTCACATAAATCACCACCTTTCTTTTTCTCTTTTCAGCCTTTTCGTCTGGATTTGCTCCCTTTCAGTCCGATGAGTTACATCAATAAAATTCTGTATGAATGGAATTGAAGGACGAACAGTCCTATCTCCTTAAAAGAATTGTCTTAGTCTATGTGTACGCTGAGGAAATGGCAGCTGTTGTCTATGGGCACAATATGTGCCGATGCGGCTGATGCCGGAATAAGAATGGTTTCGCCGGCATTGACCTGCATTGGTTCGTTGTGGTCCAGACTTATTGTAAAACATCCGCTGTATGCTATCAGTATGACAAAAGAATCCACAGTTTTTAAAGGAATTGTCAATGGAAGGGTGAGCCCATAGGAAGATGTGGTGAAGTAGGGGCATTTAACTATTTCGTTGCGGTGGTTGAGCAGGAAATCGTAATCAATTTTTCCTCCCTTGTCCTTTCCGTTGAAGTCAATGGCCTGCTCTGCTTCGTTGATATGAAGAGGGCGCAACTTCCCGTCAATTCCTTTTCTGTTATAGTCAAAGATGCGATAGGTCGTATCGCTTGTCTGCTGTATCTCAATTAGAAAAATTCCTGAACAGATAGCATGTACTTGTCCTGCAGGAATAAAAAAACAGTCGTTTTCTTTTACGGGAAATCTTTTGATGATGTCACAAATGGTGCCGTCGCAAGCACGGCTGCGATATTCATCTTTTGTAACTTCCTTGTTGAAGCCGCACAGCAATGATGCGTCCGGCTTGGCATCAAGCACATACCATAGTTCGGTCTTTCCATTGCTGTAGCCCTGGTTGCCGGCAATCTTGTCGTTGGGGTGTACTTGTATGCTCAAGTCGTTGTGTGCATCTATAAACTTGATGAGCAATGGAAAGCGGTTGCCGTTTTTTGCATATACTTTATGCCCCACCAAATCTGCTTGAAACCGTGATATCATATCGTTCAGCGTCGTTCCGGCATAAACACCTTCGGCCACAATGGAAATATTGTCGTTGACACTTGAAATATCCCAGCTTTCACCGATATGGTCGATGGCATCGTTCATATGCTTGAAAGGAACGATGCGATTGCCACCCCAGGGGGTTTGCTTCAGGATTGGGCGAAACTTGATAGGCTTGGACAATGGTGACATGGTTTTCATTTGGGTTAATTGTTTTTCCAAAAAGCAGGGACAAGGGGTAGCAGTAACGGGAAAATTTCAAGACGCCCCGCTAACATTAAGAATGAGCACAACCATTTGCCTGCGTCAGGCAAGGTGAAAAGGTTGGTGACAGGTGTATATGACAGGCCATCGGTGGCACCTACATTTGAAATGCAGCATATTACGATATTGAGAGAATCAAAAAAAGAAATTCCCATGACGGCAAAGCAAAGGGTGCCAATGACGAGCAACACGCCATACATGGAAAGAAAAGCCATAAGACTCTGTTCTACAGCCTCTGAAACAATCGTGTGGTTGACGCGGATGGGAATGTATGCATTGGGATGAAGCATATGTCTGAAATGATTGGTTGCAGTCTTCCCCAATGTCAGAAGCCGGATGCACTTGATACCTCCGGATGTGGAACCGGCGCATCCGCCGGCAATCATTACAAAAAAGAGGAAGAACCACACAGGATGCCACCACAAGGCTATATTTTCTGAAACGAATCCGGTAGTGGTTTGCACGGAAATTATATTAAAAAGGGCCGATCGCAAGGCATGCTCAACATTGTAGCCGCTGTACAAAACAAGAACAATGGCTGCTATCATGGCGGTTATCAGTATACATGAAGTATAGAACCTGAATTCGCTGTCTTGTACGAGCATCTTTAAACTTTTCTTTTGGAGAATCAGGTATAGCAGGAAAAAATTAATTCCCGAAAGAAACATGAAAACGATTTCGATATATTCTATAGCTGCTGAGTTATAGAACATAATGCCTGCATTGTGCGTGGAAAATCCTCCGGTAGAGATGGTCGACATTGCATGGTTGATGCTGTCAAATACATTCATGCCGCAGAGCCATAATGATACAGAACAAGCCAATGTCAATAAGAAATAGAGCAGGAACAGCCATTTGACGGTGGTTCGTATTCTTGGATGTAGTTTTTCGTGGGTCGGTCCTGTTGCTTCGGCCGAGAAAAGTCTGATATTGCTTTCACCTGCGCTCGGTAGAAGTGCCATCGTAAAAATAACGATACCCAATCCGCCAACCCAGTGGGTTAGGCTGCGCCAAAAGAGAATTCCGTGAGGCAAAGTCTCTACGTTGTTGATGATTGTAGACCCTGTTGTGGTGAAACCCGACATAGTTTCAAAGAAAGCATCCGAGATGTTGTGGCATACGCCTGTCATCAGAAACGGAAGCATCCCTATGGTTGAAAAAACAATCCATGTAACTGCCACAACAAAGAATGCGTCACGGCGATTGAGCGTTTTACCGGACGAACGTCCGATATATTTCAATATAAATCCGATGAAGAATGTAAGTAAAGACGAAAAGGCAAAGGCTGTCATGTCTGCTTCCTTATAAATGGCCGCTACAATCAGGCAGACAAGGAACATCCCTGTTTCAACAAAGAGCAGGGAACCGATGGTTCGTGATAGTATTTTGTAATTGAGTACCGACATCAGAAGAAAGAGGATAGATTGCGTAAATCATTTCCGATGCAGAACGTAACAACGCGGTCGCCTGCTTGAATTTGTGTATTACCATTTATCAACAGGCCTTGTCCGTTGCGTACCAAGCCTCCCAATGTGGCACCTTCCGGAAGCCGTAAATCCTTGATTTGCCTGTGAGTGATTTTGGTTCCTTCTTTTACTTTAAATTCTGCAACGTCGGCATTTGCCACAACAAGGCTTTTTACATTGGTTACATCGGCTTTCAGCATCATTTGATAGATGTAGCTTGCGGCAATGTTCTGTTTGTTTATCAGAGTTCCTATGTCAAGGCTTTCTGCCATGCTGACAAAGCTCAGGTTGTCGAGCATAGCAATGGTCTTGTGTATGTTCATTCGCTTGGCCGCCAGACAACTTAGGATATTTGCCTCGGAGCTTCCCGTTAAGGCTATGAATGCTTCCGAGTTGGGTATGTTTTCGTCTTGCAGCAGTGCCATATCGCGTCCGTCACCATGTATGATCATCGCTTTTCTGTTGTCCAATTGTTCGAACAGCTCGCGGCAACGTTGCTCATCCCGCTCAATGATTTTTATTTTCATGTAGTCGGGCAGGAGCTGTGCGGTAAAAAGCGTGGTAATGCCGCCGCCCATGATGGCCACATTCTTGACATCGGGGAAATCCTCTTTACCTGTGAGTTCACGTATATAGGAAATATATTTGCGTGTGGTCATGAAGAACACCAGGTCATAGGCATATATAATGTCGTTTCCGTGTGGAATGATTGTTTCATCGCCGCGTTTTATGGCTACAATGTGATAGGGAGATTCCGGTCCGCACAAGTCTTTCAAAGGAACGTTGAGCAAACGGCAGTTGTTGCGAACCTTGATACCCATCATGACTAAATCGCTGTTTTCGACCTCCCACCATTGGCGAATCCAGCTGCGGCTTACGTTTCCGGCGATTTCCTGTGCTGCAATCATTTCAGGAAGAATGATTGAATCGATGCCGGTGCTGTGGAGCAGCTCCTGATTCTTTTTTTGTATGTATTCGTAGGTGTTGACTCGTGCCACGGTTTTTCCTGCTCCCATCTTATGGGCAAGCATGCATGCCGTCATGTTGTCGGATTCTTGTGGTGTAACGCCGATAAAAAGCCCTGCATCTTCAATTCCGATGGAGCGCAGCCCTTCGATGGATATAGGTGAAATGGACTTTGTCATGACATCATAATTATTGGCAAGGTCTGTCAGCCTGTCTGGATTTTCATCAATGACAGTGATATCGTGCCGTTCGCGCGACAGAAGCTTTGCTAAATGAGTGCCTACTGCGCCGGCACCGGCAATTACGATTTTCATATGATTGTCTTTATGATGGATTCTTTGTCAAGGCCAACAAGTTTGTAAAGCTCTTGGATGCTTCCGTGTTCAACAAAGTGATCGGGCAGTCCCAGCCTGATTACTTGCGGATGCATGTCGTGGTCTGACAAATATTCCAGAATAGCACTACCGAAGCCGCCTTCTTTCACGCCGTCTTCAATGGTAATGATTTTAGCGAATGTTTTTCCCACTTCTTGCAGGATGTTTTCGTCAAGAGGTTTTGCAAATCTCATGTCATAGTGGGCAACTGAAAGTCTGTTCCCCTTTTCGGCTTCTCGTTTTTCGGCTTCAGCAATAGCTTCGGCGGCAATGTTTCCTATTGGCCCGAATGTAAGAACTGCTGTGTGCTCCCCGTCTTTTAATTTGCGCCCTGTCCCGACGGTAATCTCTTTGAAGGGTGCTTCACAGTTCATTTTGCAGCTTTTTCCTTTGGGGTAGCGAATGACGAAAGAGCCTTTTCCCGGAAGCTGTGCCGTATACATCAGGTTTCTCAGCTCTTCTCCGTTCATGGGAGACGATATGGTTAGGTTGGGAATGGGGCGTAGTGCCGCAATGTCAAAGGCTCCGTGATGGGTGGCTCCGTCTTCGCCGACAAGTCCGGCGCGGTCAAGGCAGAGTATTACAGGCAGATTAAGGATGGCAACGTCATGGATGATATTGTCGTAGGCTCTCTGTGAAAACGTTGAGTATATGTTGCAAAACGGAAGCAGACCGTCTTTGGCCATGCCTGCCGAAAATGTCACGGCATGCTCTTCTGCAATTCCTACATCGAAAGCCCTGTCGGGCATGGCTTTCATCATGATATCCATAGAGCATCCGGTTGGCATTGCCGGCGTTACACCAACAATTTTGTCGTTCTTCTTTGCCAGTTCCACCAATGTCTTTCCGAATATCACCTGATATTTGGGTGTGTTTTCAGACTCTTCTTTTACGATGCGCTTGCCCGAAACGATATCGAATTTGCCCGGAGCATGCCATATCGTGGCTTCTTTTTCGGCTGCTTCATATCCTTTTCCTTTTTTTGTATGGATATGTAGCAGCTTAGGGCCTTTCATGTCCTTTATTTCCTGTATGATGCGCACAAGCTCAAGAACATTGTTGCCGTTCATCGGGCCGAAGTAACGGATGTCAAAACCTTCAAATATGTTTTGCTGGTTGAAGAGGATTGATTTTACTGAATTGTTGAATCTCAGAATGGCTTTCTTCCGATGTTCCGTGAGCCAGCCCCAAGACGCAAACTTTTGTGCAGCCTTGAAACGTATATTGTTGTAAGTGGGACTGGTATGCAGGTGCAGCAGATACTGTTTCATGCCACCGACACTGCTGTCTATGCTCATGTTGTTGTCATTCAGAATGATTAGCATGTCATTGTCGGTCGATGCCACATTGTTGAGACCCTCGAAAGCCAGACCGCCGCTCATGGCTCCGTCGCCGATGACGGCTACAATCTTACGATTGCTTTTTTCTCTTGCTGCGGCTACCGACATTCCCAACGCAATCGAAATGGAGTTGGAGGCGTGGCCGCAGGTGTTCGTGTCATACTCGCTTTCCAACGGGGTCGGGAAGGGACAAAGGCCGCCGAATTTTCTGTTTGTGCTAAAGCGGTCGCGCCGCCCCGTCAGTATTTTGTGGGCATAGGCCTGATGGCCTACATCCCATACGATGCGGTCTTCGGGCGTATTGTAAATGTAATGAAGTGCCACTGCCAGTTCTACGGCTCCCAGGCTGGAAGCCAGATGTCCCGGGTTATGTGCGAGTACACTGATGATTTCATTCCGAATTTCACTGCACACTTCGGGCAATTGTTCCACCGAAAGCTTTTTCAGGTCTTTCGGGGAGTCTATTTTGTTGAGCAATGGATATTTTTCGTCGGTTCCTATCATTATCCGGTTTAAATAATCATGCAAAATTAAAATATATTCGGTGGAAACGCCTATTTTTGCGTATGAATTTTGCTGGGTTTTATTTTCAGACGTTTAATTTGTAGTTGCAGAATCATGGAAAGAATCAACTTTTCGACGCTGGTCGATGTTTCTTCTTCACGCTTTCGTTTGAAGCCAGACGATACTTGTTTGCTGCTTGGTTCGTGTTTTACCGAAAACATCGGCCGTCGGCTTGTCGATAACAAGTTTCGCGCCCTGGTCAATCCTTTCGGCGTACTCTATAATCCGCAAAGCATTTTTTCTGCCTTGTCGTTGCTTTTGCGCGGTGTGTCCGATTTCAGGCCTTTCAGGGAGGACGATTTGTTCTATGCTTCCGGCCTGTGGCGCAGCTGGCTCTATTCGTCAGAGTTTTCTGCCACGTCGGCCGACGAATGCCTGTCGCTTGTCAATGAATCGTTGCTGCGTGCCACGCGGATGCTTAGCGACCTCGATGTTTTGTTCCTGACGTTGGGAGCAAATCATTGTTATTTTCTGAAAAACGGTCATGTCGCAGTTGCCAACTGCCACAAACAGCCTGCGGCTATGTTTGAAGAATGCCGTCTTTCGGTTGCCGACATACTTGAACAATCGCGGGTGCTTTCAGGTTTGTTGCGTTTGCGTCCGCATCTTAAGATTGTCTTTACGGTAAGCCCTTACCGTTATGCCAAGTATGGGATGCATGAGAATCAAATCAGCAAATCCACGCTTTTTCTTGCCGTAGACGAAATCATGAAGCGCTATCCCGACAACTGCTTTTATTTCCCTGCCTATGAAATCATGACCGATGAACTTCGTGACTACAGGTTCTATGCCGACGACCTGCTGCATCCTTCGCAAAGGGCGGCGGCCTATATTTGGGACATTTTCGTGGAAGAATGGATGTCGCCCGAAGCGTCTGCTTTTGTGCAAGAATGGAACAGGGTGCTTCTGTCGCTTGGCCATAGACCGTTTAATGCCTGTACAGAGGAGTACAGGAGGTTTTTAACTAAATTAGCAGACAAAATAAGTACGTTACGCCAAAAATATCCGAACTTTGTCTTCAATAATGAGCTTGACGAGATAGAATCGCGTCTGCACGAAAGCTACAAGTAACCGCTTTTAATCAGGGACTTTGCGCTCTGGCAAATTGTTTTAATGAAAAAGTAGAATATGTTTTATTCGATTGAAGAAATCACCTCGCTTATCGGAGCGCATCGTTTCGGCAATGCCGAAAGTCGTATAGGATGGCTGTTGACCGACAGCCGCTCGTTGGTATTTCCCGAGGCAACTTTGTTTTTTGCCCTGGCTACAGCCCGCAACGATGGGCACAAATACATTCCGCAGCTATATGAACGCGGCGTGCGCAACTTTGTTGTCGAAAAATTGCCTTTGGACATGGCCTTGTTTCCACGCGCCAACTTTTTACGCGTTCCCGACACGAAAACAGCCCTTCAGCGTCTGGCCGAACGTCACCGCGAAGAATTCGAACTGCCAGTGGTGGGAATTACCGGAAGCAACGGAAAAACCATTGTAAAAGAGTGGATCTATCAGCTTTTGTCGCCTTCAATAAATGTAACGCGCTCACCACGCAGCTATAATTCGCAGATCGGTGTGCCGCTTTCGGTATGGCTTATCGACGAGCACACGCAGTTAGGCGTTTTCGAGGCCGGAATTTCAAAACCGGGCGAGATGGAAGCCCTGCAATCGATTATACAACCGACGGTGGGCATCATGACCAATATAGGAAAGGCCCATCAAGAGAATTTCCACTCCATGCGTGAAAAGTGTCTCGAGAAACTGCAGCTTTTCAGGGATGCCGAAGTACTTATCTACAATGCAGACGATAAAATAATCTCGGAATGTCTGAATGAATGCGGCTATGAGCTTCAATTGTTTGCCTGGTCGCGCCATAGTAGCGATGCCCCTGTTTTTATCAGCCATGTTGAGACAAAAAGCAACGCCACGCTGATAAAATACATCTATAATAAAGGTGCAGAAGCCTCTTTTACGATTCCTTTTATAGATGAGGCTTCGATTGAAAATGCCATACATTGTCTGGCCTTGTGCCTGTATATGAAAATGGATGCGGCCACAATAGCCGAGCGTATGGCCCGTCTCGAGCCGGTAGCCATGCGCCTGGAAGTGAAAGAGGGAATCAACGGTTGCACCTTGATAAACGACAGCTACAACTCCGATTTGAAATCGCTTGAGATAGCTCTCGACTTCATGAACCGCCGTCAGGACCGCAAAGACCGCAAATTCACCTTGATATTGAGCGACATGCTGCAAACGGGGACGGATATGGGCGAGCTTTATGCTGATATAGCCGATCTGGCCAACAACTATCACATCGACAAGTTCATAGGAGTGGGAAAAGAAATTGGACGGCATCTTTCGGGCTTCAAAATGGAGAAGCATTTCTTTGAAACGACCGAAATGCTCATCTCATCCGGGTTCATTGACACATTGCGCAACGAAGTAGTGCTCATCAAGGGAGCCCATATCTTCCGTTTCGACAAAATCACTGACCTCATGTCCCTGCGTGTCCACGAAACGACACTTGAAGTAAACCTTAACGCTTTGGTCGACAACCTGAACCATTACAGAAGTTTCCTGCGTCCTGAAACAAAAATGGTGTGTATGGTAAAAGCCTCGGCATATGGCAGCGGTGCGGTCGAAGTGGCAAAGACTTTGCAAGACCACTGTGTGGACTATCTGGCCGTAGCCGTGGCCGACGAAGGCGTGGATTTGCGCAAAGGCGGCATTCATGGCAACATCATCATCATGAACCCCGAAATGACGGCATTCAAAGACATGTTCGACTATAAGTTGGAACCCGAAGTGTACAACTTCCGTTTGCTTCATGCCCTGATTCATGCAGCCGAAAAGGAGGGAATCACAAACTTCCCAGTACATGTCAAAATCGACACTGGAATGCACCGTCTCGGATTCGATCCCGAAAAAGATATCGACGAGCTGATAGACGTTTTGAAAAACCAGACGGCAGTTATCGTGCGTTCGGTTTTCTCACACTTCGTGGGAAGCGACGGCGATGAATTCAATGATTTTACCAACCGTCAGTTTACTTTGTTCGACAAAGCCAGCGGCAAATTGCAGGCCGCATTCAGCCACAAGATATTGAGGCATATCTGCAACACATCCGGCATTGAGCGTTTTCCCCAGTACCATCTCGACATGGTACGCCTCGGACTCGGGCTCTATGGCATAGACCCCTATACCAACAGAATACTGAACAATGTGAGCACACTGCGCACCACCATATTGCAGATTCGCAATGTTCCCAAGGGTGACACGGTAGGCTACAGCAGACGCGGTCATGTGGAACGCGACAGCCGCATTGCAGCCTTGCCCATCGGCTATGCCGACGGATTGAACCGCCATCTCGGATGCGGAAAAGCCTATTGTCTCGTAAACGGCAGGAAAGCCCCTTATGTGGGAAACATTTGCATGGATGTCTGCATGATAGACGTGACCGACATTCCCTGCCGGGAAGGTGATGAAGCGATAATTTTCGGAAACGAACTGCCGGTGACCGTATTGAGCGATATATTGGATACCATTCCCTATGAGGTGCTCACTTCGGTAAGCACACGCGTCAAGAGAGTTTACTATCAGGACTAAAGCCCACCGGTTTCATTTCCAAAAAGAGACGCAGCGAATTTGAAAAGGTGTGCTGCCAATGCCAACGGTGACGCATCCAATTTCCACCCTGACCAACAAGATGATAAAAATGAATGTCGGCATGGCGAAAACAAGCGGAATAATCGGTATGTTTGGCCGAAAATACTTAAGTTTGCACTTCAAATCACAGAAAGCAACATCATGTCAAAATATCTTCTGAGAAGCAAGTCGATACTGCTGCTGTCATTGCTATTGCCGCTACAGGCCCTTGCACAAGCCGAATTGTACAATTCATATATCCGGCAATATGCGGCAATGGCGGTGGAGCAGATGGAAAAATACAGAATACCGGCCAGCATCACATTGGCGCAGGCCTTGTTGGAAAGCCGCGCAGGAACAAGCCGTCTGGCCGTGCAGGGCAAAAACCATTTCGGGATAAAATGTGGCGGAAGTTGGACGGGACCCTACATGCTGGTAAACGATGATGCGCCTAACGAGCACTTTCGCGTTTACAAGTCGGTCAGAGAGTCGTATATAGACCACTCGGAATTTCTGACCGTGAACAAACGCTATGCCGGCTTGTTCAAATTGCACCTGCACGACTACAAGGGATGGGCCCGCGGCTTAAAGGCGGCCGGTTATGCCACCAATCCGCGATATGCGCAAATCCTAATACAGCTGATAGAAGACTACGACCTGGCCAAAATGGACAGGCTCAGCCTGAGAAGCTTCAGACACAAAGGCCATCGGGGTGGCGGCACGGAATTTTCGCACGAAGTAAATATGTGCAACCGCAACTTCTATACGATAGCCCGTCAAGGCGACACCTATAAGTCGATTGCAAAGGAGATGGGCATTTCCGAGCGGCGACTCCGCAAATACAACGAAGTTGACAAGCGGCATGTGCTCGAAGCCGGCGACATTGTATATTTCGAAAAGAAACAACGGCAGGCCGACAAGAGCTATTCGGGCGTTTATCACCGGATGAAAGAAGGTGAATCGCTCTATCTCTTGAGCCAGCAGTATGGCATGAGAGTGGCTACACTCTACAAAATAAACAAATTATCACCTGAGTACGTGCCTCAGGTAGGCGACATGATACTATTGCGCAAATAAGGCGAAGCATAGCATTTGAGACCGATTATGTATGCATGTAAAGCAGAAAAATAGTACTTTTGCGGCATAATAACACGAAACAAACAAGTAACGAAAGTGTTTGGAAAAAGAATTAGGAAGAATTGGGTCTTGGCAGCAGGTGAGCAACCAACCGCTCTCGACCTTAAAGTCCTGTCTTTGCAAGAACAAGGTTACATAGTGCCTCGCAAGGACATGATCAAGACCCCGGAACAAATAGAAGGCATACGTCAAAGCGGAGTCATCAACAGCGGCGTGTTGGACTTGGTTGCCCGTGAAATACACGCCGGAATGACAACGGGCGATATCGATCGCCTTGTCTATGAATATACCACAAGCCACGGTGCAATACCGGCACCTTTAAACTATGAAGGCTTCCCTAAGAGTGTTTGTACGAGCATAGACGAGGTCGTCTGCCACGGAATACCCAACGACGAAGAACAATTGTTGGAAGGCGATATTGTGAATGTTGATGTATCGACCATATACAAAGGCTATTACAGCGACGCATCGCGCATGTTTGTCATAGGCAAAACCACTCCCGAAAAGCAGCATCTGGTAGATGTGGCGCGCGAATGCCTGGAATTGGGCGCGGCAGCCGCACATCCTTACGGGCAATTGGGCGATATAGCCGATGCCATTACGCGCCACGCACATAAAAACGGTTATTCGGTGGTACGCGACCTTTGCGGCCACGGAGTAGGGCTCGAATTTCATGAGGACCCCGAAGTGAATCACTACGGCCGGAAAGGAACAGGAATGGTGATGGTGCCGGGAATGGTCTTCACCATCGAGCCAATGATCAACATGGGAACATGGGAAGTGTTTATCGATGCTGAAGATGGTTGGACAGTAGTGACCGAAGACGAGCTGCCGAGCGCGCAGTGGGAGCATACTTTTGTGATGACGGAGCACGGTCTGGAAATCTTGTCGGACTGACACAAAACGAGAGGGAATGGAAAAAGACATTATAATATTAGGTATAGAATCAAGCTGTGACGATACGTCGGCGGCAGTCATAAAAAACGGCTGGCTGCTGGGACAAGCCACCGCGAGCCAGGAAGTGCACCGCAACTATGGCGGAGTTGTGCCCGAACTGGCTTCAAGAGCACATGAACAGAACATCGTGCCCACCGTGGATGCCGCCTTGAAAAAAGCCGGTATAAGCAAAGACGAGCTGACAGCGATAGGTTTTACGCTCGGTCCGGGGCTGATGGGATCGCTGCTGGTAGGAGTGTCGTTCGCCAAGGGGCTTTCAATAGCTTTAGGCATTCCATTGGTAGACGTTAACCATCTGCAAGGTCATATTTTAGCCCATTTTATCGAAGAAAAAGGTAAAGAAAACCGCCATCCCGCTTTCCCGTTCCTTTGTCTGCTTGTAAGCGGCGGAAATTCGCAGATCGTAAAGGTCAATAGCTATAAGGATATGGAGATATTGGGGCAGACAATCGATGACGCAGCAGGCGAAACCATCGATAAATGCTCAAAATTCATGGGACTTGGCTATCCCGGAGGACCCATCATAGACCGTTTGGCAAGAAAAGGCAATCCCGAAGCTTTTGAATTCAACAAACCTTCGGTGCCCGGCTTGGACTATAGTTTCAGTGGACTGAAAACTTCGTTGCTTTACTTTTTGCGCGACAAAATCAAGGAAAATCCCGATTTTATCGAACAAAACAAAGAAGATTTGGCAGCCTCTTTTGAAAAGACCGTAGTTGACGTATTGATGAAAAAACTCAGCCTGGCGGTAAAGCAAACCGGGATAAACCGTGTTGCAGTGGCGGGCGGTGTCTCCGCCAACACAAAACTGCGCGAAGCCTTCCTTGAAAAACGTGACAAATGCGGATGGGATGTCTACATTCCGCCTTTTTCCTATACCACCGACAATGCAGCCATGATAGCAATGGCCGCCTATTTCAAGTATCAGGATAAAGACTTCTGCCCTTTGGACAAGCCTGCTTATTCGCGTGTGACAATCTGAAATACAACCGTAAAGAAATAAAGAGATGGAGTTGAATTTGAAATTCGTCGGAAAAGAAATCAGCCTTCAAATGTGGAAATTGGGAAAAACATTATCAACGGCTGAAAGTTGCAGTGCCGGAAGAATCGCATCAGCCTTAACCGTTTCCGCCGGAAGTTCGCACTATTTCAAAGGCGGTCTGGTGTGCTATGCCGATGAAATAAAAGTAAAATACCTCGGAGTGAGCGAAGACTTGCTAAAGGAAAAGACAGCCGTATGTGAAGAGGTTGCCAGGCAAATGGTTATAGGTGCCAACAAAATGTTTGGCACAGACTACAGCATAGCCATCACAGGATATGCCGGACCCGGTGGAGGAACAGACGAAAACCCAGTGGGAACAGTCTGGATAGCATTGGGTTCGAATGACAACATTGTGACCCGAAAAGTCTTTCATGACATGGGAAGAGACGAAAATACAACACTTGCAGCAGAAGAAGCAATGGCCATGCTAAGGGATTTCCTGAAAGATGAGATAGAAAAAAATGAAAAAGCGTGATTTTTCATAAGGAATAATTGGCTGATTCAATTATAAATGTTACCTTTGCAGCTCGAAAATAGCATGTAAGGCTATCATTGAGAATAAAACAAAACAAAAATATTAGCGATGTCAAAAATCTGTCAAATCACAGGCAAGAAAGCTATGATAGGCAACAACGTTTCAAAATCGAAGCGTCGCACCAAACGTAGTTTCGACCTTAACTTATTCACGAAGAAATTTTATTACGTTGAGCAAGACTGCTGGATTAGTTTGAGCATTTGTGCAGCCGGTTTGCGCATGATCAATAAAGTAGGGCTTGACGCAGCATTGAAAAATGCAGTTGCAAAGGGATTTTGCGATTGGAAGAAAATTAGAGTAATTGCTTAACATCAAACGGACATGGCAAAGAAAACAAAAGGAAACAGGGTGCAAGTAATATTGGAATGTACTGAGATGAAAGACAGCGGGCTTCCCGGAACATCACGCTACATTACAACCAAGAACAGGAAGAACACACCGGACAGATTGGAATTGAAGAAATACAATCCCATTTTGAAGAGAATGACTATTCATAAGGAGATAAAATAACAATTTGTAGACATGGCAAAAAAAACAGTCGCAACCTTACACGAAGGTAACAAAGACGGGCGTTCTTATTCAAAAGTAATTAAGATGGTAAAGAGCCCGAAGACAGGTGCTTACATATTCGATGAGCAGATGGTTCCCAACGAGGATGTAAAGAAATTCTTTAAATAAGAAATGAAATAAAGGATATATGAAGGTATGCCGTACAAGCATACCTTCTTTGGTTTTAGAATAAATAGCGATGAAAGAATTATTATTGAAATACGGATGCAATCCGAATCAAAAGCCGGCGCGCATATACATGGACGAAGGCGAGTTGCCCATTACAGTACTCAGCGGCCGCCCGGGCTATATCAATTTGCTGGATGCCTTTAACAGTTGGCAATTAGTGAAAGAGTTGAAAGCAGCTACCGGCATGCCCGCCGCAGCCTCCTTTAAGCATGTTTCGCCGGCAGGCGCGGCAATAGGTTTGCCGCTAAGCGATGTTTTGAAAAAAATATATTTTGTCGATGACATAAAGATTCCTCTTACGCCGATGGCATGCGCCTATGCACGGGCACGCGGAGCCGATCGCATGTCTTCATATGGCGATTTTATCGCATTGAGCGATACATGCGATGAAGCAACTGCCGTTTTAATCAAACGTGAAGTTTCGGATGGCATCATTGCACCCGGATATACGCCTGAAGCCTTGGCTATTTTGAAAGAAAAGCGCAAAGGCACTTATAATGTAATACAAATAGATCCCGAATACATTCCTCAGCCAATCGAGCGCAAGCAAGTGTTTGGCGTAACGTTCGAGCAATTGCGCAATGAGATAGACTTGTCGTCAGATAGCTTGTTCGATAACATACCTACGGATAATAAGTCGTTTCCGGAGGATGCCAAGCGCGATTTGAAAATTGCCTTGATCACATTGAAGTATACCCAAAGCAATTCCGTGTGCTATGTAAAGGGTGGACAGGCCATAGGTATTGGTGCCGGTCAGCAGAGCCGCATTCATTGCACGCGTCTGGCCGGTAATAAAGCCGACATATGGTGGCTGCGTCAGCATCCAAAAGTGCTTGCATTGCCTTGGATAGAGCATATCCGCCGTGCAGATCGCGATAATACCATTGATGTTTACATCAGTGAGGATCATGACGATGTACTTGCTGATGGAGTATGGCAGAATTTCTTTACCGAAAAGCCTTCGGTGCTTACGCTTGAGGAAAAGAAAGAGTGGATCAGCAAGAATACAGGTGTCAGCCTGGGGTCGGATGCTTTCTTCCCATTTGGCGATAATATAGAAAGGGCTCATAAGAGCGGCGTTGAATATATTGCACAGGCAGGTGGAAGCGTCCGTGACGATCATGTGATTGCTACCTGCAACAAGTATGGCATTGCAATGGCCTTTACCGGCATTCGCTTGTTCCATCATTAATACAGCCTGTGTTTTATGGCCAGTGACAAGGAAATCCATGAAGTCATCGAAAGCGGTGTAGTTTTTCGCAAGGCTTCTTCGCATCCGAGTGGACGCAATACGGGTGGAGTCAAGACCAAGGCTAAAAAGAAGTCATATATTACGGGACTTCATGGATCGGCTTCAGCAAAAAAGAAAGCAAAGATCCGTGAACGCAGGGCTAACCGCCATAAGAATTGAGAAGGTTTAGAAACGTCAAATAGCGTTGATACAAGCAAGAGGGTGTGTCAAAACGATGCATCCTCTTTTTTCTGAAGTGTCCAAATAGAATTGCGACGGAGCTTTCAGTGCGTGTCCTTGAACCAGGACGTTTCGCTGTAATATTGTGAAGCAAAGGGATGTAGGCTCGGTTCGGAAATGGTGAGGCCCGAAAACTCCCTGATGGCAATGGAGCTGATCTGCGTGGTAAAGATGGTAGGCGTGTGCACGGTGTGCTCAACGGCGGCATGGAGCAGGCTGTCGGCCTCGGCGCGTAGCTGCGGGTTGGGGCAGAGGTGGCGCAGGTAGCTCTGCATGTCGAAGAAAATGCCGGGGGTGTAGCCTCCGAGGCGCTGCAGGCTGTCGGGACACACCGGGGCGTGGTCGCTGCGCAGGTTGAGCCGCGCCACGGCCAGAGCCAGGCTGTCGAGCTTGGAACAGTCGGTAACGGTGAGCGTGCCGCTGGGAGTGGAGTAGGACGAGTAGAAAGCCAGAAAATTGCGGCACAGGGCGCTATAGTCGGGCGTGCCAAGCAGGTTGCCGCCCACAAGCTTGTAGGGAATGCCATACATCATCATTTCGCTCGTCGAAGCGATGAGGCGGCGCGTCACGTGGCGCAGTTCGTAGGCCACTTCGATGCCCGACATGTAGCAGTCGTCAAAAAGAATGTATTCGGTGTGGAAGTCGGCGGCCTCCATGCTTTCGCGCAAAGTTTCAATGTCGGTCTGGCAGTCGCTTGTGCGGCCACCGAAGAGGCGCGTGGCCTGATTGCCCCGGTTCCAGTGGAGGGCGACCCGGCCGCGGACAGCACGCGATTGGGCGAGAGCCTTGACGGGCACCCATCCCAGGCCGTGACAGCCGATGATCATGGAGTAGGAGAGCGTGGCGGGCGCATAGGTCTTGACATCGGCAAGGATGGCGGTGAGTCCCTGCAGCGTGGTATAGCCGGTGCCGCTATACTCCTTGAGCTGGCGGCGCGTGCATTGGCCACCGTCGCAAGCAATCTCGAACATCGAGGCCTGGGTCTTTGAACGGGCCAGATAGACTATGACGCGCTGGCTCTTCAGTCCTTTCTGCTGCTCGATGGCCGCCTCGAAATCGGAGAGGTTGGTCTCGAAACAGCTGAGCAGGTCGGTGCTCCACGGCATGTAGACAAACAGGGTGCGCCGGTTTTCCTCGTCGCGGTCGTCATCGTGGTCACTGCCACACGACGAGAGGGCAGGCAACAGCAGAGCCGGCACCACAACAAGAAGCAGACGGAAGAAGAAAATGGGAAGATGCATATTATATAATGTATAAAAGGGTCAGATATCGGAGCCGTCAAACCTGAGGGTGGGCACCTTGAGCAGCCGAGCGCGCAAACCGTCGCTTTGCTCGGCCGCCACGCTGATGCGCGTGTGGCACAGCATGTCGATGCGGTTGTCCTCAATGCGCGCGCCGTCGGCCTTGAGCAGCTTCATCACGGCGTTGAGCTGCGCATAGTCGTAAGAAAACGCCATGCCATCCTCTACGATGCGGCTCACACAGGCGGCATTGGCAACAGCCAGCTCGGCCGCCTCCCTATAGGCCGCAATCAGTCCACTCGTGCCCAGCTTGATGCCGCCGAAATAGCGCACAACGATAATGAGGACGCCCGTCAGCGAAGCCGAACGGATGACCCCCAAAATGGGACGCCCCGCCGTGCCCGAAGGCTCGCCGTTGTCGGAACCGCGCTCCACGGAACCATCGGGCTCCAGCACATAGGCGTAACACACATGACGGGCATCATAATACTTCTTGCGCGCCTCCCTGACACGGGCATCAACCTCGTCGACACTCCACACGGGAAGGGCAAACGACAGAAACGTGCTTTTGCGCACAACGAGCTTGGCCTCGCCCGGCGTTCCTATTGTGGTGTAGCTACTTACTTTCACGTTGCAAAATTACTGCTATTGCACCTAAAAACAGCCCGTGGCGCGATATTTTTTATGGCACGCAACGCTTATCTTGAAATAAATCATTACTTTTGCACCCGTCGAAAACAGAAAGAGACATATGATAAAGATTACTTTTCCGGACAATTCGGTAAAAGAATACCGATCCGGCGTAACAGCGCAGGAAATTGCAGAAAGCATTTCGCCCAAATTAGCCAAAGAAGTATTGTCATGCTCCATAAACGGTGAAGTCACAGAGCTGAACCGCCCCATCACCACCGATGCCACACTGAAACTCTTCAAATGGGAAGACGAAGAAGGCAAAAAGACCTTCTGGCACACCTCGGCCCACCTGCTGGCCGAAGCCCTGCAGGAGCTCTACCCCGGAACAGAGTTTGGCATAGGCCCCGCCATCGAGAACGGCTTCTACTACGACGTCGTAACCCCCGAAGGCACCGCCATCAGAGAAAGCGACTTTGAAACCATCAACGCCAAAATGGCCGAGCTGGCCGCACGCGGCGAAGCACTCGTAAGGAAAAGCATCTCCAAGGCCGAAGCCCTGAAATTCTTTGGCGACCGCGGACAAAAGCTCAAACTCGAACTCATCAACGAGCTCGACGACGGCAACATCACCACCTACACGCAGGGCGACTATACCGACCTGTGTCGCGGCCCACACCTCATCTCCACCGCACCCATCAAAGCCATCAAGATAACCGCCGTATCGGCAGCCTTCTGGCGCGGCGACGCCAAGCGCGAAACCATGACACGCGTCTACGGCATCTCCTTCCCCAAAAAGAAACTCCTTGATGAATACCTCGCCATGGTCGAAGAAGCCAAAAAGCGCGACCATCGCAAGATAGGTAAAGAAATGGAACTCTTCATGTTCTCCGATCGCGTAGGCAAGGGACTCCCCATATGGCTACCCAAAGGCACCGACCTGCGACTGCGCCTCGAAGCATTCCTCAAGAAAATACAGACACGCTACGGCTACCAGCAAGTCATCACACCCCACATAGGCAGCAAACAGCTCTACGTCACCTCGGGCCACTACGCCAAATACGGCAAAGACTCGTTCCAGCCCATACACACGCCCGACGAAAGCGAAGAATACATGCTCAAACCCATGAACTGCCCGCACCACTGCGAAATCTATGCCCGCAAGCCCCGCTCCTATAAAGACCTGCCCGTGCGCATCGCCGAATTCGGCACCGTATACCGTTACGAGCAAAGCGGCGAGCTCCATGGACTGACACGCGTGCGCAGCTTCACGCAAGACGACGCACACATCTTCTGCCGCCCCGACCAGGTAAAAGACGAATTCCTGCGCGTCATGGACATCATCCTCACCGTATTCAAAACATTCCGCTTCGACAACTACGATGCACAAATATCCCTGCGCGACAAAAATGACCGCAGCAAATATATCGGCACCGACGAAAACTGGGAAAAAGCCGAATCGGCCATCATCGAAGCCTGCCATGAAAAAGGCATGAAAGCCCGCATCGAATACGGCGAAGCCGCCTTCTACGGACCCAAGCTCGACTTCATGGTCAAAGACGCCATCGGACGCAGCTGGCAGCTCGGCACCATACAGGTAGACTACAACCTGCCCGAACGCTTCCAGCTCGAATACGTCGGCGCCGACAACGAAAAACATCGCCCCGTCATGATACACCGCGCGCCCTTCGGCTCCATGGAACGCTTCGTAGCCGTGCTCATCGAGCACACCGCAGGCCACTTCCCCCTGTGGCTCACACCCACACAGATAGCCATACTTCCCATCTCAGAAAAGTATGTCGGCTATGCCGAAAAGCTCAAAACCTACTTCGCCGGCAAAGACCTGCGCGCCACCATTGACGCACGCAGCGAAAAAATAGGCCGCAAAGTGCGCGACAACGAAATGCAGCACATTCCCTACCTGCTCATCGTCGGCGAAAAAGAAGCGGGCGAAGGCACAGTAGCCGTCAGAAAACAAGGCGAAGGCGACCAAGGCACCATGACTTACGAGGAATTCGCAAAGAAAATCCAAAACGAAGTCAATGAAATGATAAATATTGATTAACTTTGCACCCCGAATAGAAAACGACGCTTTAGTTGAATGAAAAATGACTCACTGAAACAGGAATACAGGATTAACGGCCAGATCACTGCACGCGAAGTAAGAATCGTAGGCGACAACATCGAGCCGAAAGTACTGCCCACAGCAAAAGCCTTGGCCATGGCCGAGAGCAAAGGGCTCGACTTGGTAGAAATATCGCCCAACGCCGCGCCTCCCGTCTGCAAGATAATCGACTACTCCAAATTTCTATACCAGCAAAAAAAGCGGCAGAAAGAAATCAAAGCCAAGCAAGTCAAGATAAGCGTCAAGGAAATACGCTTCGGCCCCCAGACCGACGACCACGACTACAACTTCAAGCTCAAGCACGCCCGCGAGTTCCTTGAAGAAGGCAACAAAGTAAAAGCCTACGTCTTCTTCCGCGGCCGTAGCATCGTCTTCAAAGACCAGGGCGAAGTGCTCCTGCTCCGCTTTGCCAACGACCTTGAAGAAGTAGGCAAGGTAGAACAGATGCCCGAGCTGCTCGGCAAGCGCATGACCATGTTCATCGGTCCCAAAAAGATGCCGTCGGCAAAAAAAGCCGTCAAGACCGTAGCCGAAGGACCCAAGAAAAACCAAAGCGGAAACGCACCGCGCATCAATGAGAAAAAAGAATATTCAGGCCCGAAAGTCGAAGGAGAGGACTAAGGCGCGACAAAAACAGAGAATACGCGCGTAGCGTAAATGATTTCACGCTGCCGCTATCATAAATAAACACATAAACCAAAACAAAATGCCAAAAGTAAAGACAAATTCCGGCGCGAAAAAGAGATTTTCACTCACCGGAACAGGTAAGATCAAAAGAAATCATGCTTTTCACAGTCACATCCTCACCAAGAAGACCAAAAAGCAAAAAAGGAACCTGACCCACACTGCCCTTGTCGACAAGTCAAATCTCCGTCAGGTAAAAGAGTTGATGAATCTCCGTTAACCAAAATCATCCAACACATTTATTTAACCGAATGCTTAGCACTCAAAGAGCGTAGAACCGTTACGACGCTGACATTCACAACAAACGATTAAGTTATGCCAAGATCAGTAAATCATGTCGCCTCAAGGGCAAGAAGAAAGAAGATTCTAAAATTAACACGCGGCTATTATGGCGCACGCAAGAACGTGTGGACAGTAGCCAAGAATACATGGGAAAAAGGTCTCACCTATGCTTTCCGCGACCGTCGCAACAAGAAGCGCAATTTCCGCGCACTCTGGATACAGCGTATCAACGCTGCCGCACGTCTCGAAGGCCTTTCCTATTCACAGTTGATCGGTGCCCTTCACAAGGCCGACATCCAAATCAACCGCAAGACCCTTGCCGATTTGGCCATCAACAACCCCGAAGCCTTCAAGGCCATCGTCAACAAAGCCAAGTAAGTACAGATACCAATGAGCTGAATACTTGAGCGCCCGGTTCGATTGAGCCGGGCGCATTATTTTATGCATGCCTCAGTGCCGCTGCCGTGTTGCCTCAGCGTCGGCGGCCACGTCCGGTCAGCATCCGCGCAATGCTGTCGTTGGCATTGTCTATTTTCCAGTTTTCGAGCGAAGCCAGATAGATGCGCGTTGTTTCCTCCTTGGTGTGGCCCATGCCCGCACTGATCAGCTGCAGCGGCACCCCCATGCGATAGGCCGCCGTGGCCCAGCTGTGGCGCGCCGTATAGGACGTGAGCGGCCGGTCGAGCCCTATCATGGCCGCCAGCTTCTTCAGTCTGCGGTTATAGAGCGACAGACCCGTCTGGCAGTCGGTAAAGGCGCGCATGCCTCCCTCGCACCCTATGACGGGAAACACATAGAGAGAGCCGGGGCGGTCGTAGCGCCGTATAATGGCACCGATATTGTCGTTGATTCTGATTTGCAGCATCTGCCCCGTCTTGTGGCGCTTGTAGTGTATTTCGCCATTGGCCACCTCTTCCTTTTTCAGCCAGGCCATGTCGACAAACGTCATGCCGCGCGTCAGGAAGCTAAACATAAACATGTCGCGCGCCAGTCCGAGCTCGCTCCCCTTTTCGAGCTCCAGGCGGTTGAGCTTCATGATCGAATCAAAGTCAACGGCCCGTTTGTCGGTCTTGTCAACGCCCGTATAAACATTTCTGAAGGGCAGCGCCTGTTCGGCCAGCCCCAGCTTCACGGCCCTGTTGTAGGCAGCGCGCAGCACACGCATATAGAACGAGAGCGTGTTGCGCCTGACACCCCGCCGGAGCAGGTAGGCGGCATATCCGTCAATGAGCATCGGCGTAATGCCGCAAAACGTCATGTTGCAGCAGCCGAGATAAGCGCCGAAGCTGTCCATCGTCTTGCGATAGGCCCGTGCCGTGCCGAAGCGTCCGCCCTTTTCCATCCGTTCCACCTCGTCGCGCATAAACGTGGCCACGAGCGACCTTTGACGCCGCTTCAGGTATTCGTCGCGCACCTCGCAGGCCGTATAGCCCTTTACTCTGCGCTCCAGCCTTTCAATCACGGCACGCAGCATTTTCATGTCGCTCTCGATTTGCATGCGCCGCGTGTCGGGATAGACGTCGCGCAGCCTTTTCAGGCGTTTCTGCTGCCCGTCCCATTCTGAGGCCAGGCATACGATGCCGGCCTTGATGCTTTTGCGGTGGCCTTGGTGCACCACCTCATAGTAAATGCTTCCCATTGCGCCCTTTTCGGCCGAACGCTTAAACTTCATGTTGATTTTTGTCATGTCATTGAATTTTTATGGTTCATAAAACATATGATTAAACGCTTCAGCGCACCCGCGCCCTGGCTCCGTCCGTGACGGTGGCAAGACGTGGGCTGAAATTTTCAAGACACAGGCAGCAAATGCATGGTGGAAGAATCACAATACAAACTTTTTTTGCGAATATTTTTCGCTATATATTTTGCAATCTCACATAATATATTTATATTTGTAAGCAAATCTATCACGTTAATAACTACCATACATAATGAACATTACATTTTGTCTGTAACAAATCCAAGCATATACAACATCGTTTGAAAGCAACATTCATTAAGACGTTCTTGAATTAGCCACAATAAACACTGACACTATTCCAAAACTATAGCATTATGAAAAAAGAAGATTTAAAACTACGTTTGATTAAGGACGAACAAGTATTTGACAACATTCAAATGGAACAAGCCGGGCTTATGGGATCCGGAGGATGCGGAGGATGCGGATGCGGAGGAAGTGTCAATGCAACACTGAGAGCAAGCATCCGTGGAACAGCCAGTTTAGGTGGTTACAGTTGGGATTACACAGGAGAAGTTGATCTTTACACGACAATAAATACCATCCCGGCATCAGGCAGCGATGTACGATATTCCATAATAACCAGTGTTGCCGCCACCATACAGCTGGCAGGTACAAGCTCATGCTACACAGACAGTGAAGGCAAGAAGACCTATACCGGAGGAAATTCCGTTACTGCAACCATGACCTTCAGCGAGATAGATAATTGCTTGCCATTTGATGTTTCCGGCAGCCTCGGAACATGCCATTTTACTGTAGGAAAAAGCACTTATGACAAAGAAGGCAAATTAATTGACAGCAAAACTCTCCTTAACCAAAGAGCAAATGTAGTAATAACCATCTCTACCATCGATTATGATTTCAGCTCCGATATATTAAAACATAAAGAACCTACCATCTCTTTAATACCCACATCATGACACGGAACAATAGCATGAAAAGCAGG